>NZ_JBHXSU010000008.1:0-347355 GCF_042715345.1 Streptomyces sp. NPDC058697
GAGTCGGTGCCGACTGTGGTTCCGGTGCGGTTGGACCTGGCTGGTCTGCATGCGGCGGACGGGGAGGTTCCGGCCGTCCTACACGGGCTGGTCGGAAGGCAGGGCCGTCGCGCGAGCGTGCGGGCCGGGCAGGGCTCCCCGCTGGCGCGT
Source organism: Streptomyces sp. NPDC058697 (assembly GCF_042715345.1). Taxonomy (NCBI): domain Bacteria; kingdom Bacillati; phylum Actinomycetota; class Actinomycetes; order Kitasatosporales; family Streptomycetaceae; genus Streptomyces; species Streptomyces sp. NPDC058697. The sequence goes on from NZ_JBHXSU010000008.1 coordinate 151, forward strand.
CGGCTGCAGGGGCTGGACGCGGACCAGCAGTTGTCGCTCGTGGCGGATCTGGTGGGTGTTCAGGTGGCGGTGGTGCTGGGCTTCGGCCCGGACTCCGTGATCGAACCCGGCCGGGCATTCAACGAAATGGGCTTCGACTCGTTGACCGCGGTCGAGTTCCGCAACGCCCTGACGACTGCTACCGGCCTGCGCTTGCCTTCCACCCTGGTCTTCGACTACCCCACCGTCACCGCCCTCGCCCGCCACCTCCTCACCCACCTCCTCGAGACCCCGGTGGGCAGCAGTACCACCGCAGCACTGGTACGGACGTCCGATACGGACGAGCCGATGGCGATCGTGGGGATGGCGTGCCGGTATCCGGGCGGGGTGAACAGCCCTGAAGAACTCTGGCAGTTGGTCGCCGAAGGCATCGACGGTGTTGCACCCTTCCCTGTCGACCGGGGCTGGGATCTGGGACGGCTCTACGACCCCGAGTCCGCACGCCCGGGCACCAGCTATGTCCGCGAAGGCGGGTTCCTGGACGGCGCGGCCGGCTTCGACCCGGAATTCTTCGGCATCTCCCCACGAGAAGCACGCGAACTGGACCCACAGCAGCGGCTGCTGCTGGAGGTCTCCTGGGAGGCGTTGGAACGCGCCCGGATCGTGCCGGCATCGCTGAAGGGCACGCCGACCGGGGTGTTCGCCGGGGTGATGTACCACGACTACCCCACTGGAGCCAGCGCGGGAAGCATCATCTCCGGCCGCATCGCCTACACCCTCGGCCTGCAAGGACCCGCCCTCACCATCGACACCGCCTGCTCCTCCTCACTGGTCAGCGTGCATCTTGCCGCTCAGGCTCTGCGTAACGGCGACTGCAGCCTCGCCCTGACCGGCGGGGTGACGGTCATGTCCACCCCGGACACGTTCATCGAGTTCAGCCGCCAGCGCGGCCTGGCCCCCGACGGACGCTGCAAGTCCTTCTCCGAGGACGCCGACGGCACCGGCTGGTCGGAGGGGGTGGGCGTCCTCGTCCTGGAACGGCTCTCCGACGCCCGCCACAACAACCACCAGATCCTGGCGGTCATCCGGGGATCGGCAGTCAACCAGGACGGCGCTTCCAACGGCCTGACCGCCCCCAACGGCCCCGCCCAACAACGCGTCATCCACCAAGCCCTCACCCACGCAGGCCTCTCCCCGGCCGACATCGACACAGTCGAGGCACACGGCACCGGCACCACCCTCGGCGACCCCATCGAAGCCCAAGCGCTGCTGGCCACCTACGGGCAACAGAGGCCCGAGGGACGGCCGTTGTGGCTGGGCTCGCTCAAGTCCAACATCGGACACACCCAGGCAGCCGCCGGCGTGGCCGGAGTGATCAAAATGGTCATGGCGATGCACCACGACCTGCTGCCACAAACCCTGCACGTAACCGAACCGTCCACGCACGTCGACTGGACGGCCGGAGCGGTCGAACTGCTCACCCAGGCCCAACCTTGGCAGCACATCGGCCACCCCCGCCGAGCCGGGATCTCTTCCTTCGGCATCAGCGGCACCAACGCCCACCTCATCCTCGAAGAAGCCCCCCAAGCCGAACGTCCTGAGCAGACCAAACAGACCGCCCCAGCCCTGCCGCTGGTGCCCTGGCTGCTGTCCGCGCGAACCGAACCGGCACTACGGGCACAGGCCGCACAACTGGCCGCCCACATCACCGAGCAAGACCAGGACCCGGTGGACGTCGGGTACTCGCTGGCCACCACCCGCGCCGCACTGGAACACCGGGCGGTAGTGGTAGGCGCGAAGACGACTGAGCTGCTGGACGGGCTCGCCCGGGTCGCTGAGGGCCAGGCGGCGGCGAACGCCGTGACAGGGATGGTCCGCCCGGGCAAGCTGGCGTTCATCTGCTCCGGCCAGGGCAGCCAACGCCTCGGCATGGGCCGCGAGCTGTACGACACCTTCCCCGCATTCGCCCACGCCCTGGACGAGGTCACCGAAGAACTCGGCCTGCCCCTGCAGAAAATCATGTGGCCATCAACAGAAGCCGAAGACAACGGCCACCTGGACCGTACAGAGTTCGCACAACCAGCACTCTTCGCACTGGAAGTCGCACTGAGCCGCCTGCTGGAGTCATGGGGCATACAGCCCGACTACCTCGCCGGCCACTCCATCGGCGAACTGACCGCCGCACACCTGGCCGGAGTATTCACCCTGCCCGACGCCTGCACCCTGGTCACAGCACGCGCCCAGCTGATGGGCACCCTGCCCACAGGCGGCGCCATGGTCTCAGTACGGGCCACCGAACACGACGTCACCACCGTCCTGGAAGGCATGGAACAGGTGGCCATCGCAGCGGTCAACGGACCCGACGCAGTCGTCATCTCCGGCGAGGAAACCGCCGTAACGCAGGCCGCAGCCCACTTCCAACACACCCGGCGCCTACGGGTCTCCCACGCCTTCCACTCCCCACTCATGGACCCCATCCTCGCCACCTTCCGCGAGGCCGCCGCCCACGTCACCTTCCACCCACCGGTCATCCCCCTCGTCTCCAACCTCACCGGCACCCTCGCCAACCCACAAGAACTGTGCACACCCGACTACTGGACACGCCACGTACGCGAAACCGTCCGCTATCACGACGGCCTGCAAGCCCTGCGCACCGCAGGAGCAACCACCCTCCTGGAAATCGGCCCCGACGCCACCCTCGCCGCACACACCGACCAGGACCAAGACACAATCCCCACCCTCCGCAGGGACCGGCCCGAGCCCGCCCATCTCCTGCACGCCCTGGGCCACTTGCACACCCGAGGCATCCCCATCACCTGGCCCGCCCTCTTCAAAGACCAGCCCACCCACCCCATAGACCTGCCCACCTACCCCTTCCAGCACAAGCACTACTGGATCGACGGCATGACTCCCCCGGCGAGTGACGTGGCAGATCTCGGTCAGACCTCCGCAGGTCATCCACTGCTCGGCGCGGCCGTTGCCCTCCCCGGTACCGGCGGGCTGGTCCTCACCGGTCGGCTCACGAGCGGCTCTCCCGCCTGGCTGGAGGATCACCGCATTCTGGGGACGACCCTGCTGCCCGGCGCGGCGCTGGTGGACATGGCACTGCACGCCGGTGGCCGGGTCGGCTGTCCGGTCGTCGAGGAGTTCATTCAGGAGGCGCCGCTGCCCGTACCCGAGCAGGGCACCCTGGCCCTTCAGGTGGTGGTGGGTGCGGTCGACGCGGCAGGCCGTCACGGCGTGGAGATCTTCTCCCGCGACACGGGCGCCCCGGACACCGGCCCGGACGCGATCTGGACCCGGCATGCGACAGGTGTGCTCCGCCCGGCGACGGAGGCCACCGAGCCGCCACCGGCGCCGACGCTGGCGCCGGGAGAGGCGTGGCCGCCGCCGGGCGCCTCCGTCGTGCCGATCGACACGCTCTACGAGGACCTGGCCGCCCAGGGGTACGGGTACGGGCCGGTCTTCCAGGGAGTGCGTGCGGTCTGGCAGCGCGAGGGTGAGGTCTACGGCGAGATCGCGCTGCCCGAGGGCGTTACGGACGTGGCGGCGTACGGGCTGCACCCGGCCCTGATGGACGCGGCGCTGCACTTCACCGATGTGCTGCCTGCGGAGGAGGGCGAGGACAGGGAGAGCACCCGCATACCGTTCGCCTGGAACGGGTTCACGTTGCATTCCCGGGGGGCGAGCTCGCTGCGGGTCCGGATCTGGACGACGGCTCCCGGCGTGGTGTCGCTGGACATGCGTGACGCTGCGACGGGCGCGCCGGTAGCGTCCGTCGACTCACTCGCGATGCGGCCGGTGACGTCACGGCAACTGGACGCCGGGCCGCGCTTCCTCCACCGGGTGCGGTGGATGCCGCTTCCGGCGGACGCATCCCGGGCAACACCGTCCAAGCTCGCCGAGCTGGACGAAGTGCTCGCCGCGGAGCCGTCGTCCACGGTGCCCGACGTGGTCACACTGTGGCTGCGTCCGGATTCAATCAACACGACGACCGACGAGACGAACCGCGAGCCGAACGGCGTCATGGACCCCGTGACAGACGGCGGGACCATCGACGGAACGAACGACACGACCAACGCCCGCCGGACCGGCAACGACGTGCCGCAGCGGGCGTTCCGCACCACCACCACGGTGCTGGACACACTGCGCGACTGGCTGGCCGACGAGCGCTTCGCGGCGTCCCGGCTGGTCGTCGTGACGCGCAACGCCGTCCATGCCACCGACGCCGACGCCCGCGCCGACGCCGACGCCGACCCCGCGCGGCCCGACGAGCCGCTCGACCTGGGCCTGGCTCCGGCCTGGGGTGTGTTGCGGGCCGCCCAGGCGGAGAACCCCGGCCGGTTCGTGGTGGTCGATGTGGACGGTTCCGCCGAGTCCGTCCGTGCGCTGCCGGCCGCGGTGGCGACGGGCGAGCCGGAGATCGCCCTCCGCCGGGGCCGTGCCCTGGTCCCCCGGCTGGGCCGGGTGAAGGTGGCCGATGACGGGCCGTCGTGGGACGGTTCGGGAACCGTGCTGGTGACCGGAGGCACGGGCATGCTCGGTGCGCTGGTGGCGCGGCATCTGGTGGTCGAGCACGGGGTGCGACACCTGCTGCTGGCCGGCCGCCGGGGGCCAGACGCCCCCGACGCCGCCCGTCTGTCCGCGGAACTCACCGCACTCGGCGCCACCGTGACACAGGCCGCCTGCGACATCGCCGACCGGAACGCGCTGGCCGCGCTGCTGGACACCGTTCCCGCCGAGCACCCGCTGACCGCCGTCGTGCACGCCGCCGGGGTGATGGACAACGGAGTGCTGGCCGACCAGACGCCTGAGCGGGTGCGGCGGGTGCTGCGTTCAAAGGTGGACGGCGCCTGGCACCTGCACGAACTGACCCAGGACATGGACCTCTCGGCCTTCGTGCTGTTCTCCTCCGCGGGCGGCATGGTCCTGGCGGCAGGACAGGCCAACTACGCCGCGGCCAATGTCTTTCTCGACGCGCTGGCCCACCATCGCCGGGCCGGGCGGTTGCCCGCCACCTCGATGGCCTGGGGGCTGTGGGCGGGCACGGCGGCGGCCGGAGAGGACGGCGGCGCGTCGATCGACGCCGGGCGCATCGGGCGACTCGGCGTGCTGGAACTGGCGCCGGAGGAAGGGCTGGTCCTCTTCGACGCGGCCCTGGCCTGTGGGGAGCCCCTCGCGGTGCCGGTGCGGTTGGATCCGGCGGCGGTCGGGGCGCGCCCTGACGAGTTGCCGGCGCTGCTGCGCGGGCTGGCGCCGGACCGTTCCGGGCAGGACGTCCGGCAGGCTTCGGCGACTGCTCCCGTGACACCTCCCATGACAACTGCCGCGCCGGCGGCCGATCAGCCGTTGTCCGCGCGGCTGGCGGGCCTTTCCTGGGAGGAGGCCGGGCGGGTGCTGCTCGATCTGGTGCGGACGCAGGTTGCGGAGGTACTGGGCTTCGACGCGCCGGAGGCGATCGTACCCGAGCGCGGTTTCCTCGACATGGGTGTGGACTCGCTGGCCGCGCTCGAACTGCGCAACCGGCTCTCCGGCGCCACCGGCGAGCATCTGTCCGCGACGCTCATCTACGACTACCCGACCATCGTCTCCGTCACGGAGTTCTTGCGTACGGAACTGGTCGGGGAGGAACTGGTCGGGGAGCAACCGGCGGCGGGTGTCGACCGCGCGCTCGACGAGGAGCTCACACGCCTGGAGTCGGCACTCCTGGCCGCGGAGCCGGGGGCGACGGAAGCGGCCCGGATCGAGGACCGGCTGCGTGCCCTGGCTGCCAGGTGGGCCGAGACCCACCGGCCGACGGGCACCGCGGCTCCGGCCTCAGGGCCGGGTTCGACCGCGCAGGACGACACGCTGGAAGCGGCCACCGCCGATGAGCTGTTCGACATCCTGGACGAGGAACTGAGGGACCACGGCTGAGGATTCGGCACCCACCCGGCCCGGCAACGGACGGGCGGGCGAGCGGGCGAGCGGGCGAGCGGGCGAGCGGGCGAGCGAAAAGCGTGCCGCCGCCCGAGTGCCGCCCCTGCACATCAGGAACGGCACCCCGGGCGGACGGAACAGAACACACTCGCCGCCCGGGGCCGGGCCGTCTCCTACGTCGTACGAGCCGTAGCGCCGGACCTCTCCGAAGGGACCCCTCCGAACGGACCTCGGCGGTCAGCCCAGAGTCACCCGCAGGACGCGGTCCGCGCCGTCCGGCTCGCCTCCGTTGGCGTCGGCGTTCGTGGTCGCCAGCCACAGCTGTTCGCGGCCGGGCACCTTGACGACCGTACGGAGCCGGCCGTACGTGCCGATGTAGTACGCCGTCGCCGTGCCCACGTTCTCGGTGTCGCCCTCGATGGGGATGCGCCAGAGGCGCTCGCCGCGCAGGGCGGCCATGTAGACGACGTTGTCGGCGATGGCGATGGCACTGGGCGAGGCCTCGCCGGTGGTCCAGGTCTTCTTCGGGTTGGTCATCCCGGCGGTCGAGCAGGTGCCCTCGCAGGTGGGCCAGCCGTAGTTGGCGCCGGGCTTGATCAGGTTCAGTTCGTCGAACCGGGTGTTGCCGAACTCGGCCTCCCACAGCCGCCCGTTGCGGTCGAAGGCGAGTCCCTGGGGATTGCGGTGGCCGAGACTGTAGACGTGGTTCCCGAACGGGTTGCCGGGGGCCGGCTGCCCGGAGGTGGTCAGGCGCAGGATCTTGCCGTTCAGGGAGTTCCGGTCCTGGGCGAGAGCCGTGTTCTGGGCGTCGCCGGTCGTGGCGTACAGATAGCCGTCGGGGCCGAAGGCGAGCCGTCCGCCGTTGTGGTACCGGGCCTTGCTGATGCCCTGGAGGATCACCGTGTAGCCGGTGAGGGAGGTGCCGTTGTACGTCATGCGGGCGATGCGGTTGCCTTCGGCGGCGGTGTGCATGAAGTACACGTAGCGGTTGGTGGCCCAGCCGGGGTCGACGGCCACTCCCATGAGTCCGCCCTCGCCGCCGGTGGTCTGGCTGTTGGGCACGGTCCCGACCTGGGTCTTGGCGCCGTCGGGGGTGACCTTCCAGACCCGGAAGTCGTCGCGCTCGGTGACCAGGGAGTGGGAGCCGTCGGGCAGCCAGCCGACGCCCCAGGGGACGGTCAGCCCGGTGGTGATGGGGGTGACGCCCGTCGGTACGCCGGCGACTGCCGCGGGGGCGGTGGTGCCGGCGGAGTCGGCCCGGGCCGTTCCGAGGCCGGGGACTCCCGTGAGCAACAGCCCGGTCAGGGACAGGGCCGCGCCCGCGGTCAGCGCTCTGCGGGTCGTGCGCCTGCTGGTCTTTCGCATCGGTCCTCCAAGTGGGGGTTGGAAGGGATCTGGTGGTGGGTCACACCCTCCGAGGGCCCTGCGGGGCGCCTCGCGGTGGATGGGAACGGGGAACCGTCGGCAGGGCGGCCCGCGATACGGGCGCGTCGACGAGGGTCCGTACGAGACCGTGGTCGGGGGACAGCCGGCACACGGGATCGGTGCGGGAGGCGTCGCCGGTGAGCGCGTACGCCTGGCAGCGGCAGCCGCCGAGATCGGTTTCCCGCTCGGGGCACGAGCGGCAGGGTTCGGCCATCCAGTCGGTGCCCCGGTAGCGGTGGAACGTGGGCGAGTGGCGCCAACTCCACTCCAGGGAACGGTCTTTGACGTTCGGGGCGTCGAGCCCCGGCAGTGTGGCGGCGGCCGGGCAGGGCAGCACCGTGCCGTCGGGGGCCACGGTCAGCGAGACGGCACCCCAGCCACCCATACAGGGCTTGGCGATCCCGTCGATGTAGTCGGGCACCACCCACACCACGTCCACCCGTCCGGCCAGTTGCTCCCGCCGGGCCTCGACGACAGTCCGTGCCCGGTCGATCTGCTCCCGGCCGGGCAGCAGCCGGTCCCGGTTGACCAGCGCCCAGCCGTAGAACTGGGTGTTCGCCAGCTCGATCCGCTCGGCTCCCCAGTCGAGTGCCAGATCGAGTAGGGCGCCGATCGCGTCCAGGTTGTCCCGGTGGAGTACGACGTTCAGGCCCAACGGCAGTCCGGTCTCCCGGACCAGGGCCGCCGCCTTCCGCTTGGCGGCGAAGGAGCGGGTCCCGGCGATCCGGTCGGAGGCGGCGGATTCGGCGTGCTGCACGGAGAGTTGGACGCTGCGCAGGCCGCGGTCGGTGAGGGCGGTCAGCCGCTCCCGGGTCAGGCCGACGCCACTGGTGACCAACTGGGTGTAGATGCCCGCCGTGTCGGCCGCCTCGACGATCTCGGGCAGGTCGCGCCGCAGCAGTGGTTCACCGCCGGAGAGGTGCGTGTGGACGACGCCGAGCTCCCCGGCCTGGCGCATGACGTCGGCCCACTCGTCGGTGCTGAGTTCGGCGGATCTGCGTACCAGTTCCAAGGGGTTGGAACAGTAGGCGCAGTGCAGCGGGCAGCCGTGCGTGAGTTCCGCGAGCAGCGCCCACGGAGGGGCGATGGGCGCGGCGGAGGCCCCGGTCATCGGATCCAGCCCTCCTCGCGCAGTCGGCCGAGGAACTCCGGAACCTCCGCGGCGACGGACGCGCCGGGGTAGCGCTCGGCCAACTCCGCGACGATCGCGCCGACTTCGCGTCGGCCGTCGCAGAGCCTCAGGACGGCACCCGCGCTGCCCCGCAGCACGACCACGCGTTCCGGCATGAGCAACAGGTCGGTGCCGCGCACCCGGTCGTGCCGGAGCATGACGGACCGGCTCAGCGCCGGAGTCCAGTCCGCGGCGTCCGCAACGGCGCTTTCGCCCGCGCCCACGAGTTCGCCCTCCCCATCGCCCACGGTCTCGCTCGCGGCCGAGGCGTGGCCGTCCGGAGGCGCCTCCCCCAGAGGTGTCATGGCCCCTCCCCCGCCCCGTCCACGGCGTCGAGCAGCGACCACAGCACCTCGCACTTGAAGGCGAGGGCGGCGACGGCCCGTTCCTGTTCCTCGCGGGTGAGTGCCCACCGTTCGACCAGTGCGAGCGCCTCAGCACCGTCCCGGCCGCCCTGCTCGACGCGGGTACGGAAGTAGGCGAGCCCCTCGGCCTCGATCCACGGGTAGTGGTGTTCGAAGGCGGCGATGCGGGTGCGCATGATTCCGGGAGCGGACAACTCGGTGAGGGAGGCGGCGACGGCCTCCAGCGGGGACCTGAGCCGGCAGAAGTTGACGTAGCCGTCGACGGCCAGGCGCACCCCGGGCAGTACGTCCTCGGCCGACCACAGCCGTTCCCGGTCGAGCCCGGCCGCCTCGCCGAGCCGCAGCCAGCGTTCGATGCCGCCCTCCCCCTCCCGTACGCCGTCGTGGTCGACGATTCTGCGCAGCCACATGCGGCGCAGTGCCGGGTCCTCGAACTTGGCGAGGATCAGGGCGTCCTTGACGGGGATGTGCCGCTGGTAGTGGAAGCGGTTGGCGATCCAGCGGCGCAGTTCGGCCCGGGTCAGGGCGCCCTCGTGCATCCGTACGTTGAAGGCGTGGCGGTCGTGGTAGCGGGTGGTGGCGATGTCGCGCAGCCGCTCCTCGAACTCCGGGCGGCTCCAGGGGTTCTGGCGGTCCTGGGTGGTCGTGTCCCGTACAGGTGTTGTCGTCACAGCTCGATGACCATTCCGTCGGCGGCGACCTCTAGTCCCCGGTCGGCCAGTTGTTTGTGCCGGTCGTCGTCCGGGTCGGTCAGGGGGTTGGTGTTGTTGAGATGCGTGTACAGACAGCGGGCGCGCAGCCCGGTCAGCCGGTGCGCGGTGCCTGCGGAGCCGTCGATCGGCAGATGTCCCATGCCGCTCGCGGTCCTGCTGGAGATCCCGGTGCGCACGGGCTCGTCCTCGTCCCAGAAGGTGCCGTCGACGATGACGCAGTCGGCGGCCTCGGCGGCCTCCTGCAGGGCGTGGGGCCAGGCGGCGAGGGCGGGGCCGTAGACGAGGGTCTTTCCCGTGGACGGTTCGCGGAGTACGAGGGCGACCACCCAGTGCGGGTCGTCGTCGCCCGTTCCCGCCGCGTACCGGGGGCGTTTGGCGGCGATGGGCACGGCGGTGGCCTGCAGTTCCGGGCCGAGTGGCAGCGGAGCCGTGCCCAGCTCCCGCCAGAGCAGTTCTGTGTACGGTCCGAGCACGGCTCCGAGGCGCGGGCCGGCGAGCAGGGCCTCGCGCACCGGGGCGGTGGCGACCAGTTCCACGCCGTCCGCCTCGCGCAGCCGCGCGACACCGAGGGTGTGGTCGAGTTCTGCGTCGGTGAGGACGACGCCCGCGACCGGCGTCTGCCGGGCGCCGGGACCGGGGTGCAGCGCGGGGGTGTCCTCGATCTGGTCCCCGATGTCGGGGGTGGCGTTGACGATGTACCAGCGACCGGCGTCCGCTCGCACGGCGAGGGACGCGTGGCGGCGGCGCCGCTGCGGATGTGCGCGTGCCCCGGCACAGCCGGGACACGCGCAGTTCCACTGGGGCAGTCCGCCGCCCGCCGCGGTGCCGAGCACCTGCAGCAGCACAGCGGCGGGGTTACCGCGTGACCAGTGCGTACGCCGTCACTTCGAGCGCGGTGTCGACGACCTCGTACTCGGGTGACTGCCAGCCCGTCCCACCGGTGAGGGTGGCTCCCGACCGGTCGGGCGTCTCCTGTGCCCTGCGGATCTCCTGGGGCTCCCGGATCTCCTGCATGTCTGTTCCTGCCTTCCTGCGTGGGGTTCAGGATCGAACAGATCATTACTGGTGTACCTGGACAGACTGGACACGGCGTTCATAAGAGTGCTTCGCGTTCAGTCCTCTGCTCCAGCATCACCATCTGACGGAACACGGTCAATCACTCGAACCGAACCGGATCAGATCCGGCCCGATCCGTCCCGATCCGGCCCCACGGCCCGTCCAGCCGCGCGCCGGAAGGAAGAGCCGGAAGGAAGAGCCGGAAGGAAAATGCGTCGACACCGCCTCACCGTGCCCGGCAGAGTGACCGGTCGTGACGAGCAGTGAGCTGTGGACCCGTGCGACCGCCGACCGCTACGACGCCGAGGAGAGCGAGAGGTCCTCGGCCGCCTTTCTGGAACCGGCTCTCGCCTTCCTCGCCGGCCTCGCCGGAGACGGCCGGGCGCTGGAGTTCGCAATCGGAACGGGTCGGGTGGGCGTCCCGCTCCGGGAACGCGGCGTGCCGGTGGCGGGCATCGAGCTGTCCGAGCCCATGGCGGCGGTCCTGCGGCGCAAGATCGACGAGGAGAAGCTCCCGGTCAGCATCGGGGACATGGCCACGACCGTCGTCCCCGGCGATTTCTCGCTGGTCTACCTCGTCTACAACACGATCACGAACCTGCTCACGCAGGACGAGCAGGTCGAGTGCTTCCGCAACGCCGCGCGCCATCTGGCACCCGGCGGCCGGTTCGTCATCGAGCTGGGCGTGCCGCCGCTGCGGTTTTTGCCGCCTGGGCAGGTGGCGGTGCCGTTCGACGTGTCCGAGCGGCATCTCGGCTTCGACACCTTCGACCTGGTCGAGCAGATCCTCGTCTCGCACCACTTCACCCGCAGCGACGACGGCGACGGCTACCGCCGCGACAGTTCACGGCACCGGTACGCATGGCCGGCGGAGCTCGACCTGATGGCCCGGCTCGCGGGGCTCGAACTGGAACGGCGTGTCGCGGACTGGTCCGGCGAACCGTTCACCGAGAACTCCGCGAAACACATCTCGGTGTGGCGCAAACCGTCACCGTAGGTTTGACTCCGCTTCCCGAAAGAGCTGCGATTTCCTGCCGAAACCAACGGTCGTACGAGCTGTCCGGAGCCGGGTCCCTCTTGGTGGCGGAGGGAACCCGCGGCCTCCTCGCCGGGTCGGAGACGGCGGTTCGGCCTCCGGTGAGACCGGAACGCCCGGATCGCCCGTACCCTTCGAGGTGTCTACGGCGTCACATAGCGGGCGCCAAAATACTGGAGGCAACACCTCGTGCTCATTGCTCAGCGTCCGTCCCTGACCGAAGAGGTCGTCGACGAGTTCCGCTCCCGGTTCGTGATCGAGCCGCTGGAGCCGGGCTTCGGCTACACCCTCGGCAACTCGCTCCGCCGCACACTCCTCTCGTCGATCCCCGGCGCTGCTGTCACCAGCCTCCGCATCGACGGTGTCCTGCACGAGTTCACCACCGTGCCGGGCGTCAAGGAGGACGTCACCGACCTGATCCTCAACATCAAGCAGCTGGTCGTCTCCTCGGAGCACGACGAGCCGGTCGTGATGTACCTGCGCAAGCAGGGCCCGGGTCTGGTCACCGCCGCCGACATCGCGCCCCCGGCCGGTGTCGAGGTCCACAACCCCGACCTCGTCCTCGCCACGCTCAACGGCAAGGGCAAGCTGGAGATGGAGCTGACCGTCGAGCGCGGTCGCGGCTACGTCTCCGCCGTGCAGAACAAGCAGGTCGGCCAGGAGATCGGGCGCATCCCGATCGACTCGATCTACTCGCCGGTCCTCAAGGTCACGTACAAGGTCGAGGCGACCCGTGTCGAGCAGCGCACCGACTTCGACAAGCTGATCGTCGACGTCGAGACCAAGCAGGCCATGCTTCCGCGTGACGCCATGGCGTCGGCCGGCAAGACCCTGGTCGAGCTGTTCGGTCTGGCGCGCGAGCTCAACATCGACGCCGAGGGCATCGACATGGGCCCGTCCCCGACGGACGCCGCCCTCGCCGCCGACCTGGTGCTGCCGATCGAAGAGCTCGACCTCACCGTCCGCTCCTACAACTGCCTCAAGCGCGAGGGCGTCCACTCCGTGGGCGAGCTCGTGGCCCGTTCCGAGGCCGACCTGCTGGACATCCGCAACTTCGGTGCGAAGTCCATCGACGAGGTCAAGGCGAAGCTCGCCGGCATGGGCCTGGGCCTGAAGGACAGCCCGCCCGGATTCGACCCCACCGCCGCCGCCGACGCCTTCGGTGCGGACGACGACGCGGACGCGGGCTTCGTGGAGACCGAGCAGTACTGAACCCCGCGCCACGACCGGATCACGGGGGATCCGGGAGAACCGTGGAGCCGGTGAAGAGAAGACCGCACGCGTGAGGGCGTCCGCCACGGCGGACGCCCTCTGGCGGCTCACTCAGGACGAGCTGCCCGGCACCTCACTCGCCTTGTCCGCGACGCCAACCTTCATGAGCGCCGAGTCGGTCGTTCCGAGGTAGACCAGGCTGGACGAGTCGAAGACCCAGGCATAACCCTTTGGGGCACCTTCGAACGTAAGACCGACACCCTCCCGTCCCGCGGCATCCTTGATGTGGTCCACGACACGCACGCCCGGCAGCTTGGCCATGGCCCGATAGATCGCGGCGCTGAGGTCGGGCAGCAGGGTGGCGTTGTCGATGAAGGATCCGAGGTTCTCGACGACGAATTCCGTACGGCGGCTCGACTCCGCGTTCTCGACGTCGCCGTAGAGCTTCTTCAGCAGCGCGTCGGGATCGGTGGGCAGAGCCTGAAGTTGACGGAAGGTCAGATATCCGGCGCCGTACATGGTCATGACCATCTTCTTGGAAGGGTCGTCGACCGCGACGCCCTTCCGCAGACCGCTGCGCTTGCCGTCCACCGAATCCCACTGTTCTCGTCGGACGGACCCCTTGTACTCCTCCGGCGTGAAGATCCCCTTGCGCTTCAGCTCTCCGGGATCGCTGAACTGGACGCCCAACTCGCCCGCCGCGCCTTGGGACTTGGTGTAGATGAACTGGTCGTCGCGTACCGTGACCGCCGGCTGGTCGGCGGCCGCCAGGGCGATCCGGTCCAGCAACTGCGTGGCCTTCTGGTGGTCGTCCGCGGTGACACCTGCGGCAGGTGTGCCGCTGCGGCCGTCCTGCGCTCCGTCGACCGCCACCACGCCCAGGCCCACGACGGCCGCCAGGGCCAGCGGCGCGGCGACGAGAACGAGACGCCGCCCCGGGCGTCGGCGTGCGGGAATCACGGGTGAGATGGTCGGCGGGGTATTGGTCGCACCCGACTGCTCTTGGGCGCTCTCGTGGGTGATGTGCTGCATCAGACTGTCCCTCAGTACGCGATGGCGGTCCTGCGCAAGCACCGGACGGCCCGGCGCGGGCAGCAACTCGGCCAGATCGTCGTAGTCGACCGGCTGATCGCGTCGTCGCGGGTTCGTGTTCATCGCTTCTTCTCCTGCGTGGACCGAGCCGCCTGTTGGCTGCTGACCGGTAACTGTCCGACCGGAGCCGGGCGTTGCACTCGGCTCTCCCCTGTGCCGTCTTCTGTGCCGCCCGCGAGTTCGAGTTCGGTGAGTTTGCGCAGGCGTTTTCTCGCGCGCGAGAGGCGGGCCCGTACGGTGCCGACGGCCACGCCCAGGGCCTCGGCCGCCGTGGCGGCGTCCAGGCCCTCCCACACGCAGAGCGTGAACACCTCGCGCTCCCCGCGGCGCATCGTGCTCAACGCCTTCTGTGCGGCGGCCAGTTCCTCGGTGTCGGCCAGGCGCTGTGTCACCTCGTCGGCGAAGTCCGGCACGGGGTCGGGAGGTGGGACTCTGCCGAGCGCGGCCTGGTGTCTTCGTGCCGCCCGCGCGGTGTTGCGCGCGACGTTCGTCGCGATCCCCAGCAGCCACGGACGCAGGCTGTCGTCACCCGGAAGCACCCGCTCGCGCAGCCGCCATGCCTCCAGGAAGGTCAGCGACACGATGTCGTCGGCCATGACCCAGTTGCCGGTGGTCCGCACGGCATGCCGGTGGACCACCGAAGCGTGCTCGTCGAAGAGTTGCCTGAACGCATCCGGATCCCCGGCTCGCACCCGGGCCCGTAGTGAAATCTCCACACTCCTCCCTGTCCGCGGCGAGGACCGCGCTGCGGTGATCCACGTCACACCATGGTCGGACCAGCCGTGCACAGCTTGCCGTGGGCCGGGCAGGGGAGAATGGGGGCCGTACCCAACGGTCGACACTTGCGGAGGAGCGGGCACATGCAGAACGCGCGAGCGGGGCAGGTCGCCGGGCCCGAGGACCTCATCGATGTGGCCCGCCTGGTCACGGCGTACTACGCGCTGCACCCCGACCCGGCCGACCCCGGGCAGCGGGTGGCCTTCGGCACCTCGGGGCACCGCGGTTCGTCCCTCGCGGCGGCGTTCAACGAGGACCACATCGCGGCCACCAGCCAGGCCATCTGCGAGTACCGCTCCGCCCAGGGCACCGACGGCCCCCTCTTCCTCGGGGCCGACACCCACGCCCTGTCCGAGCCCGCGCGGATCACGGCACTGGAGGTGTTCGCCGCCAACGACGTGACCGTCCTCATCGACCAGAACGACGGTTACACGCCCACCCCGGCGGTCTCGCACGCCATCCTCGCCCACAACCGGAACCGTACGTCCGGGCTCGCCGACGGCGTGGTGGTCACCCCCTCGCACAACCCGCCCGCCGACGGCGGCTTCAAGTACAACCCGCCGAGCGGCGGCCCCGCCGGTTCCGAGGCGACCTCCTGGATCCAGGACCGCGCCAACGAGATCATCACCGGCGGTCTGAAGGACGTACGCCGCATCCCCTACGCCCGTGCCCTGGCGGCACCCGGCACCGGCCGGTACGACTTCCTCGGCACCTATGTGGCCGACCTGCCGAACGTGCTGGACCTGGAGGCGATCCGGGCCGCCGGCGTGCGGATCGGCGCCGATCCGCTGGGCGGGGCTTCCGTGGCCTACTGGGGCCGGATCGCCGACGAGCACCGTCTCGACCTCACCGTGGTGAACCCGCTCACCGATCCCACCTGGCGTTTCATGACGCTGGACTGGGACGGCAAGATCCGTATGGACTGCTCCTCGCCGTACGCCATGGCCTCGCTCATCGAGCAGCGGGACCGGTTCGACATCGCCACCGGCAACGACGCCGACGCCGACCGGCACGGCATCGTCACGCCGGACGGGGGTCTGATGAACCCCAACCACTATCTGGCCGTGGCGATCTCGTACCTGTTCTCGCACCGGGAGCAGTGGCCCGCGGGCGCCGGGATCGGCAAGACCCTGGTGTCGTCCAGCATGATCGACCGGGTCGCGGCGGACGTCGGCCGGCAGCTGGTCGAGGTCCCGGTCGGCTTCAAGTGGTTCGTGGAGGGCCTGTCCGACGGCACGCTCGGCTTCGGCGGCGAGGAGTCGGCGGGCGCGTCCTTCCTGCGTCGCGACGGCTCGGTGTGGACCACCGACAAGGACGGCATCATCCTGGCCCTGCTCGCCTCCGAGATCACGGCGGTCACGGGCAGGACCCCGTCGCAGCACTACGCCCGGCTCACCGACCGCTTCGGCGCCCCCGCCTACGCGCGCGTCGACGCCCCGGCCTCCCGCGAGGAGAAGGCCCTGCTCGCCAAGCTGTCGCCGAGCCAGGTCACCGCCGACACCCTCGCCGGCGAGCCGGTCACCACGGTCCTCACCGAGGCTCCCGGCAACGGCGCCGCCCTCGGCGGCATCAAGGTCGCCACCGCCAACGCCTGGTTCGCGGCCCGTCCTTCGGGTACCGAGGACGTCTACAAGATCTACGGGGAGTCCTTCCTCGGCCCGGACCATCTGCGCCAGGTCCAGGAGGAGGCCAGGTCCGTGGTACTCGCGGCGCTGAACGCCTGACACGGACGAGGCCGTCATGGCGGCTGCCGCTTGGGAGGCCGGACGGCACCAGGCGGCCGTCTCCGGTCACCTAAGGGCATCAACCGAGCGCCATCCACCGGGCATCCGGGCTCCGGTGCCCTCTCCAGCGGCCGGGCAGGCGTGCCTCCCAGCGCGAGGGCGGCCGCTGCCGTGGAGGCGAGCGCGAGGGTGGTGAACAGTCCCGGGTATCCGCCCAGTGTCCCGGCCAACGCCGCCCCGGCGAAGGGTGCCACGGCCGAGGCGAGGGTGGCCGGAGCGGCGAGCAGTCCGGAGAGACGGCCGTAGTGGGTGGTGCCCCAGCGGTCGGTGACGGCCGTGGCCTGGAGCAGGGTGAGGTTGCCGCGGACCATGCCCGCGAGGAGGGACAGCAGGAGCAGCAGGGTGTAGGGGCCGGGGACCGCGGCGAGGGCCATCGTGGTGGCGCCGCCCGCGGCGATCAGCGTGACCGTGCGGGCGGTCACTCCTGTGTACCGGGTGAGGGTGGCGTAGAGGGTGCGGCCGAGGGTCTGGCCGGCGCCGCCGAGACCGAGGGCCCAGGCTGCCTGGGTGGGGCTCGCACCGCGTTCCAGCAACAGCGGGACGAGGGCGATGACGACGGCGTACATGGCGAAGCCGTTGAGGGTGAGCGCGGCCGTGAGCAGCAGGAAGGGGCGGCTGCGGGTCACCGCCCGGTTGCTGGGGGCCTGTGAGGTGTGGTGCGCCGGGGCGGGTGGCCATGGGGCGCGCAGCGCGAGGGCGTGGGCGGGGATGGTGACGACTGCGAGGATCACGGCGAGGACGGTGTAGGTGGTGCGCCAGCCGAACTCCTCGGCGAGTGCGGCGGTGAGCGGTGCGAAGGCGGTGGAGGCCAGACCACCGGCCAGGGTGACGATCGTGAGGGCGCGGACGCTGTCCCTTCCCCACCAGCGGGTCACGGCGGCGAATGCGGGCTGGTAGAAGGTGGAGGCCATGGCCAGCCCGGCGAGCAGCCAAGCCGCTGTGAAGACAGCCAGATTGGGTGCGTGAGCGAGAGCGAGCACGGCGGTCACGCCGAGCAGTGATCCGGTGGTCATCACGGCGCGTGGGCCCCGGCGGTCGAGGATGCGACCGATGGGTATCCCCGCGAGCGCGGACACGATCAGGGCGCCCGAGAAGGCGCCGGTCGTGGCGGTGGCGGACCAGCCGGTGTCGGCGGTGATGCGGGTGTTGAGGACCGGGAATGCGTAGTAGACGATTCCCCAGCTGGTGATCTGGGTGGCGCACAGGGCGGGCAGGACCGCGCGAGGCCGCGGCCGGTCCCCCGTTCCGGTCGCGGCCTCGCTCGTGTCGAGGTCTGTCATAGGGCGGTCGGCAGCAGGTGGTGTCGTTCTCCTTGTTCGACGCCGAAGAGCTTGGTGCAGAAGGCGATGGACGCGGCGAGGTCGGGGACGCGGAGGGCGAGCTGTGCGCGGGACATGGCGAGCCTCCTGATGGGTGAAGGGGTGGCCGGATGGGTGAAGGGGTGGCCGGTCAGCAGCCTCCGCCGGACTGGGCCGGGGCGCCGATCCCGATCTGCAGGGTCGAGGGTGCTGCGCAGCATCCGCCGCCTTCGCCCCGCTGGGCGGCGCCGGGGTCGTCGAACAGGCCCGCGCCCCCGCAGACTCCGGTCTCGGGCAGGGTCAACTCGACGCGCTCGGCCGCCTCCTGGTCACCGGCGAGTGACGCGGCGACGGAGCGGACCTGCTCGTAGCCGGTCATGGCGAGGAAGGTCGGGGCGCGGCCGTAGGACTTCATGCCCACCAGGTAGATGTCCTTCTCCGGGTGGGAGAGCTCGTTCACGCCGTGCGGGTGGACGGTGCCGCAGGAGTGGACGTTCGGGTCGATGAGCGGGGCCAGCGCGGTCGGGGCCTGGAGGCGCTCGTCGAGGCCGAGCCGGATCTCGGAGAGGAAGGACAGGTCGGGGCGGAAGCCGGTGAGGACGACGATCTCGTCGACCGGGTCCAGACGGCGGCCGTCTTCGGCGACCAGGACCAGGCGTCCGTCGGTGTCGCGCTCGACAGCTTGGCTGCGGAAGCCGGTCGCGGCGGTTGCGTGGCCGGCCTCGACGGCGGCCTTGGCGCGCAGGCCCAGGGCACCGCGGGCGGGAAGCTCGTCGGCCTCGCCGCCCCCGTACGTGCCTGCGCCGATGCCGCGGCGCAGGACCCACACCGCGTGCGTGCCGTCCTCGTCCTTCGCCAGGTCGGAGAGCGACGCGAGGGCGGTGAAGGCGGAGGCTCCGGAGCCGACCACCGCGGTGCGCCGGCCCGCGTAGCGGGCGCGGACCGCCGGGTCCCTCAGGTCGGGCACCCGGTAGGAGATGTGCTCGGCGGCGGTCCTCTCGCCGAGGGCGGGCAGGCCGTCCGCGCCGATGGGGCCGGGTACGGACCAGGTGCCGGAGGCGTCGATGACGGCCCGGGCGGTGATCCGCTCCTCGCGGCCGTCGGCGTGCGTGAGGTGCACGGTGAAGGGCTGCTCGTCGCGGCCGGAGTCGACGATCCGGTCACGGCCCGCGCGGGCCACTCCGGTCACCGTCGCGCCGCAGCGGACCCTGTTGCCGAGGACCTCGGCCAGGGGCTGGAGGTACTGCTCGGCCCAGTCCCCGCCCGTGGGGTACGTGGCCGCGTCGGGGCGGACCCAGCCGGTGGGGGCCAGCAGCTTCTCGGCGGCGGGGTCGACGAGCTCGGCCCAGGTGGAGAACAGGCGTACATGCGACCAGTCGCGCACGGCGGTGGCCGCGGAAGGGCCTGCTTCCAGGACCAGCGGTTCGATGCCCCGCTCGACGAGGTGGGCGGCGGCGGCCAGGCCGACCGGGCCCGCTCCGATCACCACGACGGGCAGCCGGCCGGCGGTGGGCGTGCTCACGGGATTCCCCTTTGCTTCGATATCCATCGATCCCTTGTGTGGCCAGCATGACAACTGTTTCGACAAGCGTCAACATAGACGTTTATCTAATCTACGGATCGCGTGACGGTCCGGCTCCCTCATCCGCGGCGTTGCCGTCTGGCGAGGGAGGAGAATCAGCGGCATGGCCATGGTGAAGGACATCGACGCCCGCGGTATGCAGCACTGCGAGACGACGACACTGGGCGTGCTGCTGCGGCACGAGGGACTCGACCTGTCTGAGCCCATGCTGTTCGGCCTTGGCTCAGGGCTGTCCTTCATCTACTGGGACAGCAAGGGCATGGGCTTTCCCTTCCTGGGAGGCCGGGTCAAGCCGTTCGAGCTGACCAGGAACCTGGCCGCCGCACTGGGACTTGAGCTGATGGTCGGGGAGACCACCTCCCCGCGCAAGGCCTGGCACCACGTGGCGGCATCCATCGACGCCGGCCGGCCGGTCGGCCTTCAACTCGACAGCTATCACCTGGACTACTTCAGCACCAAGGTGCACTTCGGCGGGCATGTCGTGGCCATGTACGGCTACGACGATCGGGACGCCTACCTGGTGGACACCGACCCGCAGGGCGGAGCCGTCTCGACCAGCCTCGCGGGCCTGGCCAGGGCCAGGGCGGAGCGCGGCCCCATGACCGCCAGGCACCGCTCCTTCACACTCACGACGCCTGGCAGTCCGGTGTCACCGCAGGACCGGATCGTCCCCGCGATAAGGACCTGCGCCGACGCCTTCCTGAACCCGCCCATCGCGAACCTGGGCCACCGAGGCATCGAGAAGACCGCCAAGCAGGTGCCGAAGTGGCTGCAGCGCAGCGACAATCCGCGGGAGGACCTGCCACGCGCCGCGGTCCTCATGGAGGGGGCCGGCACCGGCGGCGCCCTGTTCCGCAATCTCTACCGGGACTTCCTCGCCGAGTGCGCCCAGCTGATCGACAGCAGTCACCTGCGCACCGGCCACAGCCTGTACGCCGAGGCCGCCACGCTCTGGACGCAGGTGGCCGCACTCATCGCGACAGCAGGCGAATCCGGCGACGCGCAGAACCTCGTACAGGCCGGCTCCATCCTCCACGAGCTCTCACGCGTCGAACGCGATGCGATGCGGGCACTCAGCATGATCCAGACGCCGATCCCTGACTCACTAGTTCGACATGTGTCAACATAGACGTATGTCGAATGTCGAGGTGCTGCCGCTGCTGGAACCCGAGGGTGCCGAGGCAGTGGCGCCTTGCTGCCCGCCGCTGGCCGAACGCCCCTTCACCGCCGAAGAGGCGGAAAGGACGGCGCGGATGTTCAAGGCACTCGGCGATCCGGTTCGTCTGCGCCTGTTCTCCCTGGTCGCCTCGCACGAGGGCGGAGAGGCGTGTGTGTGCGACATCTCCGACGTGGGCGTCTCGCAGCCGACCGTCTCCCATCACCTGAAGAAGCTCAGGGAGGCCGGGCTGCTCACCTCCGAGCGGCGCGGCACGTGGGTCTACTACCGAGTCGAGCCGTCGGTCGTGGCCGCGCTCGGCGGGCTCCTCGCTCCCAGGGGCTGAGCCGCGCGTACGGCCGCCGGGAGGTCATGCCCCGGCGGCCGTACCGCGGACGATCACATGTCGGCCGCGTCCACCACGGCCCCGAGGTCGACGAACTTGAAGCCGGTCGCCGTGCGCGTGCCGCCCTCACCGTCCGGCACCGCCGGGGTCTCCTGGCCGTCCTGGACGACGAGCAGCCCGCGCGGATAGCGCGCGCCCAGCGGGGCGTTGAGCACGGCGGCCCCGTCGCACTCCTCGACACTGTCGAGCGTCGACGTGGCGGCCCCGATCCGGAAGCCGCCCTCGTACTCGTTGTCCTCGCTCACCTCACGGTCGTACAGGGCGAAGGTGTTGTCACCCTGGCTGGAGGCGAGCAGGTAGCCGTCGCCGTCCTTCTCCTGGAACAGGGTCAGGCCCTCGACGTCGGCCGACAGTCGCCTGCCGCCGTAGCCGGGGTCGGCGCCCGGTGTGCACTCCTCGGTGTCCTCGTCGTAGACGCCGGGGACTCCGTACTCCTTCACCTTGTCCACCAGGACCGGCCTGCCGGTGAGGTCGGCACGCAGCCGCCAGATGCCGATGTCCTCCTGTCCGGCGTAGAGCGTGCCGGTCGC
The DNA here is from genome assembly GCF_042715345.1 of Streptomyces sp. NPDC058697. Classification (NCBI taxonomy): domain Bacteria; kingdom Bacillati; phylum Actinomycetota; class Actinomycetes; order Kitasatosporales; family Streptomycetaceae; genus Streptomyces; species Streptomyces sp. NPDC058697. The sequence continues at coordinate 21,652 of NZ_JBHXSU010000008.1, forward strand.
CGGGTCGACGACCATGCCCTCGACCTGCGGGAGTTCCCCTGGCTCCCCGCAGGGACTCCACGTCGTGCCGTCGGGCAGCCGGAACGAGGACGGCAGATCGAGGGTGCGCACCTTGCGGTAGCCGACCTTGCCGCTCGCCGCCTGAGTCAGTTCGAGAAGGGCGAGGCGGGTGCGTTCGCGCCGGCTCACGAGGGCGTACGTCCGGCCGGTGGCTTTGTCGGTCCAGGTGGCCAGGCCGTACGTGGTCCGCTGGTCGTTGATCTCGGCCTGGTCGGCGGAGAACACCGGGGCGGCGGCCGGGTCGGTGATGTCGGTCAGCGGGCCGCCCGGCTTCGACGGGTCGATGCGGTAGATCCGCAGCCGGTCGCTGCCCCGGTCGCTCACCACCGCCACGTCTGCCCGGCCGGTCGAGGTGCGCAGGCCGGTGACGAGGTCGACGTTGTTGTAGCGGCCCGGGGCGTCCTCCTCCGTCGGCGGTTGCGGGGCCCTCAGCGACTGCACCAGGCGGGCGTCCAGATCGTAGACCCGCAGACCGCCCTCCTTGGCGGTGGCGACGACGAGGCTGCGCCCGGGGTCGGCGGCGTTGCGCCAGATCGCCGGGTCGTCGGCGTCGGAGTTGCCGCCCGCCTCGTCGTCGTAGAGCGCGGCGCTCTCGCTGGTGGCGGTCACGACAGGCAGACCGGGCGCGCCCGCCCCTGCGGGGGATGCTCCGAGCAGGGTGACGAGCACGATGCCCGAGGCGAGGGCTGCGGCTCTTCGCTTGGTGCGGTGCGTCGTTGTCACAGGCGCTTCCTTAGCTGTCGGGTAACTGCCGGGGGCGGTTGGTGCGATCAAGGACATGCTCATGGTCCGAGTGACAGCTTGCATTCAGAGAGCCATGAACTGTCCATGTCATCACGGGAATTACCCCAACAGGTCGGCTGGAGTTCGCCTGAGGGTCGCCATCCATCACGCATCGCCGCCGGAAGCCATCGCCGCCCGGGCCGATGAGGGCATCGGCACTCTTTCCTGGCTGACCGGGAGCCGGGGCAGGCGGGGCGGGCGTGGGGTGACCCCGGTCAGTTCGCGTGCTGCCGGGCGCCGCCCGGCGTGGACTGGGTGCCGAGGATGGCGACGTCCGCTCCGAGGCGGCGCAGGTGGTGGCCGGCGGCGAGTCCCGGCCGACTGCCGCCGATCACCACCGCACGGCTGCCGCCGATCACCACCGCGCGGGTCGCGACGACGGCCCGGGGCGTCCGCGTCATTCGGCGGGCCGCTCCGCGGTGACTCGTCCGGGCGTGAAGATCAGCGCGACCAGTGCCAACCCGACCACGGCGCCGATGAGTTGCATCCCGATGAAGGCCGCGAGCGAGCCGGGTGCGATGCCCGCGAAGGAGCCGGTGAAGGCGCGGCCGATGGTCACCGCGGGGTTGGCGAAGGAGGTGGAGGAGGTGAACCAGTAGGCGGCGCCGATGTAGGAGGCGACCGCGACGGGGGCGAAGCGCAGCCGGTCGGTGCGGGCGAGGCCGAAGATCAGCAGGATGAGACCCGCGGTGGCGACGACCTCGCCGAGCAGCAGGTGGCCGGCCGAGCGGTCGTGCGTGGACCACGTCACCGGCGGCTGGTCGAACATCGCGTTGGCGAGTACGGCCCCCGCGATCGCGCCGACGATCTGGGCGGGGACGTACACGGCGACCTCCCGGGTGGTGACGCCCGCGCCGCCGCGCCGGGCGGTCCACCACTCGGCCAGCGTCACCGCCGGGTTGAAGTGCGCACCCGACACCGGGCCGAGCAGCACGATCAGCACACCGAGTCCGAAGACCGTGGCCAGCGAGTTGGCCAGCAGCTGCACGCCCACGTCACGGGTCAGCTCGGTGGCCTGGATGCCGGAGCCGACCACGATCGCCACCAGGGCGGCGGTACCGACCAGTTCGGCTGCCGCCCTGGCCTTCAGCGGCGTACGGGGCGGGGTGGCACCCGGCGCGGGCTGCGGTTCGCCGGTGGCCATGACGGGCTCCGCGGCGGACTCGTGGGTGGCGGTCAACAGTCACTCCTTGGAACTGCCGCGGCGAGCGGCGGGGATCAGGGGCAGGACCGCTTGTTGTCGGCGGCGGTTCGGGCGGACTCGGCCAGGTCGGCGAACTGGTCCGCGAGCCGGGCGATGACGTCGGGGCGGAGTTTGTAGTAGGTGAACCGTCCGCACGGCTCGGTCTCGACCACCCCGGCCTCCCGCAGCACTCTCAGATGGTTGGAGAGGTTGGTCTGCCTGGCCCCGGTCTCCTCCACCAGGTGGGTGGTGCAGAGCGTCTCCTTGGCGAGAAGGGTCACGATCTGCAGCCTGAGCGGGTCGGCCAGAACCCGGATCAGATCAGTGTCGACTGACGTCATCATGGACTGATACTTTCACATCAGCCGAGACTGATACCAGCCTGGGCCGACTCTTCGGTGCTCCGCTTGAACCGCTCCGTGAAGGAAGAACCGATGTCCTCGACTCCACTCGCCTCCGTGCTGTTCGTCTGTGTTCACAACGCAGGGCGTTCGCAGATGGCCGCTGGGTTCCTCCACCACCTCGCAGGCGACCGGGTCGAGGTCCGTTCCGCGGGCTCGATCCCGGGCGACCGGGTCAACCCGGCCGCGGTCGAGGCCATGAAAGAGGTCGGCGTCGACATCTCCGGCCGGCAGCCGAAGATCCTCACCACCGAGGCCGTGCAGGCGTCCGACTACGTCATCACCATGGGCTGCGGCGACGCCTGCCCGATCTTCCCCGGCAAGCGGTACCTCGACTGGGCCCTCGAAGACCCGGCCGGCAAGGGCGTCGAGTCCGTACGTCCCATCCGCGACGAGATCAAGACCCGCATCGAGGCCCTGATCGCCGAGATCGACGCGAAGCAGGAGGCGTGAGCACCCTGACCGCGACGGACGCATCGGCCCCGACCTCAGCTACGCCCGTTCCCTGGCGACCCGGTGTGGCGGCGCATCGTGCGCGGCTACGAAACTGATGTGAAACTGGGCGAGTTCACCCGGCCCGGTCGGTGCACCGTGCCCGCCGCGCCGGTCTGCTCGACGCCAGGCGCTGCGGGGGATCGCCGCGTCCGATCGGGAACATTGACCCACCTGGCAGTCGGAGGGCGAGCGGATGGCCGTCATCGCGTGGATCGTCGAGGGCACCTGGCCCGCCGTGGTGGACGCCACCCTCACCCACGCCTCCGAGGACGCCGAGATCGTCCTGCTCCATGTGACGGGCCATGAGATCCCGGGCATCGCGCACGGCGCCTTCGCCGGCCTGCTCGGCCGCGGCCACCCCGAACGCGACCCCGGCACCCGCCTGGAGCACCTCGCCGCCACGGCCGCCAACCAGCTGCTCCAGGACGCCGCCGACCGCCTCGGCCGCCCCTGCACCCGTATAGGGCGCACCGGCCGCATCGAGCGGGAGGTCGTGGTCGCCGCGCAGGGCGCGGAGTTGCTCATCGTCGCCCGGGACGGCGACCGCAGCCGACTGGGCCCCAAGAGCCTGGCCCCGGCCGACCGCTTCGTCGTCGACCACGCCCCCTGCCCCGTACTCCTGATCTGGCCCGAACCGGCACCCGACCTCGCCGGCCTCCCGGGGCCACCGCACCACCGGTAGCGTCACACCGGACCGACCCACCCGTCGGCCACCTGGCACTCCTTCCACGAAGGCCACGTCGCCGGACGCCGCTCGACAGGAAGTGGCGCCCCCTGCCGACGGCCACGCCAGGGGATCGGTATCGTCCGCCCAGATGCCCCGGTCCGCTGCTCAGCGGCCGGCACGGAGGAGGAGCACCATGGCCGATCGCCGGCAGGGAACCGCGCCGGATGACGGATCCGCGTCGCGGGAACCGGAGGACCGTCGGGCGCGCACTCACGACACGGTGCGGCTCGCTGTGGTGATCGGTGCTCTCGGCGTGGTCTTCGGCGACATCGGAACCAGCCCGATCTACACCCTTCAGACGGTGTTCAACCCCGACGATCCGCACCCCGTCCCGGTCACCACGGACAACGTGTACGGGGTGGTGTCGCTGGTGTTCTGGTCGGTGATGATCATCGTCACGCTCACGTACGTGCTGCTGGCGATGCGCGCCGACAACGACGGTGAGGGCGGCATCATGGCGCTGATCACCCTGCTGCGGCGGTGGAGTTCACAACGCGGGCGTCGGGCCACCGTCGTACTGGCCGCGCTCGGCATCTTCGGTGCGTCCCTGTTCTTCGGCGACAGCATGATCACCCCGGCGATCTCGGTACTGTCCGCGGTCGAGGGACTCAAGGTCGTCCAGCCGTCGCTGGACAGCGCGGTCGTGCCGATCACCGCGGTGATCATCGTGCTGCTGTTCCTGGTGCAGCGCCGGGGGACCGCGGCGGTCGGCCGGGTGTTCGGGCCGGTCATGATCCTCTGGTTCACCGCAATCGGCGCGTGCGGCGTCGTCGGCATCGCCGACCACCCGGGCATCCTCAGGGCGCTCTCACCGACGTACGCCCTGGGCTTCCTGTTCGGCCACTGGGGCACGGCCTTCTTCGCCCTGGCCGCGATCGTGCTCGCGGTCACCGGCGCGGAGGCGCTCTACGCCGACATGGGGCACTTCGGCCGCCGGGCGATCACCCGGGGCTGGCTGTTCCTCGTACTGCCCGCCTGCGTCCTGAGCTACCTGGGCCAGGGCGCGCTGATCCTCGACGATCCGGAGAACATCAGCAGCCCGTTCTTCCTGCTCGTGCCCGACTGGGGACGGTGGCCGATGGTCATCCTGGCGACGGCGGCGACCGTGATCGCCTCCCAGGCGGTGATCACCGGCGCGTACTCGGTAGCCTCCCAGGCTGCCCAGCTGGGCTATCTGCCGAGGCTGCGCATCGCGCACACCTCCGAATCCACCATCGGGCAGATCTACGTCCCGTGGATCAACTGGCTCCTGATGGTTTCCGTCCTCACCCTGGTCTTCGCCTTCCAGAGCTCCGCGGCGCTGGCCTACGCGTTCGGTATGGCGGTCACCGGGACCATCACCATCACCACCCTGCTCTTCTTCTACGTCGCCCGTGGCAAGTGGGGTACACCCCGGTGGCTGCTCGTCATCGGCGGAGGGGCGCTCCTCCTCGTGGACCTGCTGTTCGTGGCGGCCAACATGACCAAGCTCGTCCACGGCGCGTGGCTGCCGCTGCTGATCGGCCTCACCGCGTTCACGGTCATGACGACCTGGCAGCGCGGCCGTGAACTCGTCACCGCGGAACGATCGCGCCAGGAAGGCCCGCTGACCGAGTTCATCGACCACCTCCGCACAGGGCAGGAGCCGACGGTCCGGGCGCCCGGCACGGCCGTCTTCCTGAACCGGGACAAGGAGACCGCGCCCCTGGCCATGCGGGCCAACGTCGAGCACAACCACGTGCGGCACGAGCAGGTCGTGATCCTGTCCATCGGGACCGAGCCCGTGCCCCGTGTCCCGGCCGACCAGCGGATCGTCGTCGACGGCCTCGGGTACGCGGACGACGGGATCATCCATGTCACCGCCCGGTTCGGTTACATGGAGACGCCGGACGTGCCCGGCGCACTCGCCACGCTCGACCCCGCCGAAACCGAAGGCCCGCTGCAGCTCGACCAGGCGTCCTACTTCCTGTCCAAGATCGAGCTCCGTCGCGGAAAGGCCGCGACGATGGCGCCCTGGCGCAAACGACTCTTCATCGCCACCTCGTACATCACGGCCGACGCCGCCGAGTACTTCAGCCTGCCCCGCGACCGTACGGTCATCATGGGGTCGCAGATCGAGGTGTAGGCCCGTACCGCCGGAAGCCGACGCACCCGCGCGTCACGGGCGACGCGCGGCACCCGTAGGTTGCTCGTGCTGCAGTGGGTCGGCTCGGCGCGCGTCGACGGTCAGTTGCGTTCGTACCGCGCGTTCCGCCGCAGCGACCGGCTGTGAGACCTCCCGCCCCCGACCCAAGGCGGTGGGTCCCCCGGACAAGCCTCGGGTCAGCCGACGAGAGGGAGGTCGTGCCGGGGTGCTGCGGAGACCACGCCGAGGTGCTCCAGGAGAAGTCCTTCCCTGGTCGACCACGGGGAGATGCCGACGCTCTCGGCCTCGCACGCCGTAAGGAGCGCCTCGGCGATCAGAGCACCGGCCAGGGCCTGCCCCGCGCGGTGCCGGGAGATGCCAGGCAGCCGGGTCCGCCGGGCGGGACCTGCTCCGGCGAGCACCGGGATCCACCGCCGCAACTGGGACAGCGTCAGCTGCCGTCCGGCATGAGGTTTTCTGCGCCTGGACGGAGTGCCGGCCAGGTGGGCGAGCTGCTCGAACGTCTTGGAGCAGGCGACGACGCTTCCGTCCCGTGCGGCCACCGGGAGGCCGGGCTCCGCACTCAGGGCGTGGCCGAGGAACTCCCGTACCTCCTCCACACGTGCCAGGGAAGGAGCGGTGCCGTCCGGGAACCAGTCCCGGGTGATGCGCCGGGCGCCCAACGGCAGCGAAAGGACACTTCGGGGCTGTGCTCCCCGGCCCGAGGCGATCTCCACGGTGCCGCCCCCGATGTCCAGCATCAGCAGCGGGCCGTTCTGGGAGCCCGTCCACTGCCGGGCCGCCACGTAGGCCAGGCGTGCCTCTTCCTCACCGGGCAGGACTCGCAGCCGGGTGCCGGTGGCACGGGCCACCTGCGCGATCACCTGTTCCCGATTGGGCGCGTCCCGGATGACCGAGGTCGCGAAGGGGAACACGGTCGGCGGGCGGCGGACCCGGACGGCAGCCATCGCTTCCGCCACGGCGTGTTCCACACTGGTGATCCCGACCTTGCGCATACGGCCCCTGCGGTCGAGCGCCTCGTGCAGCCGCAGCCGGGCCTTGTACGAGAACACCGACTCCAGCCCTGCGCCCGGGCGCCACCGGACCACGGTCACCAGTGCGCTGTGGCACCCGACATCCAGTACCGCGGCCTGCTCCGGCCTTGCCCGCCCCATCCCGCCGTCTCCCCCGTTTCCACCCGCTCGATTCGATCACGACCGGTCGTCAACGACCGCTGCGGCTGCCTGCGGGAAAGCACACGCTCATACGACCCTAACCGTGCCGCGTGCGCGCCGGGCCACGCCTGACGCTTCCTTGATCCTCACGAACCGCTGTTCCGCGGACGGAAGCGGACGGCACTGGACCACATGTTGGCGGGCGCCGGCACTCCATCTCCTCCTCGCCCTCCGGTCCCGGCGCATCGTGAATCCGGCCCTGGTGGCCGCACTGGGCACAGATTCCGGTGTCCTCGCCAGGTGCCCCGCACGGCCGGTTCACCGGCGACCTGGGCAGCGTCCTGCTCCTGCTTCTCGTCGAGGTCCTGGGCAGTCCGGAGTGATAGGTGTCACCCGGAAGCGCTGCGCTCTTTCGCCACGTCGTAGTTCTCTCGTGCCTTCGCCACTTGGTCCATCCGCTCGTTGGTCCACAGCGCCAGGGCGCGGACCTGTTCGGCTGCCTCGCGGCCCAGGTCCGTCAGGGAGTAGTCGACGTGGGGCGGGACGACCGGCTTGACGTCGCGGTTGACCAGACCGTCCCGCTCCAGGCTCTGCAGGGTCTGCCCGAGCATCTTCTCGCTGACCGGACCGATGGGGGTGATGGAGCGGCGCAGTTCGGCGAAGCGGTGCGGACGCTCCAGCAGCCGGATCAGCACAAGCACGCCCCAGCGGCTGGTGACGTGCTCCATCGTCAGACGCTGGGGACACAAGACCTTGGCGCCGGTACCGCTCGCAGCGGCCACCGTGCCGTCCACTGCGGTACTAACAGCCATATCCGTACCGTACTTCAAAGTACGTACTCACGCAGAGTGACGACAGCTCCTAGGGTTGGCGGCAGAGCCATTCACGAGGAGTTGTCTGAAACATGAGCATTGTCGTGACCGGAGCCACCGGAAATCTCGGCCGCCTGGTTGTCCAGGGACTGCTGGAGACCGTGCCGGCCGAACAGATCACCGCTGTCGTGCGGAGCAAGGACAAGGGAGCCGGTTTCGAGGCCCGTGGCCTGCGGATCGCGATCGCCGACTACAACGCTCCCGAGTCCTTTGACGGCCTCTTCTCGGCGGGTGACAAGGTGCTGCTGATATCCAGCAGCGAGATGGCCCAGGACCGTGTGGCCCAGCACAAGGTCGTCATAGATGCCGCTCGGGCTTCCGGGGTGGCCCTGCTCGCCTACACCAGCGCCACAGGCACCCACGACGCCCCGCTCGCCGAAGCTCACCGGGGGACGGAGAAGGTGCTTGTCGAGTCCGGCCTGCCGTACGTCCTGCTGCGCAACAACTGGTACAGCGAGATGTTCGTCGACGGGCTGGAGAGGGTGATCGAACACGGCGTGATCGTCCGGGCCGCCGGAGAGGGCCGCATCGCGTCCGCCACTCGTGCCGACTACGCGGCCGCTGCCGTGGCGGTGCTCACCGGGGAGGGCCATGAGAACAGGGCGTACGAGCTGAGCGGGGACCACGCCTGGAACTTCGCCGAGTTCGCCGCTGAGCTGGGCAGACAGGCCGGCAAGGAGATCGTCTACACGCCGGTCGGCGTCGAGGCGTACGTCGACCTGATGGTCGCCGCGGGGATGCCCGGGCTGTACGCCGAGATCCTCGCGGGCGCTGAGGCGTCCTTCGCCAAGGGTGAGCTGGCCGGGACGAACGGTGACCTGTCGCGGCTGACCGGACGCCCGACCACGCCGATCGCCGACACCATTGCGGCCGCCCTTCAGCAGAGCTGACCTGAGGTCTTCAACCAGAACTGACCTGAGGTCCTCAACCAGAGCTGACCTGAGGCAGTGAAGGTTCGTTCACCGTGACCACGCGTGGTGATGCCATGCGGTAACCAGCCCCGCAGGGACCAGGTGAGCGGGCACGCGGCGGTGTGCTCACCTCGGGCTGCGACCCAACACACCAGGCCGGGCCACCAGTTCGGTACATCCAAGTCGACGACGGTCAGCGCCGTTGCAACGGGACCGCTGGTCCGCCACACAAGGAGCTGCATGCACACCATCCTCGTCAGCGGGGGCAACAGCGGAATCGGCCTGCGGGCCGCGCGGGAGTTCCTCGCGCGTGGCCACCGCGTCGTCCTCCTCGGCCGCGACCGGCGCAAGGGCGAGGACGCGATCGCGTCCTTCGGCGACGCGGCCGAACGGGCGTCGTTCTTTCCCGTCGACCTGTCGACCCACGACGGCGTCCGGGAGGCCGCCGGGCGCGTCCTCGCGGAACACGACCGCTTCGACGTCCTCCTGCACTCCACAGGTGTCCTCACCTTCAAGGAACTGCGCACGGCGGACGGACTTCATCCGTTCTTCTCGGTCAACTACCTGAGCCGCTATCACCTCACGCAGCTCCTGCTGCCCGCACTGATCCGCTCCGAACGCGCCCGCGTCGTCATGATGACCGCGAGCATCCCCCCTTCCACACAGGCCGACTACCAGAAGTTCCCCACCTTCGAACCGTTCAGCTTCCGCCACGACAGGGAGCCGATCCAGCTCGCCAACCACCACTACGCCGCCCACCTCGCCCGCACCGAACCGTCGATCCTCGCCGGGGTGGTGAACGCGGGAGCCGCCAGGACAGACATCCTGCGCATGTCGCCGTGGTTCATGCGGGCGACGGCCAAGGTCGCGGGCCCGCTCTTCTTCGACTCCGTCGACACGAGCGCCCACAACGTCGTCGAAGCCGGCCTGCGCACGGACTGGAACGCGGCAACCTACTGGCCGAAACCCGGAAACTTCGAGCGGCGCACACCGATCACCCTCGACGAATCAGCCACGGACCGCGTCATGGGCATCTCCCGGGACATCACGGGAGCCTGATGGCAACAGCGCGGGAGCAGCTGGGCCAGGCACCGGGCAAGGCTGCGGCGGGGGACACCCCTGACCGGGAAAGACCTGCCCCCCTTCATCGGTGGATGCGCACCCGGGGCAGAGGAACACTGGTGGGCATGGCGAAGAAAGCCGAAGAGATCAAAGAGTTCCTGCGCACCCGGCGTGACGCCGTGCGGCCCTCGCAGGCCGGGCTGGCCAACCACCCGGGCCGCCGCGTCCCGGGCCTGCGCCGCGAGGAGGTCGCACAGCTGGCCGGCGTCAGCGTGGACTACTACACACGCCTCGAACAGGGACGGCTCACCAGCGCCTCGGAAGGCGTCATCCTGTCCATCGGCGAGGCGCTGCAGCTGACCCAGGCAGAGACCCAGTACCTGCGCGACCTGCTCCACCCGCAGCCCCGGCAGGCGGCAAAGGAGCCTGCGCCGCGCCAAGAGGTACGCCCCGACCTGCTGCGCATTCTCGACGGCATGCACGACCAGCCCGCCTTCGTCCTCGGTCGCCGCAGCGAGGTCCTGGCCTCCAACGCTCTCCTGGACGCCCTCCTGACGCCGTTCAACCAACGCGACGCCGGCGACCGCAACCTGCTGCGCTGGCTGCTTCTGGACCCTGCCGCCCGTGACCTCTACCTCGACTGGGCGAAGGTCACCTCCGAAGTCGTAGGAGTCCTGCGCGCCGAAGCCGGCCGCTACCCCCACGATGCGCTGACCGCCCGCTTCGTCTCCGAACTCAAGGCCGCCAGCCCCGAGTTCGGCACCTGGTGGGCCGAGCGCACCGTCGTCGAACGCACCTGGGGCACGAAACGGTTCAACCACCCCACAGTCGGCCGTCTCGACATCACCTACGAAGCCCTCACCCTCCCCGGCGACCCGGATCAGGTGCTGTTCATCTACGCCGGGAAAACCGACGACGACCTCGACAAGCTCCGCATCCTCGCCAGCTGGAGCACCCACCGGACAGACCAGAACCCGGCCGACACCCCGCCTCCCGCACGGCCACAACCCGCCAACCCCGACCCGTCCCCCACCCCAAGGAGCACCTCATGAACGGGCCCCACACTGAGCGTCCGCTGGCGCTGGTGACCGGAGCCTCCTCCGGCATCGGCTACGAACTCGCCCTGCTGTTCGCCATCAACGGCTTCGACCTGGTGGCCACCGGCCGCAGCGAGAAGACGGATCAGGCAGCCGCCGACCTCGCACGGCACGGCGTCGAGGTCACTGCCGTACGCGCCGACCTCGCCCAGGCCGACGGCGTGGAAACCGTATGGCAGGCGGTGGAGAAGACCGGACGCCCCCTCGACGCGGCAGTCCTGAACGCCGGACGCAGCATCGGCGGCGCCTTCCTCGACACCGACCTCGACGACGAACTCGGCCTGATCGACCTCAACGTCACCTCCGTGGTCCACCTGGCCAAGCACGTCGCCCGCCACATGGCCGCCAACCGGCGCGGCCGCATCCTCATCACCTCCTCCCTCTCCGCCACCCTGCCCACCCCCTACGAAACCGTCTACGGACCCTCCCGCGCCTTCACCCGCATGTTCGCCCTCGGCCTGCGCGAAGAACTCAAGGAACACGGCGTCAGCGTCACCACCCTCATGCCCGGCGCCACCGACAGCGACTTCCACGCCCGCGCCGGCATGAACAACACCGCCTTCGGCACCGGCATGAAGAAGAACAGCCGCAAGGACGTCGCACGCCAGGGCTTCCTCGCCATGATGGACGGACGGGCCGAAGTCGTCGGAGGGGACGCCGCCACCCGGCGCACCGCCCTCAAACACCGCTTCATGCCAGAAACACTCAAGGCATCCCGCCACGCCCGCATGGCCAAGCCCCAGGACTGACCCGTCGTTCTGCCGGCCCTCAGCCGAGGAACGACAACCGAACCTGACGCTCGGGGTTGTCCCGGTTCGTGTCGACCAGGCACACCGACTGCCACGTCCCCAGTTCCAGCCGGCCCCCCAGTACCGGCAGCGTGGCGTGCGGGGGCACGATCGCCGGGAGGACGTGGTCGCGGCCGTGGCCGGGGCTGCCGTGGCGGTGCTGCCAGCGGTCGTCCGCGGGGAGGATGGCGTGGAGGGCGGCGAGCAGGTCGTCGTCGCTGCCGGCACCCGTTTCGATCAGGGCAACGCCGGCTGTCGCGTGGGGCACGAAGACGTTGAGCAGGCCGTCACGACCGCCCGCGACCTCGCGGAGGAAGGCCTCGCATTCACGGGTGAGGTCGACGATCCTCTCCCTGGATCCGGAGGCGATGTTCAGTACACGGCTGGTGAAGGCATCGGACATGGACCAATCCTCGCCGATGCCCCGGATTCCGCACCCGCTGCCGGGTCCGCGGCCGTTGCGGGTTCCGGGCCCGTTGCCGGTTCCGGGCCCGTTGCGGGTTCCGCAGCCGTTGTGGGTTCCGTGGGTCCGGCCGCACCCCGTCAGCCCCGGCCGCTCGCCCTCCCGCCGGCCGCGTCCGCTCCCCACTCCCAGCAGTACCGGCCACTCCTCCGCCCCGCCCCGCCCCACCAGGGACCTCACTCGCCCGACCCCTGATACCTGAGGTCCACTCCGCGAGACGCCATTGACCGTACATGGCCCGGCTGGCTACTTTCAGCCGCATGTTGCGTTCAGTCATGCTCACCACGCGCGGTCACATCGACCTGCTGCGGGTAGCCTCCGCCGCGTGTCGCCGCGGACACTGACGCCCTTTCACCCGATTCACCTCTCCTGCGCGCCTCAGCGCACCCCCGCGTCCGCACGCCCGGCTGATCTGACCTGAGCCGGATGCCGATGCCGGGACGCTGACGCGCGCCCCGCCCCCCCTCACGACCCGCGCACCCCCGCATCTCCCCTGCGGGCGCCCTCCGTCGCTCTCCTGCCGTGGAGCCCTCATGAGCATCAGCCATGCCCCGCCGGACTCTCATGGACCCGATATATCGGGAATATCAGAGCTTGCCACCCCCGAATCCAGCGACACCAAGGCCACCAACCACCAGGCCCTGCCCGAACTCGAACCCATCGTCCCCACCTCGACCCGTCGCACCCGCGTCCCCCGCTGGCTGCGCCGCACCTCCGGCCCCGTACTGCTGCTCGTCCTGTGGCAAGTCCTCAGCAGTACGGGCGTGTTGACGGCCGACGTCCTGGCCTCGCCCGGGACCATCGCGCGGGTGGCCGGCGATCTGGTCTCGGACGGGTCGCTGACGAACGCGATGGGTGTCTCGCTCCAGCGCGTCGCGGTGGGGCTTCTGCTCGGCACCGTCGTCGGTACCGGACTCGCCCTGGTCTCGGGCCTGTTCAGGGTCGGCGAGGACCTCGTCGACGCGAGCGTCCAGATGCTGCGAACCGTGCCGTTCGTCGGCCTGATCCCGCTGTTCATCATCTGGTTCGGCATCGGCGAGGCCCCGAAGGTCGCGATCATCACGCTGGGCGTGTCCTTCCCGCTGTACCTCAACGTGTACGCGGGTATCCGCGGCGTCGACTCCCAGTTGATCGAGGCCGGCGAGTCCCTCGGACTGTCCCGCTGGGGACTCGTACGGCATGTCGTCCTGCCGGGCGCCCTCCCCGGTGCCATGACCGGTCTGCGCTACTCGCTCGGCATCGCCTGGCTGGCGCTCGTCTTCGCCGAGCAGATCAACGCGGACGCCGGCATCGGCTTCCTGATGGTCCAGGCGCGCGACTTCCTGCGTACCGACGTGATCGTGGTCTGCCTGATCGTCTACGCCTTCCTCGGCCTGCTCGCCGACTTCATCGTCCGCTCCCTCGAAAGGCTGCTGCTGCAATGGCGACCGACGTTCACCGGCCGGTGACCACCGAGAAGGTCACGACCGCTCCCGCCGCGCCCGCCCCCTCCTCGGCGGTACGCGTCGAAGGCCTGACCCGCTCCTTCGACGGCCGCGCCGTCATCGACAACCTCCAACTCGACGTGCGGCCGGGCGAGTTCGTGGCCCTCCTCGGCCGCAGCGGCTGCGGCAAGTCCACGCTCCTGCGCATACTCGCCGGGCTCGACCGCGACATCGAGGGCACCGTCCTCGTGCCGCGCCGCAAGGCCGTCGCCTTCCAGGCACCCCGGCTGATGCCGTGGAAGAAGGTGTGGCGCAACGTCCTGCTCGGACTGCCCGGAAAGCCCGAACGCGCCGTCGCCGAGCAGGCGTTGACCGAGGTCGGCCTCACCGACCGCGCCGACGCCTGGCCCAAGACGCTGTCCGGCGGAGAGGCCCAACGCGCCTCGCTGGCCCGTGCGTTGGTGCGCGAACCCGATCTGCTGCTGCTCGACGAGCCGTTCGGCGCGCTGGACGCGCTGACCCGGATCAAGGCGCAGCAGCTCGTCGGCGAGCTGTGGCAACGCCGGGGCTGCGCCGTGCTCCTGGTCACGCACGACGTCGAGGAGGCGGTGCTGCTGGCCGACCGCGTCCTCGTGATGGACGACGGCGTGATCGCGTACGAGACCAAGGTCGAGCTGGACCGTCCGCGGGACATCACCGACCCCCGGTTCGCCGAACTGCGCGCCGGACTGCTGGAACGGCTGGGCGTCGACACAGCCGCGGAAGCCGCCTGAACTTCACCTCCGGGCAGCTCGGTTACGCCGCCACGGTCAAGCACCCTCACCCTCACCTGAACCCACCGAACGGAATCCTCATGCGACGACACCTCGTCCCCGCCGCCCTGCTCCTCCCCCTGGCCCTGCTGGCCGCGGCCTGCGGCGGGAACTCGTCGGCCAGCACCTCGGCGGGCGACGGAACCGACGGGAAGGGATCCCTCACCCTCAACGTCGGTGACCAGAAGGGCGGTTCGGAAGCGGTGCTGCGGGCCGCCGGAGAACTCAAGAACCTCGACTACAAGATCAAGTGGTCGACGTTCACCTCCGGCCCGCCACTCCTGGAGGCGGTCAACGCCAAGGCCGTCGACATCGGCGGCGTCGGCAACACCCCGCCGGTCTTCGCGGCCGGCGCCAACTCCAAGATCACCGCTGTCGCGGCCTACCGGGGCAGGTCAAAGGGAGACGCGATCCTCGTCCCCAAGGACTCGAAGCTGAAGAAGGCCGAGGAGCTGAAGGGCAAGTCGGTCGCGGTGGCGCAGGGTTCGTCCGCGCACTACCAGCTGGTCGCCTCGCTCAAGGCGGCCGGGCTGACGCTGGGCGACGTCAAGGTGAAGTACCTCCAGCCCGCCGACGCACTGGCCGCGTTCACCTCCGCCAAGGTCGACGCGTGGGCGGTCTGGGACCCGTACACCTCCCAGGTGCTGCAGGCCAAGCAGGGCAGGGTCCTGACGGACGGCGACGAGGTGGTCAACGGGCTCACCTTCCAGGTGGCGGCGCCCGGAGCGCTCAAGGACGAGAAGAAGGCCGAGGCGATCCGCGACTACCTGGACCGGCTGCGGCGGGCGCAGGACTGGGTCTACGAGCACCCCGAGGAGTGGGCCAAGGTCTGGGCCAAGGACACCGGGCTGCCCTACGAGGTGGCGCTGGCCTCGGTGAAGCGGACCAACGCGACCAGGGTCCCGGTGGCCATCGACAAGCCGCTCATCGCCTCCGAGCAGGAGATCGCGGACACGTTCACCGACTTGAAGCTCATCCCCCGCAAGGTCGACTTCGGCGACTTCGTGGATACCCGCTTCAACGGCGACCTGCCGCCGTCCACCACCACTCCCCGCCCCTCGAAGGAGTCGTGACGCCATGACCGTACATCTGCACTGGTTCCTCCCGACGGGCGGCGACGGCCGCACCCTGGTGGACCGGCACGCCTACGCGGCGAACCCTGTGGACCGCGGCAGGGCGGTCAGCATGCCGAGGTCGCCGACCGGATCGAGGAGTATCACGCGACGGGCGTCGAGCACTTCGTGCTGTCCGGGTATCCGCATCTGGAGGAGGCGTACTGGTTCGGGGAGGGGGTGATTCCCGAGCTGGCCGTGCGGGGGCTGTTGTCGCGGGTTCCCGCCTCCGGGGCGCCGATTCTCGTCGCCGGCGGTCGGTGAGCGATCGACTGGCTGGTGCCGTTGGATTTCTGCGGGCCGTTCCTGGCCGGTCGCGCAGTTCCCCGCGTCCCTTACGGGACGGCCACCCGGGCCGGGAAGATCCGTGCCCGCCGTGGAGTTAGTAGAAGCGTGAACAACACCGGAGCGCAGGCGGGGGCAGTGCGGGAAGTCGATGTCGTCGTGATCGGCGCCGGGCAGGCCGGACTGTCCAGCGCCTATCACCTGCGGCGCACGGGCTTCGAGCCGGAGCGGGACTTCGTGGTCCTGGACCACGCGCCGCGGGCGGGCGGGGCATGGCAGTTCCGGTGGCCGTCACTCACGTACGGCAAGGTGCACGGGATGCACTCCCTGCCGGGCATGGAGCTGGAGGACGCGGATCCGGCGCGGCCGTCCTCCGAGGTCATCGCGGAGTACTTCGACACCTACGAGCGCACCTTCGACCTGCGGGTGCGGCGGCCGGTCGACGTGAAGGCCGTGCGCGAGGGCGAGGAGGGCCGGCTGCTCGTCGAGACCTCCGACGGTACGTGGTCGACGCGGGCGCTGATCAACGCGACGGGTACCTGGGACCGGCCGTTCTGGCCGCGCTACCCGGGGCAGGAGACCTTCCGGGGGCGGCAGTTGCACACGGCCCAGTACCCGGGTCCCGAGGAGTTCGCCGGGCAGCGGGTCGTCGTGGTCGGCGGGGGCGCGTCCGGTACGCAGCATCTGCTGGAGATCGCGCCGTACGCGGCCGGGACCACCTGGGTGACGCGGCGGCCGCCGGTGTTCCGCGAGGGTCCGTTCACCGAGGACGTGGGCCGGGAAGTGGTCGCACTGGTGGAGGAACGGGTCCGTCAGGGGCTGCCGCCGAAGAGTGTCGTGTCGGTGACCGGGCTGCCGCTCAACGACGCGATCCGGCAGGGCATCGAGGACGGCGTCCTGGACCGGCAGCCGATGTTCGACCGGATCACTCCGGACGGCCTGGAGTGGGACGACGGGCGTCGCGTGGCCGCCGACGTCATTCTGTGGGCGACCGGTTTCCGCGCCGCGATCGACCATCTGGCGCCGCTGCGGCTGCGCGAGCCCGGTGGCGGCATCCGTGTCGAGGGGACCCGCGCGGTCGCCGATCCGCGGATCCATCTGGTCGGGTACGGGCCGTCGGCCAGCACGATCGGAGCCAACCGCGCCGGGCGCGCGGCGGTGCGGGACATCAGGCGGCTCCTGGCGGTCGCCCCGAACGCCGACTCGAACGCCACCTCGACCGCCGCGAACGCCACCTCGGCCACCCCCCGGAACGCCACCTCGAAGGTTGTGCCGGTGGGGTGACGTCAGCCCGACTTCGCGGGCGCGCTCTTGCTGGCACGGTTGAACTCCGCGACGTTCCTCCGGTGCTCCTCGTAGTCGGCGGTGAAGCGTGTGTCACCGGGCTTGACGGTGACGAAGTAGAGCCAGTCGCCCTGTGGCGGAGCGACCGCGGCGCGCATCGCCTCCTCGCCGGGGTTGGCGATGGGCGAGGGCGGCAGCCCCATCCGCACGTACGTGTTGTACGGGCTGTCGAGCCGCGTGTCGTTCTCGCTGGTGCGGAGTGTGTTGCGGTTCAGCGCGTAGTTGATGGTGGAGTCCATCTGCAGGGGCATGCCACGGTCGAGCCGGTTGTAGACCACGCGGGCCACCTTGCCCATGTCCTTCTTGGTGGCCGCCTCTGCCTGGACGATGCTCGCGACGGTGACGGTCTGATAGACGTTCATCGCGTTCCGTTCGGCCCCGGCCGTGACCGTCCCGCCGCCGAACCTTTTGTTCGCCGTGTCGACCATGTACGTCAGCAGGGACACCGGGGTCGACTTCTTGTCGATGGGATAGGTGGCCGGGAACAGATACCCCTCGGGGTTGCCGCTCGCGTCGTTCGGAAGCTTGAGGTTCGCCTTCTCCAGGGACTTCTTCGTGGTGCCCCCGGGCAGGGCGAGGACCTTGTCGACGGCCTCGTAGACCTGGCCGGAGCGCCAGCCCTCCGGGATCACCAGGGCGAGGGGCTCCTTCTTCTCGTCCGTGCTCAGCAGCGGCACCGCCACGGCGGTGGCCGCCACGACGGCGCCGGTGACGATGAGGGCGGTCCGGCCCCGGCTCGTCAGTCGAATCGTTCTCCGTGGCCGACCGGGCGGCGTGTAGATCTGCATGCGGGCACGGTAACCCGCATATCGCCATAAACTCGACATATATTCATCTTGTTGGCTCCAGTTGGGCGTCCCTGCGGACCAGTGCGGCGTAGCGCCCCTCGCGCTCCAACAGCTCCTCGTGCGTGCCCCGTTCGGCCGGACGCCCATCGTCGAGGACCACGATCTGGTCGGCGCCCCGAATGGTGGACAGCCGGTGCGCGATGGTGAGGGTGGTCCGGTTGGCCGACAGGGCGTCGATGGCCTCCTGCACGGCGCGCTCGGTACGGGTGTCCAGGGCGCTGGTCGCCTCGTCCAGGATCAGGACAGGCGGGTCCCGCAGGATGGTGCGGGCGATGGCCAGGCGCTGCTTCTCACCGCCGGAGAACCGGTGTCCGCGCTCCCCCACCACCGTGTCGTACCCGTCGGGCAGCGACGCGATGTGGTCGTGGATCTGCGCGGCCTTCGCCGCCGCGTACAGCTCCTCGTCGGTGGCGTCCGGCTTGGCGAACCGCAGGTTGTCGGCGACCGTGGCGTGGAAGAGGTACGTCTCCTGGGAGACGACGCCGATCCCGCGGGCGAGGGTGTCGAAGTCCAGGTCGCGCACATCCACCCCGTCGAGCGTGACGCGGCCGCCCGTGACGTCGTACAGCCGTGGCACCAGATAGCTGAGCGTGGACTTGCCCGCTCCGGTCGCGCCGACGACGGCGAGGCTGCTGCCGGCGGGGACGGTGATGTCGATGCCGTCGAGGATGGGGCCGCTCTTGTCGTCGTAGCGGAACTCCACGTCCTCGAAGCGCACCTCTCCCTTGACCTGGTCGAGGTGGATCGGGTCCTCGGGCTCGGTGATGTCGATGGGCAGGTCGAGGTACTCGAAGATGCGCTGGAACAGGGCGAGCGAGGTCTGGATCTGGACGCCGGTGGAGAGCAGGCTCACGGTCGGCCGGAAGAGGCCCTGCTGGAGCGAGACGAACGCGACGAGCGTGCCGATGGAGATGGCGGGCCCGCCGAACTGGAGGGCTATTCCCGCGGTCCAGTAGATGACGGCCGGCATGGCGGCCATGACGATCCCGATGACGGCCATCCGCCAGCGGCCCGCCATGTTCGACCGGACCTCCAGGTCGACGAGGCCCTCGGACTCGTCGGCGAAGGAGCGGGTGAGCGAATCCGAGCGGCCCATCGTGCGGCCGAGGAGGATGCCGCTGACGGAGAGCGACTCGGTGACGGTGGCCGCCATGGCGGCCATCTGCTTCTGGCGCTCGGTGGTGATCTTCTTGCGTTCGTTGCCGACTCGGCGGCTGATCCACACGAACACCGGCAGCAGGAGCAGCGAGACGACGGTCAGCCGCCAGTCCAGGGCGATCATCGCGACGATCGTGGCGATGACGCTGGTGAGGTTCGAGACGAGTGAGGTGGCGGTCGAGGTGACCGTCGCCTGCATGCCGCCGATGTCGTTCGCGATGCGCGACTGGACCTCGCCGGTGCGGGTCCTGGTGAAGAAGGCGAGCGACATGCGCTGCAACCTGCCGTAGACGGCAGTGCGCAGGTCGTGCATGACGCGCTGGCCGACCGTCGTGGAGATGAGGGTCTGCAGGACTCCGAAGACACCGCCGAGGACGGCGCTGAGGATCATGCCGAGCGCGAGCAGGCTCAGCAGTCCGGTGCGGCCCTGCGGGATCGCGGTGTCGAGGATCTCCTTGAGCAGGAAGGGCGTGGCGACCGAGACCAGGGACGCGGCGCCCACGAGGAGGCCTACGACGGCCAGCCGGCCGCGGTAGGGACGGAAGAGCTTGAGAATGCGGCGCACCTGCCGGGGTTGTCCGTCCTCGACAGGTGGCGGTGTCCATTTGATGTCGTCGCGGGGCATGGGCTCCTACGGAGGGTGAGAGAACGATGACTGACGGAGCATAGCTCATTGTTACCTATACTCACAATGAACAAGGTCCTGATATTGTTCCCGTCATGGACACCCCAGACGCCGACGGCCTGCTCGCCGAGCAGCTGCTGCGGTTGACCCGCCGTGTGCACCGCATCCAGAAGCGTCAGCTGGAGAAGCGCGGGCTCGGTATCACTCCGGCGCAGTCCCGGCTGCTGCGCACCCTCGCGCACTACGGCTCGCCGCCACGCATGGCCGACCTGGCCGAGCGGCTGGAGGTGGTGCCCCGGGCCGTGACCACGCTGGTCGACGGCCTGGAGGCGAGCGGCAAGGTGCGTCGCGTACCGGACCCCACCAACCGCCGGGTGATCCGCATCGAGCTGACGGAGGACGGCCGCGGGGCTCTGCGCGAGCTGCGCGCCGCGCGGCGGACCGCGGCGGAGGACATCCTTGCGCCACTGTCGGACGACCAGCGCAAGGTGCTCGGAGGGCTGCTGGACACGCTGGTGGACGGAATGGGCGCGGTGGAGCCGCCCAAGCGCGACTGCTGAACGGGCCGGTGCCGGCGGGGGCGGCCGAGAGGGGTGAGAGCCCCGCTTCCGCTGCGGACCGGGCGGGGGCGGACCGAGGCGGGGGCGGATCGGGGCGGGGCGGATCGGGGCGGGGCAGGGCGGCTTCGCGCCATCCGCTCACCCACATGCACGGAAGTCCAAAGACCGAGCCCCGGAAGTCCAACTCCCTGGCCACTTCGGCCCCTTGCGACCCGGTCGGCCCCCTAGGAGGGTGACAGCGCGCCGAACCCGCGCTCACCCACCGAGGAGGTCCGATGCACGACGAGCACGCGACACCGGAACCTGACGAGAACCCCGAGGGCTACTCCCGACGCTCGGTCCTGCGCACGGCCGGAGCCGCCGGGGCGGGTCTGGGAATCGGCGCGCTCGCGGGTGGGGGCACGGCTCACGCGGCCGAGCCCGGGACGGCGGCGGAGGCCGCACCCGGGACGGCGGCGGAAGCCGAGGCCGCCGCGCCCGCCGCGAAGGGCAGAACCATGATCGGCGTGCCCTTCGAGGGGCGCGGCACGGTACGGGTGGGGATCATCGGGCTCGGCAACCGCGGCAACGGCATGATCGACCTGTTCCTCGCCCTCGACGGAGTCCGCGTCGTCGCGCTGTGCGACCCGGTCAGGGACAAGACGGCGAGGGCCGCGGCCAAGGTGGTGGCCGCGGGTCAGCCCGCCCCGGCGACGTACACGAAGGGCGACCACGACTTCGTAAGCCTGTGCGAGCGCGGCGACCTCGACTTCGTGTACGTGGCGACGCCCTGGGACTGGCACTTCGAGATGGCGAAGACGGCGATGCTCAGCGGCAAGCACGTCGGCGTGGAGTGTCCGATCGCGATGCGGCTCGACCAGCTCTGGGAACTGGTCGATCTCTCCGAGCGCACCCGCCGACACTGCATGCAGTTGGAGAACTGCTGCTACGGCAGGAACGAGATGCGGGTCCTGCGCATGGCGCACGCCGGGAAGTTCGGCCGACTGCTGCACGGCGCGGGCGCCTACAACCACGATCTGCGCGGCCTGATGTTCGACCCGGACTACTACGAGGGCCCCTGGCGGCGACTCTGGCACACCCGGCTGCGCGGCGACCTCTACCCGAACCACGGCTTCGGGCCCGTCGCCAACTACATGGACATCAACCGCGGTGACCGCGTCACCCACGTCTCCAGCTTCGGCACGCCCTCGCTCGGACTGGCCGAGTACCGCGCGGCGAACATGCCGCCGGGCGACCCGAGCTGGAAGGAGACGTACATCGAGAGCGACCGGACCATCAGCCTCGTACAGACCGCGAAGGGACGGGTGATCCGGCTCGAACACGATGTGTCGACGCCACATCCCTACTCTCGGATCAACAGCCTCGGCGGCACGAAGGGTGTCTTCGAGGACTACCCGGAGCGGATTTACATAGAGCCGGACCACATAGATGACGCCTGGGGCGACTTCGGGGCGTACGCCGACTGGGACCACTGGCTGTGGAAGGAACACTCCAACCCGCCAGGCGGACACGGTGGGATGGACTACATCATGCTGTTCCGGCTGATGCAGTGCATGCGGCTCGGGCTTGTACCGGACTTCGACGTGTACGACGCCGCCACCTGGACCGCGCCGGTGCCGCTGAGCCATGCCTCGATCAAGGCGCACGGGGCACCGCAGGCGATCCCGGACTTCACGCGCGGGCTGTGGAAGAAGGAACGGCCGGGGGTGGACTCGCAGAAGCCGCAGGGGTGACCTGGCGGGAGTGACCCCGGGGCGGTCCTCCGGGAGTCCTTCGGGGGCTTTCGGGGTTCTTCGAGGGCCTTCGGGGAGGGGAGGCGTGGGGCCCGGCGTCGAGCGGACGCGCCGGGCCCCCGGCGCTCAACTCACCTCGCCCGCGGGCTCCTTGGCCAACGAGGCCTTGGCCTCGGCGGGTTCCTCCGTCGGGTCTCCGCCGGTGGGCGTCACGTCCTCCTCCACGAACGCGATCTCGCCGTCGAGCATCTTCTTCGCCCGGTCCATGTCCAGCGCGCCCTCCCAGCGGGAGACCGCGAAGACGGCGACGCAGTTGCCGAGCAGGTTGGTGACGACGCGCATCGAGTCCATGATGCGGTCGACGCCGAGCAGCAGGGCGACGGCCCCTGCGGGGATGGCGCCGAGCGAGGAGGCGGTCGCCGACAGGGCGAGGAAGGCCGAACCCGGGATGCCGGCCATGCCCTTGCTGGTCAGCATGAGCACCAGGATCACCGTGACCTGCTGGCTCAGGCTGAGGTCGACGCCCACGGCCTGCGCGATGAACAGCGTGCCGATGGAGAGGTAGATCGAGGCACCGTCGAGGTTGAAGGAGTACCCCGTCGGCAGCACGAGGCCCACCGCGTCGTCACGGGCACCGGCCTGGCGGAGCTTCTGCATCATGCGGGGCATGACCGTCTCGCTGGACGCGGTGCCGAGCGCGAGCAGCAACTCCGCGCGCGTGTAGCGGACGAACTTCCACAGGCTCAGCCCGGTGACCAGCTTCAGCGCGATCGCGAGCAGCACGAGGAAGACTGCCGCCACGGCGTAGCAGAGAACGATGAGCTTGCCGTACGTCTTCATGACCCCGAGGCCGTACTCCCCCACCAGGTGGACCATCGCGCCGAAGACGGCGAGCGGGGCGAGCTTCATGACGAAGCCGACGATCGCGAAGATGATCTCCTGGGCCTGCTCGATGGCGGGCAGGATCGCGGGCACCTTGGTGTGGCCGAGGTGAAGCAGCGCCGCGCCCGTCAGGCAGGCCAGCACCAGGACCTGGAGCAGTGAGTTCTCGGCGAAGGCGCCGACCGCGCTCTGCGGCAGCGCGTTGAGGACGAACTCGGTGGTCGACGGCAGCGTGCCACCGGCGGTCTTGTCGTCGACCGCCGAGGCGTCGAGCTTCGACGGGTCGACGTTCATGCCCGACCCGGGGGCGAAGACGTTCGCGGCGATCAGGCCGATGAGCAGCGCGGCCGTGGAGGCGATCTCGAACCAGATCAGGGCCTTGAGCCCGATCCGCCCGAAGGCCTTCAGGTTGCCGGCCTTGGCGATGCCGACGACGACCACGCAGAACACGAGCGGCGAGATCACCGTCTTGATGAGACGCACGAAACCGTCGCCGAGCGGCTGGAAGGTCGTGGCCGTGTCCGGCCACAACCTTCCGACGACGATTCCGAGTACGAGCGCGCAGGCGACCTGCGCGAACAGTGAGGTACGCAGTATGCGTGCGACGCGTCGCGGGGACGAGACAGACGGCGGCACGGGCACTCCTCCAGGGGGACTTCTGGGATACGGAAAGCGGATTCCGCGGTGATCACTATCGGGGGAGTTTGCTACCGCCGTTGGCCTCTACGTGACAGGGGTGTAAATCATCAAGGGATGTGTCACGTCCCACACCGGAACATTCAGCAGCCCTTCCGGTCCTCGGTTAGCGTCCCCTGCACGGTCACCAGCGTCCGGTCGTGGCAACCGCCCGATCCGTACAGCCGGTGGCGCTCGCTGGTCGTGCCGACCGCGTGCCGCTGGTCGCGTGGCACGTTCGCCGTATACGTGGCGTCACCCGCGTAGCTGTCGTCGAGCCGGGACCATGCCGTGCGCCGACCGCCCCGCGTCTCCACGACGGCGGCCCGGTCCCCCAGCGACAGCACGGTCCGAAGCCGGTCGCCCGCGCCGAGCGTCGTGGTGCCGTCCATGGTGTACGTGCGGTGTGTCCGGGTCGACTTGGCGGGCCCGTGCCCGTCCACGGTGACTGTCTCGTCGTCGGTCCAGGTCCCCTTCAGGGCGTCGGTGTTCTCGCCGTCGGTCCAGCGGTGCACGGAGGTGTTGGCCAGCCTGCGGTCGACGGTGGTCCTCACGCGGCCGTGCGAGGTGTCGACGTACCCGGCCACGGTCAGCCGGTGCCCTGCCTCGGTGTCGAGACGGTGCTCCGAACCCGGTGTGTACGTGGAGGAGTTGTCGAGGTCTCCCGCCCTGTGCGCGGTGAGCTTCCCGGTGACGTGCTTGCTCTTCGCGTCCTGCCAGACGAGGACGTTGACCGGAGTGCTCCAGCCGCTCTGCCCCTCGGGAACGCCCACTACGGAGACGTCGATCCGGTGCGGACGGCCGTCGTTGAGGAGCCCGGCGAAGGGTGTCAGGTCGTACTCGACGGGCTTGATGTCGAAGGCGCGCGGGCCCGGAATCACGTACCAGAGGAAGGGGTTGGACCAGCCTCCGGTCCATACGGTCGGGAACGGCGCCGCGATGCCCGCGAGCCGGCCGTCGACCTTGATCTGCACCTCGCGGTAGGGGCCGTCGCCGGCCTTGCAGGAGTACGGCGCGGCGTCGGGCACCGTCAGATACCAGTACTCCTCGCAGCCGCCGCCCGACCCTGTGGCGTATACCTCGGCGACGATGCGTTCACTGTTCCGGGGCGTGGTGAGGGTGCCGTCCTGGAGGGTGAGGACGCGGTCGGGGGTCTTCTTCGCGGCGGGCTCACCCGTCTGGAGCGTGGCGGCGGGCTCGCCCGCGTAGAAGGTGAGCGTGACCTTGACGTCGATGATGCCCGTGTAGGTGTCGTCGACGACGTTCCCGATGAGCATCTCGACGTCCTGGTCCTCCCGGAACGTGTCGCTGTAGCGCGTGACGTCCTTCTCCACCGACCACGCGATGCCGTCGGGCGAGGGCTGCGGAGTGGACGTACGGAAGACCTCGACTCCGCCGATGTGCAGGTAGCCGAGCCGGTCGAACTGCCGTCCCTTGACCTTGCCGTCGAGGCGCAGGACGACCTTGCTCCAGCGGTCGCCGCAGCCTCGCGGGGGCGCGTACGTGCCCTTGTAGGGCGTGAAATCGCGGAACTGCGCCTCGGCGACGGTGACGTCGCAGGACTTGGTGTCCGGCCGGGTGACCGGCGGGGCGGCGGTGACCGGGTCGTGCCAGTCGGTGCCGAACTCGGCAGGCACGTCGGCCGATTGCGCATCGGCCGATTGCGCGGGGGCCGCTCCGAGGAGGGTGCTCGCCACGAGGGTCGCCCCGGCGAGCATGGACATGATGATCCGTCTTCTCATGGGCGGTGTTCTACGGGGAGTTGGCCCGCGCCGCAATGCGTCCTCGGGTCATGACGGGCCCCTCGACCGGATCGGTCCCCCTCAGTACGGTGGTGCGACCGATTGGCGGGGGGACGCTATGGATCGGGAACGGGACGACGCGCCGCGCGAGTTACCTCGGTTCGCCTTCGGCCCCGTGACGGGTCTGGCGGCCGTTCTCGCCGCCGTACTGACCGCGCTGTCCGGCCGATACGGGTACCACCGCGACGAGTTGTACTTCCTCGCGGCGGGCGATCATCCGGCCTGGGGGTACGTCGACCAGCCGCCGCTGACGCCGTTCCTCGCGCGGGCGGCCACCGCGCTGTTCGGGGACTCGACCGTCGCGTTGCGGGTCCCGGCGACGCTCGCGTTCGTGGCCGCTGTCTTCGTGGTCGCCCTCGTCGCACGGGAGTTGGGCGGCGACCGCAGGACACAGGTGGTCGCGGCGGGGCTCGCGGGCGTGTCCGGGCAACCGTTGGGCGTCGGGCACATGGTGTCGACCGCCGGCTTCGATCTGCTGGCCTGGCTGCTGATCTGCTGGCTGGTACTGCGCCTGCTGCGCACCGGCGACGGGCGGTGGTGGCTCGCGATCGGCCTGTGCGTCGGAGTCGGTCTGCTGAACAAGTACCTCGTGGCACTGCTGGTCGTCGCGCTGCTCGCGAGCGTGCTCACAGTGGGGCCTCGGCGGGTGCTGCGCAGCCCGTGGCTGCTCGCCGGGGCGGCCGTGGCCCTCGCTGTGGCGGCGCCCAATCTGTGGTGGCAGGCGGACCACGACTGGCCTCAGCTGACGGTCGCGGAGGGGATCGGCACGGACGACGGGACCGAGAACCGGATCCTGTTCGTGCCCGAGCAACTCATCTATCTGTCCCTGCTGTTCGTGCCGGTGTGGGTCGCCGGCTGGCTGCGGCTGTGGCGCGATCCGGACCTGCGGTGGGCTCGCTCGACAGCGGTCGCGTACCCCCTGCTGTGCGTGCTGGTTCTGGCGCTGGGCGGCAAGGGGTACTACGTCGTTCCGCTGCTGATCGTGCTGCTCGTGGCGGGCTGCGAGCCGGCTCTCGCCTGGACGCGGCGGCACGGCCGTACGTTGCCCGTGGTGGCCGTGCTCGTGACCGTCGCGGTCAACGCGACGGTCACCCTGCCCGTGCTGCCGCCGAGTTCGCTCGCCGTGCCGATGGCGCTCAACAAGGAGCAGGGCGAGCAGGTGGGCTGGCCCGCGCTCGCCGACGCGACCGCGAAGGGCTGGGCCTCGATTCCCGCGGGTGAGCGGGCGCGCGCCGTGGTCTTCACGCAGAACTACGGCGAGGCGGGCGCCCTGGACCGCTACGGCCCCGCGCGCGGGCTGCCTCGGCCCTACTCCGGCCATATGAGCTACGCCGACTGGGGCCCTCCGCCGGACTCGGCCGACGGACCGGTGCTCGTCGTCCGGCAGGAGGACGCGGACGGCATCGAGCGGTACTTCACCGACTGCCGTCGGGTCGCGCGCGTGGACAACGGGCACGGGGTGGAGAACGAGGAGCAGGGCGCGGCCGTGGTGTTGTGCTCGGGGACGACGAAGCCGTGGTCGCGACTGTGGCCGTCCCTTCGCCACTACTACTGAGGGCGCTCGACTACTTGAGAACGCTCGGTTACTACTGCGGTCAGTTACTACTGGGGCGCGCAGTGGCCGGTGACGGGCGGTCAGGCGGCCTTGAGGTTGGCCTTGTCGCCCATCACCACGACCGGTTTCCGGTCCGGGTCGAGGGTGCGCAACAGGTACTCCATGCCGGACTTGGGCAGGCTCACGCAGGCCGACGTACCGCTGCCGTGGTCCATGTGCAGCCAGATGCTGCCGCCCTTGGACTGGCCCTGGGGGCGGGTCGGGTCGTTCGGTGAGGTGCCCTTGACGCGGTTGTAGTCGATGGCGATGACGTAGTCGAAGTCGTTCCAGTGCGACTTGGCCCAGTAGTGCGGGGCCTGGAAGCCCGCCGACTCGGTGTACGGAAGCTTGGCACCGGGATCGGCGAGTACTCCGCCCGCGTCGCTGAGGGTGAAGACCCCGACGGGGCTGCGCTTGTCGTTCTCCCGGTGGTTGGTCGTCCAGCCCTTCTTGCCGTTGTGTCCCTTCCAGCTGCGGGTCTTGTCCCAGGTGGAGCCGGACTTGGTGTAGAGGACGATCGTGGAGTCCGCCGAGTCCTCGCCCTCTCCATAGACGGCCACGACCTGGCGGGAGCCCGCGGGGATCTGCTTCCGCAGCTTGTCGCCGACGTCCGGGATGGTCTTGAGGTCGACGGTGCGCGCCTTCTCGGGCCGGCCCTCCGCCTGTGCGTCGCTCTTCTTTCCGCTGCCGCCGTCCGAACCGCCGCACGCCGCCAGGGACATCAGAAGGGCACCGGACACCGCGGCCGCGGCCGTCGTGCGCATCGCACCGCCTATTCGCATCGGTCCATCGTCGCACCACGATCCGGACGATTGCGTCCGGCCCCTCGGCTTCCGGGCGATATGCGGGCGGTCCGGGCCGAATCTTTGCCTCGCGGCGGAAAACCGTTTGCCTGCGGACACGCTGTGACGCGAACCTTTCACGGTTTGTTGCCTCCCCCACTCCCTTCAACGAGCTCCCTGGGACGTCATGCAGATTCAAGACCTTCCGTATCCCGACCCGGGTGTGCCGGACGCACGCTCGGGGCCCCGGTTCCTGGTGTGGCTCGGCCGGAATCAGCTCGGCGGACAGGCGAAGGCCCTGGCCTGGGGTCTGCTGCACTTCAGCTCCGTGTCCGGACTGCCCTTCTGTGTGGGTTTCGCCGTCCAGGCCGTCGTGGACCGCTCCGGTGCGCGGCTGGGCATGGCGGGCGGGCTGATCGCGCTGTGCGGGGTCGGTATCGCGCTGGGCGACACCATGCTCCACCGGGCCGCGGTCACCAACTGGATCACCGCGGCCGCACGTGTCCAGCAGCTCCTGGCGCGCAGGACCGCCCTGCTGGGCTCGGCGTTGACGCGACGCGTGGCGGCCGGTGAGATCGTCGCGGTCTCGACCGGTGACGTGGAGAAGATCGGCTGGTTCGTGGAGGCCGTGTCGCGGTTCACCGCGGCCGCGGTCACGATCGTGCTCGTCTGTGTCGCCCTGGTGGTCTACCAGCCGGCGCTCGGCGTCGTCGTGGCCGTGGGTGTGCCCGTCCTGGCGCTCGCTGTGCTGCCGCTGCTGCCCCGGGCGACCCGGCGTGCCGACTTCCAGCGCGAGAAGGCGGGACACGCCACCGAGCTCGCCTCGGACACCGTCGCGGGTCTGCGCGTGCTGCGCGGCATCGGCGGCGAGGAGCTGTTCCTCGACCGCTACCGCCGCGCCTCGCAGGAGGTCCGGCACGCGGCCGTGCGCAGCGCCCGTATGTGGGCACTGATCTCCGCTGTCCAGGTACTGCTGCCCGGACTGCTGCTGATCGTCGTCGTCTGGCACGGCGTGAACCTGGCCCGTGACGGCCGGATCACCGTCGGCGAACTGGTCACCGTGTACAGCGCCGTCATGCTCCTCACCTATCCGCTCCGTCACTTCGAGGAGATCGCGATGGCCTACTCCTTCTCCCGGCCGTCCGCGAAACGCGCCGCCCGGGTGCTGTCGCTGGAGCGGGCGACGGACGGCGAGGGCTCTCGCGAGGCCGTCGTACCGGCCGGCGATCTGTACGACCCGGCGACCGGGCTGCTCGCGCCCGCCGGACGGCTCACCGCGGTGGTGTGCGGTGACCCGGACGCGGCGGGCGTACTCGCCGAGCGGCTCGGCGGTCACGCGGCGGACTCCTCGGAGCTGCCGTCGGCGCTGGTCGGCGGTGTGCCGCTGGACGAGCTGCCGCTCGACTCGGCCCGCAGTGCCGTGCTCGTGCAGGACAAGGACCCGGTGCTGCTCTCCGGCACCCTGCGCGAACTGCTCGACGTGCCCGCCTCCGGGGACGTCGGTCCCGAGGAGGCACTGGCCGCCGCGCAGTGCGGCGACGTCCTGGACGCGCTTGTCCAGGGCTCGCTGGACGCCGCCGATCCGATGGACGCCCGGATCACCGAACGCGGCCGTTCCCTGTCGGGCGGCCAGCGCCAGCGTCTCGCGCTGGCCCGGTCGCTGATCACGGACCCGGAGGTGCTCGTCCTGGACGAACCGACGTCCGCGGTCGACTCGCACACCGAGGCACGCATCGCCGACGGCATCCGGTCCCTGCGCCAGGGCCGCACGACGGTGGTGTTCACCTCGTCGCCGCTGCTCCTGGACCACGCCGACCGGGTCGTACTCGTCCACGAGGACGAGGTCGCGGCGGTCGGCATACACCGCGAGCTGCTGCACAGCGAGCCCCGGTACCGGGCCGTGGTGACCCGTGAGACCGACGACGAGGCCGCCGCCCACGAACTGGGCCGCCTGCCGGAACTGGAAGAAATCGAGGAGACCGCATGATCGGCGTGGCGCCACCGGCCTACGACCCGGCGGCCCCGACGACCGCAGAGACCCTGCCCGTCGGCGCCCCCGCGACCGTCCGCGCCTACGTGGCCGAACTGTTCCAACGGCACCGGCGGGCCTTCCTGCTGCTCATCACCGTCAACACGGTCGCCGTCGTCACCTCGATGGTGGGCCCCTACCTGCTGGGGTCGCTCGTCCAGAAGGTCTCCGACGGCACGGCGGCGGCACGCGAACTCCATATGGAGCGCACCGCCGCGCTGTTCGTCCTCGCCCTCGTGGTCCAGGCCGTGTTCGTACACCAGGTGCGGCTGCGGGGCGCGATGCTCGGCGAGCGGATGCTGGCCGACCTGCGCGAGGACTTCCTCGTGCGGTCGGTGGGACTGCCGCCGGGCGTCCTGGAGCGGGCCGGGACGGGCGATCTGCTGTCCCGGATCACCACGGACATCGACCGGCTGGCCAACGCCATGCGCGAGGCCGTGCCGCAGCTGGCCATCGGTGTCGTGTGGGTGGTGCTGCTCCTCGGCGGGCTCGCCGTGACCGCGCCGCCGCTCGCGCCCGCCGTGCTGGTCGCCGTCCCGATCCTGGTGGTCGGCTGTCGCTGGTACTTCAAGCGCGCGCCGTCCGGATACCGCTCCGAGGCCGCCGGTTACGCCGCGGTGGCAGCCGTGCTCTCGGAGACCGTGGACGCGGGCCGCACCATCGAGGCGCACCGCCTGAGCGAGCGCCGCATCGCGCTGTCGGACCGGCGGGTCCAGGAGTGGACCGCCTGGGAGCGGTACACCCTGTGGCTGCGCTCGGTGCTCTTCCCGGTCATCAACCTCACCCACGTCACGGTCCTCGGCTCGGTCCTGATGATCGGCGGGTACTTCGTCCTTCAGGGCTGGATCGGGGTGGGCCAGCTGACGACGGGCGCCCTGATCGCGCAGATGCTCGTCGACCCGGTGGGCCTGATCC
The DNA here is from genome assembly GCF_042715345.1 of Streptomyces sp. NPDC058697. NCBI lineage: Bacteria > Bacillati > Actinomycetota > Actinomycetes > Kitasatosporales > Streptomycetaceae > Streptomyces > Streptomyces sp. NPDC058697. The sequence continues at coordinate 52,353 of NZ_JBHXSU010000008.1, forward strand.
TGCGCTGGTACGACGAGCTCCAGGTGGCCCAGGTCTCGCTGGCCCGGCTGGTCGGCGTCCGCGACATCGAGCCGGACGCCGGTGACGCGTCGCTGGCCCCCGAGGGCCGGGACGTGCACGCCGACCAGGTGCACTTCGGCTACCGCGAGGGCGTCGACGTGCTGCGCAAGGTCACCCTGGAGGTCGCGCCGGGCACCCGGCTGGCCCTGGTCGGTCCGTCCGGCGCGGGCAAGTCCACGCTGGGCAGACTGCTCGCCGGGATCTACGCACCCCGGGCCGGCCGGATCACCCTGGGCGGCGCCGAACTGTCCCGGATGTCCGCCGAACGGGTCCGCTCCCATGTGGCCCTGGTCAACCAGGAACACCACGTGTTCGTGGGCGCCCTGCGCGACAACCTGCTCCTCGCCCGCACAGAGGCCGACGACGCCGAGCTCTGGGCCGCCCTCGGCGCGGTCGACGCCGACGGCTGGGCACGGGCGCTGGACGACGGTCTGGACACCGAGGTCGGCTCGGGCGGGCTCGCCCTCACCCCGGCCCAGGCGCAGCAGATCGCACTCGCCCGGCTGGTGCTCGCCGATCCGCACACGCTGGTCCTGGACGAGGCAACCTCGCTCCTCGACCCGCGCGCGGCCCGGCATCTGGAGCGCTCCCTGGCCCGTGTCCTGGACGGCCGCACCGTGGTCGCCATCGCCCACCGGCTGCACACCGCCCACGACGCGGACGTCATCGCGGTCGTCGAGAACGGCCGCATCAGCGAGCTGGGCAGCCATGATCAACTGGTCGCCGCGGACGGCGCGTACGCGGCACTGTGGCGGTCCTGGCACGGGTGAGCGGGCGCTGCCCCGGCCTGAGTCGGCGCTGCCTCGGTCTGAGCGGGCGCTGCCCTGGTCTGAGCGGGCGCTGCCCCGGGTCGGCCTCCGTGCGGGTCGGCCGGGGCCGCTCCCGGATCCACTCATGGGCGGGGCGGGGACGCGCACCAGCGTGCTGCCTTCCTCGGCCCGCGCCCACCGCAGGTGAGAGGGCCCCGGGCATGCCGCCGGGCCCCGTGCCGTTGCGCGGTGTCGAAGAGGGGTGGAAGGGTGGATGTCGGCACCGGCTCGGGGAACGCCCGGGAACCGCCTGGTTCCGTGCGTTCCGTACGCCCGTACAGGCGAGGCCTGGGTCGAGCGGCCCGCGCACCCGCCACCGAACACGGTGACAGCAGGCCGGCCCGCACCACCTGGAGGTACCCGTGGACAGCGCCGACGGTTGGGGAGACGACGTCTACCAGCCCGACGGATCCGAGGTTCAGGACGACGCGGGGCTGCTCGACGCCGAGGACACCCTGGAATCCGACGGCGTGACCGATCCTCTGGACCGGGGCTGGTCACCACCGGAGCGACCGTGGGCGGTGGAGCGCAACGACGTGACCGCCGCCGAGCGCCATCGCGGCGAGACCCTGGACGAGCGCCTCCTGGAGGAGGTCCCGGAGATCGCGGCACCGGACGGTGACGGCATCGGAGACTCCCCTGACTCGGACGGCGAACCCCTGGACAACGAGGTGGGCGACCTCCGCTCCGGCCGTCTCGTGGCGCCGAACGAAGGAGCGCACGAGGATGGAGAGAGCGGTCTGATCGCCACCGACGTGGGCATCGACGGCGCCGCGGCCTCGGCGGAGGAGGCCGCCATGCACATCGTCGACGAGGACTCCCCGTACGGCTGACGGGGCTGATCCCCTCGTCTCCCCCGATCTGTCCGCGCACCCTCTCCCCAGGCAAGGAGCACTCATGCAGCAGGACAAGCAGCCCGACTACCACCCCGTCGTCTTCCGTGACCGCACCGCCGGGTACGCCTTCCTCACCCGGTCCACCGCCACCAGCGACCGGACGATCGACTGGGACGACGGCGAGACGTACCCCGTCGTGGACGTGGAGATCTCCTCCGAGAGCCACCCCTTCTACACGGGCAAGGCACGGACCGTGGACACGGAGGGCCGGGTCGCCCGCTTCGAGAAGCGGTACGGCAGTGGGAGCAAGGACCAGGCGCCGGGCGGGGGCGACGCGGCCTGATCGTGTGCGGCCTGATCCTGTCCGGTCTGATCGTTTCCGGGGGCGAGTGTCAGGCCGTCGGGGGACGGCGCTCGCCCAGCGGGTGCGGTCGTTCAGATGAAGTTGAGAGCGGCCGCGCAGCCCACTCCGCCGAGCAGCATGAACGCCGGCATCAGGACCTTCAGCTCGACCCAGCTGCCCGCCCGGAACCGCATCGCCTTGGGCGGTCCGATCGGGTACCAGCGCTTGCGGCCGACCGGGATCGGCCACAGGATCGGGCAGCCCGACACCGTCAGCGCGTCCCCGATGTCGTGCACCAGCGCGCCGAGCAGGATCGGCAGTCCCAGCCACAGGTACTCCTGGCCCGGCGCGGTGAACAGCCAGTCGGCGCCGTTGCCCGGCTTGTCCAGTACTCCCGCGAGGATCCAGGCACTCGTGGCGGCCAGCAGCCACACGAGGATGTCGGCGCTGGAGCCGCGCGTCGCCCGCCAGAGCAGCCCCTCGATGGCGAGCACTATGTGCACGAAGAGGAGCGCCAGAACCCCCCAGCGGCCCCCCGTGATCGCGATGGCCGAGGCCCCTGCACCGATCATCACCGCCCACAGCCAGGTGTGCGTCAGGGTGCGGTGCCCGCCGGAGCGACGCGGGTCGCCCGCCTTCTTCGTCCCCTTGTAGACGGCGTAGGAAAGCTTGTCGACGATTTCGCACAGCCCTCGCGAGACGGGTCCGAAGGCCCGCGAGATGGTCGCCGCCTTGTGGTCCAGATCCGGGGCGAGTGCCGCACCCGCGCAGATCAGCGCGCCGACCAGAAGGACCGGCCAGGGCATCGTGTGTCCCGTGGCGGCCGCCGCGGCTCCGACGCCCAGCCAGGCCGCCGCTCCCGACAGTGAGTGTGCTGGTCCCATCATCGCCGTACCCCGCCCCATTCCACTTGTACTGACAGCCAGTTGCCCAGGCGCGCTGACGCTCCGTCGGCGCCACAGCGTAGCGTTCGTGATCTTCCGTCCCGCAGCCGATTCCCCCCTGAAGGGCGTTCACAGGCAAGATGGGTGCGTGACCCTTATCGATCAGCTGCCGAAGACCGCAGATCCCGACGCCCTCTACGAAGCCTTCGAGTCGTGGGCCGGGGAACGCGGTCTCACGCTCTACCCCCACCAGGAGGAGGCGCTGATCGAGGTGGTTTCGGGTGCGAACGTGATCGTTTCGACGCCCACCGGTTCCGGTAAGAGCATGATCGCCGCGGGTGCGCATTTCGCGGCGCTCGCCCGGGACGAGGTCACCTTCTACACGGCGCCGATCAAGGCGCTCGTCTCGGAGAAGTTCTTCGAGCTGTGCAAGATGTTCGGCACCGAGAACGTCGGCATGCTGACCGGCGACGCGTCCGTGAACTCCGACGCGCCGGTCATCTGCTGCACCGCCGAGGTCCTGGCGTCCATCGCGCTGCGCGACGGCAAGCGGGCCGATGTCGGCCAGGTCGTGATGGACGAGTTCCACTTCTACGCCGAGGGCGACCGCGGCTGGGCGTGGCAGATCCCGATCCTCGAACTGCCGCAGGCGCAGTTCATCCTGATGTCGGCGACGCTCGGCGACGTCTCGATGTTCGAGGAGGACCTGACCCGGCGCACCGGCCGTCCCACCTCGGTCGTCCGCTCGGCGACCCGGCCCGTGCCCCTCTCCTACGAGTACAAACTGACGCCGCTCACGGAGACGCTCACCGAGCTTCTGGAGACCAAGCAGGCGCCCGTCTACATCGTGCACTTCACGCAGGCCCAGGCCGTGGAGCGGGCGCAGGCGCTGATGAGCATCAACATGTGCACGCGCGAGGAGAAGGACCAGATCGCCGAGCTGATCGGCAACTTCCGCTTCACCACCAAGTTCGGCCGCAATCTCTCCCGTTACGTACGGCACGGCATCGGTGTGCACCACGCCGGCATGCTGCCCAAGTACCGGCGCCTGGTGGAGAAGCTGGCGCAGGCCGGTCTGCTGAAGGTCATCTGCGGCACCGACACCCTCGGTGTCGGCGTCAACGTCCCCATCCGCACGGTGCTGTTCACGGCTCTGGCCAAGTACGACGGCATCCGGGTGCGGACGCTGCGCGCGCGGGAGTTCCACCAGATCGCGGGCCGTGCCGGACGGGCGGGCTTCGACACGGCGGGTTACGTCGTGGCGCAGGCTCCCGAGCATGTCGTGGAGAACGAGAAGGCCCTCGCCAAGGCGGGCGACGATCCGAAGAAGCGTCGCAAGGTGGTGCGCAAGAAGGCGCCGGAAGGCTTCGTCGGCTGGACGGAGAACACGTTCGCGAAGCTGATCTCGTCCGATCCGGAGCCACTGACCTCGCGCTTCCGGGTCACTCACACGATGCTTCTGTCGGTGATCGCCCGGCCCGGCAACGCCTTCGCCGCGATGCGGCACCTGCTGGAGGACAACCACGAGCCGCGCAAGCAGCAACTGCGGCACATCCGGCGGGCGATCGCCATCTACCGCTCGCTCCTCGACGGCGGCGTCGTGGAGAAGCTCGACGAGCCGGACGCCGAGGGGCGCATCGTGCGGCTCACCGTCGACCTGCAGCAGGACTTCGCCCTCAACCAGCCGCTGTCGACCTTCGCGCTGGCCTCGTTCGAGCTCCTCGATCCCGAGTCGCCCTCGTACGCCCTGGACATGGTGTCCGTCGTGGAGTCCACGCTGGACGATCCGCGGCAGATCCTGGCCGCCCAGCAGAACAAGGCCCGCGGCGAGGCCGTCGCGGCGATGAAGGCGGACGGCGTCGAGTACGAGGACCGCATGGAGCGGCTCCAGGACGTGTCCTACCCCAAGCCGCTGGAAGAGCTGCTCTTCCACGCCTACGACACCTACCGCAAGAGCCATCCGTGGGTGGGCGACCATCCTCTCTCCCCGAAGTCCGTCATCCGTGACATGTACGAACGGGCCATGACCTTCACGGAGTTCGTGTCCTACTACGAGCTTGCCCGCACCGAGGGCATCGTCCTCCGTTACCTGGCAAGTGCCTACAAGGCCCTCGACCACACCGTCCCGGACGACCTGAAGTCGGACGACCTGGAGGACCTGATCGCCTGGCTCGGCGAGATGGTGCGTCAGGTCGACTCCAGCCTCCTCGACGAGTGGGAGCAGCTCGCCAACCCGGAGGTGATGACGGCCGAGGAGGCCCAGGAGAGGGCCGACCAGGTCAAACCGGTCACCGCCAACGCCCGTGCCTTCCGGGTCCTCGTCCGCAACGCCATGTTCCGCCGCGTCGAGCTCGCCGCCCTCGACCATGTCGGGGAACTCGGCGAGATGGACGGCGAGTCCGGCTGGGACGCCGACGCCTGGGGCGACGCGATGGACAAGTACTGGGACGAGTACGACGACCTCGGTACCGGCCCCGACGCGCGCGGACCCAAGTTGCTGCTCATCGAGGAGGAGCCGCAGAACGGACTGTGGCGCGTTCGCCAGGCCTTCGCCGACCCGAACGGCGATCATGACTGGGGCATCAGCGCCGAGGTCGACCTCGCGGCCTCGGACGCCGAGGGCCGTGCCATCGTCAAGGTCACCGACGTCGGCCAGCTGTGAACACAGGAGAACGCGACACATGACGAATCCAGCGGAGCGACTGGTCGACCTGCTCGACCTGGAGCAGATCGAGGTCAACATCTTCCGTGGGCGCAGCCCGCAGGAGTCCCTGCAGCGGGTCTTCGGCGGGCAGGTGGCGGGCCAGGCACTGGTCGCAGCCGGCCGCACCACGGACGGCGAACGCCCCGTGCACTCGCTGCACGCGTACTTCCTGCGCCCGGGCCGGCCGGGCGTGCCGATCGTGTACCAGGTCGAGCGGGTCCGCGACGGCCGGTCGTTCACCACGCGCCGTGTCACCGCCGTGCAGCAGGGCCGCACGATCTTCAATCTGACCGCCTCCTTTCACAAGCCTGAGGAAGGGAGCTTCGAGCACCAGCTGCCGCCGGCCCGCGAGGTCCCCGATCCCGAGTCGCTCCCGACCGTCGTTCAGGAGATCAAGGAGCATCTGGGCGCGCTCCCCGAGACGTTGGAGCGCATGGCCAGGCGCCAGCCCTTCGACATCCGCTACGCGGACCGGCTGCGCTGGACCCCCGAGGAGATCGAGCACGCCGAACCGCGCAGCGCCGTATGGATGCGGGCCGTCGGTCCCCTCGGCGACGACCCCCTGGTCCACACCTGCGCGCTCACCTATGCGAGCGACATGACGCTTCTGGACGCCGTCCGCATCCCGGTGGAACCGCTCTGGGGCCAGCGCGGTTTCGACATGGCGTCCCTGGACCACGCGATGTGGTTCCATCGGCCGTTCCGTGCCGACGAGTGGTTCCTGTACGACCAGGAGTCGCCGATCGCGACGGGTGGCCGAGGGCTGGCCCGGGGCCGGATCTACGACCTGGAGGGACGTCTGCTCGTCTCCGTCGTCCAGGAGGGACTGTTCCGCAAGCTCGAGGGCTGACGCCGACGAGCTCAGGGGTTTCTGCGGCGCAGCCAGCCGAGGAGGCGTCGAGGGCGTTCCGGTTCGTCGATCGTGTGCCGTACGTCGGCCCGTTGCCGCGCGACACCGGGCTGCCGCCGCTCCTCGATCAGCTCTGGTCGCTCCCGACTCACGACTGGAGCCAGGGGCTTCGGTGTCGGTCGCGGGGCCCGACGGTGTGCACGCGCCTCCTGCAGAGTGTTGGCCAAGTCGGACCGGAGCCAGCTGATCTCGTCCGGGTCCTCCGCCGTCATGATCCGTGCGGCGACGTGGGCGGCGGGCGAGTCGGGCGCTCCGTGCGTGGTCTGTTCCGGGCCGAAGCGGTTCATGTAGGCGCGCTCGTACGGATCGGAGACAATCTCCGCGACCTGCGCGGGGTCGAGCAGTGAGGCCACTGCCGCGGCACGGGCCCAGGGAGCCTCGGTCTGCCGCAGCAGGAAGCCCACGTGGCGCCCTCGCCAGTTCCGGGCCCTCAGGTCCAGGCCCGCGTCCAGTTGGTCGCGCAGCCCTTCGGGTGTACGGCCGTTCAACAGCGGAGCGTTCTCCTCTGTCTCGGCGAACTGCCGCAGTTCTTCTGCCAGATACAGCCAGACGACGGCCCTGTAGCGGTTCAGGTAGAACTTGACGGGCACGACGAAGCCCAGGCGTGCGAACCTCGTGAACCGGGCTGCCGTCACATCCATGAGAGCCGCGCCCTCCGACGTACCGACCGCCTTGACGCGTTTCTTCAATCCGTCCGGGAAGCCGTCCTCGGACATCACCCGGTCGATCTCCGCGCGGGCCACGCGGCGGCCTCCGCCGCCTTCGTCCGGGACGGTTCGGATGCAACCGAGTCGTACAGCGAGGTCGAACTCGCCTCGTTTGAGCCCCAGCTCTCGTGCCGCGCGGCTCTGTGCGAGTGTCTGCCGGGCCGCGGCAGCGGCGGCCGGATTCGCGCCGACGACCGTGGCGTTCACAAGAGCGGCAGCGGTGTTCGCGCTGGGCGTGACGGACTGCGTGATGGTGTTGCCGGACATGGTGGTTCTCCCCCGTAGCAGCGGTGTGCGCTTGCGTGCGCTTGCTTCGAGAAAAACCGTAGCCGGTTCGCCGCGACTCCCGCCGAGCCTGTGGATAACTCTGGCGGCAGAGTGTCTATGCAGGTCAGAGGTCGATCGAGGGTGAGTGTTCCGGCTGGCGGGCATTGACGTGGAGGTGTTCGCCGACGCGGTTGACGAGCAGCGTCATCTCGTACGCGACCTGGCCGATGTCGGCCTCGGCCGCGCTGAGCACGCACAGACAGCTGCTGGTGCCGGCTGCCGTGACGAACAGCACGGCGTCGTCGAACTCGATCATCGTCTGTCGCACCCGGCCCGCGCCGAAGTGCCGGCCCGACCCCTTGGCGAGGCTGTGCAGGCCCGAGGAGACGGCGGCGAGATGCTCGGCGTCCTCCCGCCTGAGCCCCGTGCTCGCCCCGGTCACCAGGCCGTCGTTCGACAGGACCAGCGCGTGCCGTACGTGCTCCACACGCTGGGTCAGGTCGTCCAGCAGCCAGCCAAGTCCCTGGTTCTCAGCCATGGTCCGTCTCCCCGTGGATATGTGGCTCCCCCTGGCCGGAGGATCTGATCAACCAGCCTTCCCCACCACCGCCGTCCGGGCAAGGAGGATAGGGGCATGGCACACAAGATGACCGATGAGGAATGGCGGGCCTTCGTCTCGAACGGCACCCGCACCGGCAAGTTGTCGACCGTCCGGGCCGACGGGAGCCCGCACGTGGCGCCGATCTGGTTTCTGCTCGACGGGGACGACCTGGTCTTCAACACGGCGAAGACCACTGTGAAGGGACGGAATCTGGCCCGCGACGGCCGGGTCGCCGTGTGTGTGGACGACGACCGGCCGCCCTTCGCGTACGTCGTCCTGCAGGGGCGCGCCCGGATCTCGGAGGACCTCGACGAACTCCGGCTGTGGGCGGGGCGGATCGGAGGCCGCTACATGGGCGAGGAGCGGGCCGAGGAGTTCGGCGCCCGCAACGGTGTGCCCGGCGAACTCCTGGTACGCGTGCGGATCGAGAAGGTCCTCGCGGAAGGCGGCGTCGCGAACTGAGCAGCCTGCCCGGCGGGTGAGCGAGGGACCCGCGTCGGCCCACTGAGACGCTTTGGGTCGGCCGAGCGAGGTTCCTCGCGCCGGCCGGGCGAAGTTCCTGGTGTCGGCCGGGCGAAGTTCCTGGTGTCGGCCGGGCCAGGTTCCTCGTATCAGCCGACCGAGTCGAGCAGCCGGGCGGTGTGCATCCGCCCGGCGTACTCGACGAGACGTATCAGCACCTCCTTCCCCGAGTCGCGGTCACGGGCGTCGCAGAGCACCACGGGCGTTCCCTTGTCGAGGTCGAGGGCGCTCGACACGTCGTGAGCGCCGTACGTCCGCGAGCCCGTGAAGCAGTTGACGGCCACCACGAAGGGGGTGTGCCGGTGCTCGAAGTAGTCCACGGCGGGGAAGCAGTCCTCCAGTCGCCGGGTGTCGGCGAGGACGACGGCTCCGAGGGCCCCTTGCGACAGTTCGTCCCACAGGAACCAGAACCGGTCCTGGCCCGGCGTGCCGAAGAGGTAGAGCGACAGGCCCGACCTGATGGTGATGCGGCCGAAGTCCATGGCGACGGTCGTCGTGACCTTCTGGTCCACCCCGTCGGTGTCGTCCACCGACTGGCCCGCCTCGCTCAGCAGTTCCTCGGTGCGCAGCGGCCTGATCTCACTGACCGCGCCCACCAGGGTGGTCTTGCCCACGCCGAATCCGCCGGCGACGAGGATCTTCAACGCCAGGGCTGTCTCACCGCTCGTGGCGTCGGAGTGTTCGGAGACCATCGATCACTTCTCTCGGGAGTGCCGACCGCGGTCGGCGTCAGTACGTGTGTGGCAGGGAGTGTGATCCGTCATCTACAGGGCCCTCAGTCCTTCGATGACCTCGCGCAGGATGCGCTCGTCCGGCAGTTGCGCGGGCGGCACCGGACGGCTGACCTTGACGCAGCCGAGTTCCAGGAGGTCTCCGAGGAGCACGCGCACCACACCCACGGGCAGGTCGGCGTCCGCGGACAGTTCGGCGACCGACTGGGTCTCGGTCCGGCAGAGTTCGATGAGGGCTCTGTGCTCCGGCCCGAGTCCGGTGTCGTCGCGGACGTCGGGTGCCCCCGTGTCGAGTGAGACGAGCGCGATCAGGTCGAAGCGCACGCCGGTCGGGCCGGACTTGGTGCGTCCGCCCGTCATCGCGTAGGGGCGGACCAGCGGCCCGGCCTCGTTGTCGTACCACTGGCTGCCCGGCTGTTCAGGAGGGTCTGTCCGGTCCTCGGTCATGTGCGACGGCATCGTCGGTCACCCGGCCGCGGGCGGGTGAGCGGCGGTGCGGGGCGCCGAGTAGAGGTGCTCCCCCACCCGTTTGACCAGGAGCGCCATCTCATAGGCGACCAGGCCGATGTCGGCCGTCACGGCGCTCAGGACGGCCAGGCAGGAGCCTTCTCCGGCGGCCGCCACGAACAGGAAGCCGTCGTCCATCTCCACCATGGTCTGGCGTACGCCACCGGCGCCGAAGTGACGGCCTGCCCCCTTGGCCAGGCTGTGGAAGCCGGAGGCGATCGCGGCGAGATGTTCCGCGTCCTCGCGCCTGAGGTCGCTGGACGCGCCGACCGCGAGCCCGTCGTTGGACAGCACGACGGCATGCCGTACTTCGGCGACGCGCAGCGCCAAGTCGTCCAGCAGCCAGTCGAGTTCGCCGGACCGTTGGGCGGTCCCCATGCCCGGTTCCTGGATCATGCGGGGTCTCCTTCGCTGCTGTCGCTGCCCGCTACGGGGTCGGGGGTGGCGCTGCGACCGGGTGTACGGCCGCCGCCGCGGGTCCACCCCGCGCGGTAGGCCGCCATGCGGTCCCGTACCGCCTCTGGGGTGCGCTCGTCGTCCTTGTGAGGCGCGGCTTCCGCGGGCTCGTCGGGTCGTCCTTCGCGCAGTTGCGGGGCGAGGCTGGCTTGTCGTACGCGCCGTGGGAGTTCGTCGGATTCCACGGTGTCGTCCTCGGGTCGGTGCAGGCGCAGGGTGGTGACGCCGGGCTGCGGATGGTCTTCGCGCTTGCCTTCGGACGAGGCTTCCGCCTCGATCGGTATGGGAGGCACCAGGGCGGGCCGCTCGTTCGGTGCCTCCACGGAATGCACCTCTACGGAGTCGCGTTTCGGGGCGGGGGCGGGCACGCGCGCGTACGTGCGTGCCGTGGCCTTCTCCGGGCTCGCGCGGCGGCCACCGGAACGTTCCTCCGCGGCGGCCTGGAGCAGTGGCGTCGGCAGCAGGACGACCGCGGTGGTGCCTCCGTAGGGCGAGGTCCGCAGGTGGACCCTGATGCCGTGGCGGGCCGCGAGCCTGCTGACCACGAAGAGGCCGAGCCGGTCGCTGTCGAAGAGGTCGAGGGCCTCGGACTGCTCGATGCGGCGGTTGGCCTCGGCGAGTGTCTCCTTGCCCATGCCGAGGCCCCGGTCCTCGACCTCCACGGCGTAGCCGTTGCCGACCGGCTCTCCGGTGACGCGCACCCGCGTGTGGGGTGGTGAGAACTGGGCGGCATTCTCGACGATCTCGGCCAGCAGGTGCGTAAGGTCCGCCACCGCGGCTCCGACGACCGCGGTCTCGGGGAGCTGTCGTACCTCCACGCGCGCGTAGTCCTCGACTTCGGAGACTGCGGCACGGACCACGTTCGTCAGGGAGACCGGCATGCGCCAGGCACGGCCGGGAGCGGCTCCGGAGAGGATGATCAGGCTCTCCGCGTGGCGTCGCATACGGGTGGTGAGGTGGTCGAGCCGGAAGAGGTCGCTCAGCTCGTTCGGGTCGTCGGAGCGACGCTCCATGGTGTCCAGCAGACTCAGTTGGCGGTGGACCAGGACCTGGCTGCGGCGGGCGAGGTTGACGAAGACTCCGGAGATGCCGCTGGCGAGTTCGGCGCGCTCGACCGCTGCGCGCAGGGCGGCACGGTGCACGGTGGTCAGGGCTTCCGCGACCTGTCCCGCCTCGTCCTCGGCCGGTGGTCCGGGCGGGGCCTCGGCACCAACGTCGATCTCCTCCCCCGCGCGCAGTTTCCGCATGGCGTGCGGAAGTTTGCGCCGGGCGATCTCCAGGGCGGTGTTGCGCAGGCTCACCAGCTCGATGACGAGGCCGCGTCCGATGCGTACGGAGATGACGAGCGACGCGGCCACGGCGACGAGTCCCAGCAGAACGGCGGCACCCGCCGGGGCGAGCAGACCGCGCCGGAGCGGGTCGGCCCGGTCCGCCACATCACTGCCGGCGTCCGCCTCGATCGTTCGCATGTCGTCCTGCACGCGCGCGTGTGCCGCGTTCCAGGTCTCCTCGGGCGCGGCACCGAGCGCCCTGCCGCCCGGACCGGCCGCGAGCACGTCGTTCTCGACGGCGTGCACGTCGGCGTACGCGCTGCCGTCCACGAGGCCCTGCCAGGCGACTCGTTCGGAGCCGCGCAGGTCGGCGACGGCAGACTCGGTGAGCAGCCTGCGTGTGTCGACCGCGCCGGTGAACATCCGGAGCCGCTGCCCATCGAGGGTTCCGGCGAGCCGGGCACTCACGAGGACCGCGTCCTCCTGCGCGAGGGCCTCACCGGCCCGTGAGAATTCGAGCAGCACGCGCGCGTCGGAGCCGATTTCCGCGTCCTGGATGCCGCTGAGCGCGCCGCCCACCGAGAAGGCCGTCGCGATGGTCCTGGTGTACCGCTCGTGCGTCTCCTGCCAGCCGGCTCGCCGGTCGAGTACGGCGGTCCGCAGGGAGCGCAGCTGTTCGGCTCCGGTGACGAAGGTTTCGAGGCGTTCGGCCACTCCGGAGGGCAGTTCCTCGCTGTCGGCGACGGTGCTGTGGTCGCCGAGCCGGAGTTTCGCCACGGCCCGGTCGGTGCGGGCTGTCAGCTTCTTGAGGTCGCTCGCCCGGTCGGCGGCGGGTTTGGTCGCGTAGCCGACAGCCGCCACGCGTTCTTCCTGGAGTGCGGCGACGGCCGTGGCGACCGGGGCACGCACCTGGGAGTCCACGCGCTGCAACTGGCGCAGCCTGGAGACGTCCTGGGCGGTCGTGACGGTGGCGTACGCCCAGAGGGCGAGCAGGGATACGACGGGCACCATCAGCAGGCAGACGATCTTCGCCCGCACGGTCCGGGGACGCAGGCTCCAGCCTCCCGCGCGCGTGGGTGCGTCACTGGGCGCCATGTCGGCGGATTCCTCCGGGCCGGAGCCCTCGTCGGCCGGCGGTCCGGCGTGCGCGCGGCGACCGCGCACCGGGTTCGGCGCTGTCTGGGAGCCGTCTGTCGGGGTCTTACGGGGTGTACGCATGGCCTCCTCGCTCGGAGTGGTTCGGGGGACGCGCCCGCCGGGTCGCCGGTCCGGGCCCTCCGCTAGCGGGCGGCGCTCTCGACGGGCCGCTGGGCCGAGGCGGAGGCCTCACGCTCCCCCGCCGTCGGGGAGAGCGCGACGAACGCCGATGTCAGGAAGAGGTAGGACCCGAGGCCGACGGCGAGGGGGAAGATGAACTGCATCGCCGTGGCCCCGGGCAGGAGGTCGCCGGAGGGCGAGACCCGCACGCCGACGGCGATCATCCCGGTGTAGTGCATGCTGCTCACCGCCCCGCCCATGACGAGGGAGGCGACGGCGACAGCGATCGGGGACTTGATGTTCAGCGCCGCCCAGAGGGCGGCGGTCGCCGCGACCACGGCGATGAGGACGGAGATCCCGACGAGCACCGGGTCGTAGGTGACGTCGCCGTGCAGCCGCAGTGCGGCCATGCCCAGGTAGTGCATGCTCGCCACGCCGAGCCCGGTGGTGAGCCCGCCGAGCACCAGCGCACGGCCGCGGTCGCGGCCGTATCCGACGGCGAACACGCCCGCGCCGACGACGACCATGGCGACGAGCAGGCTGAGCATGGTCAGTGGCACGTCGTATCGGATGTCGGTGCCGCTGACGCTGAAGCCGAGCATCGCGACGAAGTGCATCGTCCAGATGCCCGTGCCGATGGCGGAGGCCGCGGTGAGCAGCCAGTTGCGGCGCGACCGCCCCGAGGCACCGAGCGCGCGGACGGTGCAGCGCAGTCCGAGGGCGGCGCCTATGCAGGCCATCACGTACGACAGCACGGGGGTCAGCCAGCCGAAGGTGGCGTGGTCCAGGTGTCCCATGGCTCCGGGACGCTAGTCCCGCCCGGAGCGCACGAAGGGGGCGCGTTTCGAAAGGTGGTGGAATCTGGCGCAGCAGTACACCGGAACGATCGCGTCACGCTCGAACATGCGCGCCGAGCCGTGGTCCGTGTCGGCGTTCGATCGCGTCACTCACCCGTCGGTGCGAGATCATGCGGTGCATGAGCGACGACCACACGCATGTCCAGGAGTTCTTCGGGGCCCGCGCGGCCGACTGGGACGCCCGGTTCCCCGACGACGGTCCGGTGTACGCGGCGGCCGTCACCGAACTCGGACTGCGGGAGGGCGACCGGGTGCTCGACGCGGGCTGCGGTACGGGTCGGGCCCTGCCGCCCCTCAGGGATGCGGTGGGGCCCTCCGGAGTGGTTTTGGGCGCAGACCTCACCCCGGCCATGCTGCAGGCCGCGGTACGGGCGGGCCGTGACCGGGTCGGGCAGTTGCTGCTCGCCGATGTGGCGGGGCTGCCGTTGCGCTCGGAGTCCCTCGACGCCGTGTTCGCGGCCGGTCTCGTCGCCCACCTTCCGAACCCATCGGAGAATCTGCGGGAGTTGGCGCGGGTCGTGAGGCCCGCCGGAACACTGGCGCTCTTCCACCCGATCGGCCGGGCGGCCCTCGCGGCGCGCCAGGGCCGGCGGATCACACCGGACGACCTGCGGGCGGAGGCCAACCTCCGCCCGCTCCTGTCCGGCTCCGGCTGGCGTCTGACCTCGTACGTGGACGAGGACTCCCGGTTCCTCGCACTGGCCGTACGCGTCCCCTGAGGCCGCGTATCGGGACGTTCCTGCGACTCGGGGCATCCCGTCGCCCTCAGGCCATCCTGTCGATCTCGGGCCGTCGCGTCGGGCCTCAGACCCTTCCGGCGACCTCGGCGGCGAAGGCGGCCGGGTCGTCGAACATGATGTTGTGCCCCGCGCCGGGCACCGTCACCACCCGCACCCCGGCGTCCTCCAGGGCTTCCCTGCCCTCGAGTTCACCGCTGAGAGCGCCCTGCAGATAGACCCGGTCGATCGCCATGCCTTCGAGCATTCGGCGCATCGTGGGTTTCGATCCGCGGAAGAGTCCGGTCGCGGTGCGGTGGAGGGCACGCGGGTCGGCGAGCCGCATGGTCGCCGCCCACTGCGGGCCGACCTTTTCCAGCACGCGCGCGTGGCCGCCGTTGACGTACTCGTCCTCTTCGTAGGAGGCGATTCCGCTGCTGCCCGCGGTGACGGGCGGGCGCGGATCGAGGTTGGCCTCGGTCAGGACCAGTCGTGAGACGAGGTCGGGTCGCCGGTGCGCGAGCACGATGGCGACGGATCCGCCCATGCTGTGCCCGATCAGTTCCGCGTCGGTGACGCCTGCCTCGTCCAGCGCCGCCGCCAGTGCGTTCGCGTGGTCGTCCAGGGTGTAGCCGAAGTGCTCCGGTCTGTCGCTGATGCCGTGTCCGGGCAGGTCGACGAAGAGGGAGCGCCGACCGGCCAGTTCGGGCCGCGCCGCGATGTGGGCGTGGTAGACGGTCGATGCGGCCCCCAGACCGTGCACGTACACCCGCGCGGGACCGTCACCCGCCGCCTCCGTCCAGCGGACGCAGTTCCCCTTGCCGTCGAACTCGGCCTGCTTCATCGCCACTCCCCTGTTCCGTCGCATGCTCCTCCAGGAGAATACATCGGATCCGATGTATTGCCACTTCGATGTACCACGAGGGTGAGGCAGAATACGGGCATGCTGGAACTCGCCATCCTCGGTTTCCTGTACGACACCCCGCTGCACGGCTATGAGCTGCGCAAGCGCATCACCGCGCTCGCGGGCCATGTCCGGCCCGTGGCCGAGAGCACTCTGTATCCGGCGATCAAGAGACTGGAGACGGCCGGTCTGCTGGCTCGCGCGACGGAGCCGGGCGCGGTGGCCGCCCCGCGTCACGTCCTCACCCTCACCGAGGACGGCAGACGCGACCTGCGCCGCCGGCTGACGGAACCCGTACAGCGCGACATCACCGACGAGAACCGCTGGTTCACGGTGCTCGCCTTCCTCCGCCATCTCGACGACGCCACGGCCCAGGCCGCCGTTCTACGGCGACGGCTCGCCTTCCTCGAGGAACCGGCGAGCTTCTTCTACGAAGGTGATCGACCGCTGCGGGCCGAGGAGTTGGACGACCCGTTCCGGCGCGGGATCCTCACCATCGCGCGCGCCACGAGTCGGGCCGAACTGACCTGGCTGCGGTCCATGATCGACTCACTTGACCCGGCTGGACGGTGACCGCTCCACAACCCTGTCCTCTTCTGAAGTCGAAGCTTCAACTCTACGTTGAGTAGCAGCACATGAACGATCGGCTACGGCAACCGCACAGGGGGAAGGTGGCCCGCATGTCCGGCACATTGGCCAGACTCTGGAAGTTCGTTTCACGCCCGCGACCGATCGAGTCCCCGGAGCATCCGCCTCCGGCGAAGCGCCGTCCGGAAAAGCGCACCCACAACCTGTTCGAGGCCGCCGCGGCGTACGTGTCGGCGTGTGCCGAGGACGACCAGGACGGCATCGACGAAGCCGCGACCTGGGTGTCACCGGAGGCGCTGTCGTTCGGGGTGAACGAGTTGGCCTGCCGGGCTGTCATCGCACTCGCGCGGGAGCGCGACGAGTCGCCCACGGTGGTGGCCCGGACGCTCCTCGGCCTGCCCGCCGCCTGACGCCGGCGAGCACCAGGTCGATGCCCGAGGCGGCCCCGGGCGAGGGCAGACGCGCGACGGGCGGGGCGGCGAACAGTGGTCGTTTCGCCCCGTCCAGGGGGACAACCGCAGCTCCGTACGCATTCGGGACCCGTGACAAGCGCCGCGGGGGCGCATTAGGGTGCGCCGACGGACGTAGCGATGGGGAGGCAGGGATGGCCGGGACGGACGATGAGGCCGTCGCCGCCGGGGACGACGACGCACTGTATGTGCTGACGGCGGTGCTCTTGACGCCTCCACAGTTCCCCAGCGTGCTGGGCGACGACTACCCGGAGGCGTGCGCGGCTCTCGGTCTCGCGCCGCTCGCCGACGGGTACGGCCTGGTCCTCGGCCAGGACGGGGACGGGTCGCGGTGGACGGTTGTCATCGACGACGTCTCGCTGGTGGCTGTCGCCATCGCGTCCTGGGACTGCGGCATGGAGTACGACCTGTCGCCGGACGAGCGCTCGATGGTCGCGGCGCTGCCCGGGTGGCCGCTCGCCGTGGCCGTGGCGGCGCCCGGTGTGCCCGCCCCGCACGATCCGCCGCCCGACATCGCGGAACAGGCGCCGCTGTCCCCGCCTGACACGTCCGCCTGGGGCCCGGCTCAGCGGCGTCTGGGCGCCGACGAGATCGCCCTCCAGTGGGCGGCGTGGCGTGAGCAGATCGACGACAAGGAGTTCGCCGGTCAGGACGGCGGGGCGTCGGCGGAGCAGGACGCACAGGCCGAAGGGGCCGACAAGGCCGAAGAAGCCGGCGACAGCGGGAACGCACCTCTCACCGGCGTCCAGCGAGTCCTCGCGGAGGCTCGCTCGTATGTGGACTCGGCGCCTCCCCTCGGCCGAGTGCGGTCGTCCTTCGCCTCGGGTGACGCGCGGACGCTTCGGGCCGACGGGCCGGGCTGGTCGATGGTGGCGAGGACCGACGACATCGCCTTCGTGCTCCTCGACGAGAAGCCCGGAGAGGTTCTGCCGGTCGGCCGCGGGCCTGAACTGCCCGGGCTGCTGGAGGCGCTGGACAAGATCGCCGTACGTCCCAGCTGAGCGCGGTGGATCGGTGGGAGGCTGCAGGCGGCCGCCTCTGTCGTGCGTGCTACGGGTCGGCGTCCGTACCCACGTCGTGAGTGCTACCGGTCGGCGTCCGACGCACTCACGACGTGGGTACGGACGCGATCACGACGTGGTGACAGCTGGGCGCGCGGCCGCCCGCGGGCCGTGCCGTCGGCAGGCCCGTGAGCGGCGACATGGTCAACTCCTGCGCCCTGGAAGGGAATCGACCGGATCCGCCCCGCCTCAGCGGCCCAGCTCCTTGCGGGAGACGCGGCGCAACCTGCGCCGCTGTGAGGGGTCCAGCGTCAGATACGCTGCCGTCGGAACTCCCAGGACGATCAGGAGGGCAGCCCACCAGGGCAGCCAGATGAGCAGGAGAAGCCCGACCGCCACACCCCCTGCGGCGATCTTCGCGTTCTTCGACATGTGCGTAGCCTCCTTCGCGGCCACTGCCGCTCTCTGTCTTGAGAACGGGCCCGCGTTCCCTGCAGTTCCAGGCCGCGACCCTGATACAACCCTGAGTCGCGCCCCCTACTCGACCCTGAGCGGTTCCCCGACCTCGTACATGTGCCGCAGGGCCTGACGGTAGGAGTCCACGAGTCCCGTCTCCGCGTAAGGGATACCCAACTCTCGGCAGTGTGCGCGCACCAGAGGCCGGACGAGCTTCAAATGGGGGCGGGGCATGCTGGGAAACAGGTGATGCTCGATCTGATAGTTGAGGCCGCCCAGAAACCAGTCGGTCACCGCACCCCCGCGGATGTTGCGCGACGTGAGCACCTGGCGACGCAGATGCCCCCACCCCTCACCATCCGGGTCGGGCATCTCCATGCCCTTGTGGTTCGGCGCAAAGGCCAGGCCCAGGTGCAGCCCGAAGAGCGCCTGGTGGAGCGCGGCGAAGGCGAGGGCCGTACCGAGGGGCATGGAGGCGAGCAGCAGCGTCACGTACCCGGCGACGTGCGCCACCAGCAGGAAGCCCTCGACCACGCGTTCCCGCGGGGGCTGTCGACGCAGGTCCTGGAAGCCGTGGACCTTCAGGGCGATGCCTTCCAGGAGGGTGAGCGGGAAGAAGAGCCAGGCCTGGTTGCGGGTGAGCCAGCGCCGGAAGCCGCTGCGGTCCGCGGCCTGTCCACTGGTGAAGACCAGGACGTCGGCCACGACGTCGGGATCCTTGTGGATGTGGTTGGGGTTGGCGTGGTGCCGGTTGTGCTTGTCGTTCCACCAGCCGTAGCTCATCCCGAGCAGCAGATTGCCGTGGATGAGCCCGATGAGGCGGTTCATCGAGCGGTTGCCCGCGATCTGGGAGTGCCCCGCGTCGTGTCCTATGAAGGCCGTGCGGGCGGACATCACGGCGAGCAGCGGGGCCAGGAGCAGCACCCACCAGGAGTGGCCGATCAGGACGACGCCCGCGACGACGCCGGCCAGGACCAGCGCGTTGGCTGCGACGGCCAGGGCGTACCAGCCCTGCCTGCGGTCGAGGAGACCCTGCCCCTTGACGGTGCGCAGGAGCGGAGTGAACTCGCTTCCGGCGGAGACCCTGGGAGGGCGTTCCGCGACGGCTGAGACGTTTTCGGGCATGGCGGGACTCCGGTCTCTGGAGGCTGGAGGAGCAGGCTGGAAGAAGCGCGCTGCGGCGAACCGGCCGCGGGGAACGCCGACCTCAGGAAACGTACGGATCGGCGACCCTGGGCGACCATGGCGCCACCCCCCGTGTCCGGGCGGGGGACAACCTCGGCCGCCGGGTGGACCTGACAACACCCCCGGGAGAGAGTGGCCCGCGTCACACCAATTGACGGCCACAGAAAGTTACTCGTGCTGTATCCTCGGCGACCTTGACCCCAGGTAGTCAAATTTGAGGAACGCGTCATCGCTGTGCAGAGGATTCCTGCGGCAACTCCCTCCGAGATCTCCGAACTGGCCCGTTGCTGTGCCGTTTTCATGCCTGCCGATCCGGCCCGTACCGGCTCCGTCGCCTTCTGGATGCCCGACGGTGAGGGCCCTCCCGCGTTCGACTCCGGTGCTGTCGAGGAGCTGACGGTCGCCCTGCCCGGCGAGGACGGTGTCGAGCTGGTGACCGTGCCGGCCGTCGTGCTGCCGGTGCGGGCCGCTCTGCCGGTGCTCACGCGCGCGCGTGCCGTTGCGCACGCCCACAGGGCGACCGCCTTCTGGGGTGCCGCGGCCGTGCTCGCGCTCCAACTCGCCGCGCGGGGGCTGCTGCTGCCCGGCCTGAGCACCGGTGACCACGACGCGTGGCGTGCGGGGCCCCTGGGGGCGGCGGACCTGGGGCGGATGCGCGAACTGGCCGCCGCGATGCCGCCGCACGCACACGCGGTGCCGGTCGACGAGGCGGAGCCGCTGCGGCTCCCCGATCCCGAGTGGCTGCTGCGTGCCTTCCTGGACGCGGTCGCCGACACGCTGCCCCGCTCCCCCGCAGCGACGCTCGCGGCGGGCGGCCGCGCCTTCGCCGCCCCCGAGCCGCAGCACGTGCCCGAGCAACGTGCTTGGGCCGCCGACGTGGCCGCGGGGCACGACGCCGGCGTACGGATCTCGCTGCGCGTCGAGGTGCCGGGCCTCGCATCGGCCGTGTCGGACGAGACCCGGCTGCCGTTCCGCGCGGTGCCACAACTGCACAGCGTGAGCGATCCGGCCCTGCTGGCGGACGCGTCCGAGGTCTGGGGCGGCACGAGCCCGGCCTTCGGTCCGCGCGCGCGGATGGACGCCCTGCTCGCGTTGCGTCGCGCCGCACGGGCCTGGGCCCCGCTCACTCCCCTGCTGTCGGCGAGCGTGCCCGACTCGATCGAACTCGCCGACGAGGAAGTCACCGAGCTCCTCGGCGAGGGTGCCCGATCGCTCGCGGCCGCCGGTGTCGAGGTGCACTGGCCAAAGGAACTGGCTCACAAACTGACGGCCCGCGCGGTCATCGGTCCGCCGGACGACGAGCGCGACCCCGACAGGCTGTCGTCGGACGCGCCGACGTTCCTGTCGGCCGACGCGCTGCTGGCCTTCGACTGGCGGTTCGCCCTGGGCGACCAGCAGCTGACACGACAGGAACTGGACCAACTCGCCGAGGCGAACCGCCCCATGGTGCGGCTGCGTGACCAGTGGGTGCTCGTCGACCCGCAGGAGGTCCGTCACGCCCGCACCCAGCAGGATCGCAAGATGACGCCCGTCGACGCACTGAGCGCCGTCCTGACGGGTTCCACGGAGGTCGACGGCCAGAGGGTCGACGTACGGCCCACGGGGTGGCTGGCGACCCTCCGGGACCGCCTGTCGGATCCGGAGGGGCAGGAGCCCGTCGGGCAGCCCGCCGCGCTGGACGCGACCCTGCGCGACTACCAGTTGCGCGGGCTCAACTGGCTCGCCCGGATGACCTCGTTGGGTCTTGGCGGCTGTCTCGCGGACGACATGGGCCTGGGCAAGACGATCACGCTGATCGCGCTCCATCTGCACCGGCAGACCGACGAGTCCGCCGCGGGACCCACGCTCGTCGTCTGTCCTACGTCCCTGATGGGCAACTGGCAGCGCGAGATCGAGCGGTTCGCCCCGGGCACTCCTGTCCGCCGCTTCCACGGTGCGCGGCGGAGCCTCGAAGGGGTGGCCTCCGGCGAGTTCGTACTCACCACGTACGGCACGATGCGGCTCGATGCACCACGGCTGGCCGAGGCGCCCTGGGGCATGGTCGTCGCCGACGAGGCACAGCACGTGAAGAACCCGTACTCGGACACGGCCAAGCAGCTACGGACGATCGGCGCCCACGCGCGCGTGGCGCTCACCGGCACTCCGGTGGAGAACAACCTCTCCGAGCTGTGGGCGATTCTCGACTGGACGACACCGGGTTTGCTGGGCCGGCTCGGTACCTTCCGCAACCGGTACGCCAAGGCGGTCGAGGACGGGCAGGATCCGGGGGCGGCGGACCGGCTCGCCCAGCTCGTGCGGCCGTTCCTGCTGCGCCGCCGCAAGTCCGGCCCGGGCATCGCGCCCGAGCTGCCGCCGAAGACCGAGACCGACCGTGCCGTGTCTCTCACCAAGGAGCAGGCGGGGCTGTACGAGGCGGTGGTCCGCGAGACCCTCGCCGAGATCTCGGGCGCCGACAACATGGCGCGGCGCGGACTGATCGTGAAACTGCTGACCGGGCTCAAGCAGATCTGCAACCACCCGGCGCAGTTCCTCAAGGAGGACAGGCCGAAGATCCCCGGGCGCTCCGGAAAACTGGAGCTGCTGGACGAGTTGCTCGACACGATCCTCTCCGAGGGAGCATGCGTTCTGGTCTTCACGCAGTACGTGCGGATGGCACGCCTCATCGAGCGGCACCTGAGCGCACGTGGGGTCGCCTCGCAGTTCCTGCACGGGGGTACACCGGTGCCCGAGCGCGAGGCCATGGTGGAGCGCTTCCAGGACGGCGAAGTGCCTGTCTTCCTGTTGTCGTTGAAGGCTGCGGGCACGGGCCTGAACCTGACACGGGCTGAGCATGTCGTGCACTACGACCGCTGGTGGAACCCGGCCGTCGAGGCCCAGGCCACCGACCGGGCGTACCGCATCGGACAGACGCGGCCGGTGCAGGTGCACCGGCTCATCGCCGAGGGAACGATCGAGGACCGCATCGCCGACATGCTGGTGCGCAAGCGGGAGTTGGCGGACTCGGTGCTCGGGTCCGGGGAGGCGGCCCTCACCGAGCTGACCGATACCGAACTGGCCGACCTGGTGGAACTGCGAGGAGGCACCCGATGAGTGACCCGTACGAGAGCACCCCGGAGCGCACCTTCGCCGCGCTGCCGCCCGCGCACGGGAGGGGCTTCGCGCTGACCTGGTGGGGGCAGGCCTGGCTGAAGGCCCTGGAGGACGCGGCGCTGGACTCCCAGCAGGTGAAGACGGGACGGAGGCTGGCCCGGGCGGGAGCCGTGGGTGCCGTGTCGGTCCGCCCTGGGCGCATCACAGCGGTGGTCCAGGACCGCGACCGCACCTCACACCGCGCCGACGTCCTGTTGCAGGAACTGTCCGAGGAGCAGTGGGACCGCTTCCTGGGCATGGCCGTCGAGCGGGCCGGGCACATCGCGGCACTGCTGGACCGCGAGATGCCGACGCATCTCGTCGAGGACGCGGCGGCCGCCGGTGTCGAACTCCTTCCGGGTCTGGGCGATCTGGAGGCGCAGTGCGACTGCGGCGCGTGGGACCACTGCGGTCACACGGCGGCGCTGTGCTATCAGGTGGCGCGGCTGCTGGATCAGGACCCGTTCGTGCTGCTTCTGCTGCGCGGTCGCGGTGAGCGTGAACTGCTGGACGAGCTGCAGGTGCGCAGCGTCCCCCGGACCGAGACCGAGGCTCCCGGGCAGGAGGAGGCCTACGAGGGCGTGGACGCCGCCGAGGCGTACGCGGACGGGGACATCCTGCCCCCGCTGCCCGACGCGCCGCCCATGCCCTCAGAGCCGGGGCTGCCGCCCTCCCTGGACACGGAGACCGATCCGGCGTCCGGGGTCGATCCGGCCGCGCTGGAGTTCCTGGCGACGCAGGCCGCCCGCGAGGCGCACCGGCTGCTCACCGAGGCGCTCCGGGCTGGCCACGGACAACGCTCGATACCGGCTGAGTTGACGCTCGCGCAGGACGCCGTGCGGCTGGCCTCGGGTGTTCCCGACACTTCAGTGGCGGGCCGACTCGCGGAGGGGTCGGGTCGCGACCGCGAGGCGATGGCTCTCGCCGTCCGCGCCTGGGAACACGGAGGCACGGCCGCGCTCGACGTGCTGGAGGTCGACCGGCCGGCGGAGGCGGAGACCCTCGCACGCGCGCGTGCCGCCCTGGAATCGGCCTGGGAGGAGGACCAGCGACCCGCCCTGCGCGCGTCCCGCAATCGCTGGACCGTGGCAGACGGCCGGACACAGCTGCGTCTGGGGACGGACGGCCGTTGGTGGCCCTATCGCAAGGAACGGGGGCGTTGGGCTCCCGCGGGTCCCGCGTCCCAGGATCCGGCGACCGCGCTCGCTCTGGCGGAGGGGCAGGAGTGACGGCTGCCTGACGGGCACGCAGGACATGCAGGGCGCGCAGGACATGTAGCAAGGCATGGAAGGCACTTGGAGCGTACAGAGCACCGGAACCGGCACCGTCCACCGGATGAGTGGTGGACGCCCGGTGTTCACTCTCCGGCCGTGCGGCGTTCGGGGCGGGGGCGAACTCTGGCCGCTGTCACCGATTTCGTGCCTCAGGAGGCCCCATGTCCCCGTACGCCGCAGGCCGGCGCAGCGTCCACCGTTCCGTCGCCGCTGGCGTGCCGCTCGCCCTGCTGGCCGCTCTCACGGTGGCGGGCACCGCGGTCGGTGCGCCCTCCGGGGAGGCGCGTGTCACGGGTTCTGCGACGCTCGGCGACATTCCGCTCGGCACGTTCAGCAACGCGCTGTTGCCGGGCACGGTGGGCGACGACCGGGGCGTGGATCTCGGCGGCATCGGCAGCGACATCTACCCCGCGGGCCGCAAGGGCGAGTTCTGGACGGTCACCGACCGCGGCCCCAACGGCCAGATCAAGGTGGCCGGGGAGAAGCGCCGCACCTTCCCCGTGCCCGGCTTCGATCCGGCGATCGTGAAGATCCGGGTGTCCGGCGACTCCGTGAAGGTGCTGGACGCGATCCCGATCACCACCTCCTCGGGGAAGCCCGTCACGGGCCTGTCCAATCAGAAGGGGCGCGACGAGGCGCCGTACTCCTACGACGCGAAGACACCGCTCTCGTACAACCCGAACGGGCTGGACACCGAGGGGATCGTGCGGGCCGAGGACGGCAGCTTCTGGCTCGTGGACGAGTACGGGCCCTCGCTGATCCATGTCTCCGCGCGCGGGAAGATACTCACCCGGTACGTACCCAAGGGGCTGGGCCTGACCGGTGCGGACTACCGGGTGGTCGAGGCACTGCCCGCCGTCCTGCTGCACCGGAAGATCAACCGCGGCTTCGAAGGACTCGCCCAACTGCCGGGCGGGGACCTGGTGATGGCCGTACAGAGCCCGCTGTCCCTGCCGGACACGGATGCGGGCGAGGCCTCGCTGACGACACGTCTGCTGCGCTTCTCGACGAAGAAGCAGGCGGTCACCGCCGAGTACGCGTACCGGTTCGACCCGGTGAACGTGGTCGACCCGAGCGAGGACGACACCTCCGAGCTGAAGATCTCCTCCGTGGTGTCCGTCGGCCGCGACCGGCTACTCGTCGAGGAACGCACCGACAAGGCCGCCCGGTTGCAGGTCGTGAAGCTGACCCGCGGCGCGAACATCCTCGGGGACAAGTGGGACCGCGACACGACGACACCCTCCCTGGAGCAGCTCGACGACCCCGCGGCCTCCGGCGTTCCGGTACTGCGCAAGCGTCTTGTCGTCGACCTGGGTGCGGTGAAGGGAGTCCCCGGGAAGATCGAGGGCGTCGCGCGCGTGGATCACGACACGCTGGCGCTCATCAATGACAACGACTTCGGGATGACGGACGGGCCGGAGGCCTTCGACGCCCAGGGACGGCTGGTGGACAGCGGCATCGAGACCACCGTGACGTACGTACGGCTGCCGCGCGGGATCTGAATTGCCGCCTCCGCTCGGCGTTTTCACACCTCCACGCGTGCGTGCCTCACGTCAGCGGTTTGGTGAGCTTGCGTTTTCCGGCACCCACGTCCGCGGCCAGACTGCAGGCGACCTTGTCTATGCCGAGCTTGAACCCCGTGGGGTCGGGATACTGCACCAGAGTGCCCCGCACGGTGCCGGCAGGCTGCTTGGCCGCCTTGGTGTCCAGGGGTTTCGCGCAGAGGGCCGATGCCGCCTTCTTGAGGGCGGCATCGGTCGTGTACGTGCCTTCCAGTTCGGCCACCTTCACGACCTCGGCGTCGTGCGCCGCGCGGCACGAACGCTTCGCGGCCTGGCCCGGCTTGGTGTCGTCGATGTTGAAGCAGTCACCGGTTTGCAGCATGTAGTACGGCACGTCGTCGCCCGCGAGGGACGGGAGCAGCGAGTCCAGGTCGGTCGGGACGTCGCTGGGCAGACGGGACGGCACCCCGGTGGGCAGGGAGGGCAGTTCTGAAGGGATGCTCAGCGACGGCGTCGGCAGTCCCCCTGCGGTGGAGTCGTTCTCCGACGGCGACTTCTTGCCGGACGAACCGTCACCGCTGGTGGCCACCAGGGCGACCGCGGAGCCGGCGCCGAGGGTCACGATCACCGCCAGCACGAGGAGCAGCACCCGGCGGCGCCGTCCAGGACCGCCGGGGCGCCCGGGAGGCGGCGACGGTGGCGGTGGGGGTGGCGGTGGCGGCTGCCAGCCTCCGCCGCCGCCCTGCCACGGCGGACCGTTGCCTCCGGGAGGAGGGCCGTAACCCGCTGGCGGAGGTCCGAAGCCTTCGGGCAGCGGGCCGAACCCACCGCCGCCCGGAGGAGGCGTGTTGTCCGGCGGCCGGGGAGGCTGGGGCGGTAAGGGCGGCGTGGCCATACCGTCAAGAGTCGCCTCGAACCGGTCACGATGCGACCCCTGCGCGGAACTTGATACGGACTCATGGCATGGATCGCATGATTCCGGAGGATTCCGCGCAGGAGTTCCCGGGCGGGCTCCGACTGGGTTCCGACCGGTCGGAACCGAACGGAAGTCGAATGGAACCGAACGAAATCCGAGCGGAAGCCGACCGCAAGCGGTGCGGAATCAGCCCCGGGCGCCCAGCAGGTGGTCCATGGCCAACTGGTCCAGGTGCTCGAACGCCATCCCGCGCGCGGCGGCCGTCTCCGCGTCGAAGTCCTCGAAGGCCGCGCGGTCCGCGAGCAGCGCCTGGAGACCGTCCGAGGCGGTGGGCTGCGCCAGTTCGTCCAGACGCGAGGCACGCAGGGCCTCCTGGACCTCGGGGTCGGCCCGGAAGGCAGCCGTCCGCTCGCGCAGGATCAGGTAGTTGCGCATGCAGCCGGCGGCCGACGCCCACACGCCGTCGAAGTCCTCGGTCCTCGGCGGCTTGAAGTCGAAGTGCCTCGGACCCGCGTAACCGGCCGTCTCCAGGAGGTCGACGAGCCAGAACGCGGACCGCAGATCGCCCGCTCCGAAGCGCAGGTCCTGGTCGTACTTGATGCCGGACTGGCCGTTGAGGTCGATATGGAAGAGCTTGCCCGCCCACAGGGCCTGGGCGATGCCGTGCGGGAAGTTCAGCCCGGCCATCTGCTCGTGGCCCACCTCCGGGTTGACGCCGTACATCTCGGGGCGCTCCAGGCGCTCGATGAACGCCAGGGCGTGACCGACCGTCGGCAGGAGGATGTCGCCGCGGGGCTCGTTCGGCTTCGGCTCGATCGCGAAGCGCAGGTCGTAGCCCTGGGAGGTGACGTACTCGCCGAGGAGGTCGAAGGCCTCCTTCATGCGGTCGAGCGCGACCCGTACGTCCTTGGCGGCGCCGGACTCGGCGCCCTCACGGCCGCCCCAGGCGACGTAGATCTGCGCGCCCAGCTCCACGGCCAGGTCGATGTTGCGGATCGTCTTGCGCAGGGCGTAACGGCGTACGTCCCGGTCGTTGGCGGTGAAGGCGCCGTCCTTGAAGACGGGGTGCGTGAACAGGTTCGTGGTGGCCATCGGCACGGTCATACCGGTCGTGTCGAGAGCCTGCCGGAAGCGCTTGATGTGCGATTCGCGCTCGGTGTCCGAGGACCCGAAGGGGATCAGGTCGTCGTCGTGGAAGGTCACTCCGTAGGCGCCGAGCTCCGCCAGGCGCTGCACCGACTCGACCGGGTCCAGGGCGGCCCGGGTGGCGTCGCCGAACGGGTCCCTTCCCTGCCAGCCGACGGTCCACAAGCCGAAGGTGAACCTGTCCTCGGGGGTGGGCTGGTAGTTCATGCCGCGGCTCCTTGCTTGCTCCGACTATTTCGTCATGGCACTTAACAAATTAGTATGCGGAGGCATCTCTGGGAAGAGACAAGATGTCCTCGAACGGGGACGAGGAGTGGAAACCGTGCCGAGTGGGCCCGGATCCACCCCGAAAACACCAGGTCAGATCCCGCGGAGCCGCGGAAGAGGGAGAGCCCGATGTCAGCAGCCGAGGGTCCGCTCGTCGTCGGCGTGGACACGTCCACCCAGTCCACCAAGGCCCTGGTCGTGGACGCGGCCACCGGCGAGGTCGTGGCGAGCGGCCAGGCGCCGCACACCGTCTCCTCCGGAGCGGGTCGCGAGAGCGATCCGCGGCAGTGGTGGGACGCGCTGCGCGAGGCGCTGCACCAGTGCGGGGACGCGGCACGCGAGGCCGCCGCGGTGTCCGTGGGCGGCCAACAGCACGGCCTCGTCACGCTCGACGCCCAGGGCGACCCGGTACGTCCGGCCCTGCTGTGGAACGACGTGCGCTCGGCGCCACAGGCCCGCCGTCTCGTGGAGGAGCTGGGCGGCCCGAAGGCCTGGGCCGAGCGCACCGGCAGTGTGCCGGGCCCGTCCTTCACGGTCACCAAGTGGGCGTGGCTCGCCGAGCACGAGCCCGACTCCGTGCGCGCGACGGCCGCTGTGCGACTCCCCCACGACTACCTCACCGAGCGCCTCACGGGGCTGGGCACGACCGACCGCGGCGACGCCTCCGGTACGGGCTGGTGGGCGTCCGGTACGGAGGCGTACGACGAGGAGGTCCTGCGCCATGTGGGGCTCGACCCCGCCCTGCTGCCCCGGGTGGTCCGGCCCGGCGAGGTCGCCGGAACCGTGCGCGACAGCGGCGACCTGCCCTTCTCCAAGGGCACGCTGGTCGCGCCCGGCACCGGTGACAACGCCGCCGCGGCGCTGGGACTGGGGCTGCGCCCGGGTACTGCGGTGCTCAGCCTCGGCACGTCCGGAACCGTGTACGCGGTCTCCACGCGCCGCCCCGCCGACCCGACCGGCACCGTGGCGGGTTTCGCCGACGCGCGCGGCGACTGGCTGCCGCTGGCATGCACCCTCAACTGCACGCTCGCCGTGGACCGCGTCGCCGCTCTGCTGGGCATCGACCGCGAGGCCGTCGAGCCGGGCACGAGCGTGACCCTGCTCCCCTACCTGGACGGCGAGCGCACTCCCGACCTGCCGCACGCCTCGGGCCTGCTGCACGGGCTGCGGCACGACACGACACGCGGGCAGCTGCTCCAGGCCGCGTACGACGGGGCGGTCCACTCGCTGCTCGGCGCGCTCGACCTCGTGCTCGACGAGGACGCGGACCGTTCGGCACCGCTGCTGCTCATCGGCGGCGGCGCGCGGGGCACGGCCTGGCAGGAGACCGTACGACGGCTGTCGGGGCGACCGGTTCAGGTGCCCGAGGCCAAGGAACTGGTGGCCCTCGGTGCCGCCGCGCAGGCCGCCGGCGTGCTGACCGGCGAGGATCCGGCGGCGGTGGCCCGGCGCTGGGACACGGCCCGCGGGCCGGTGCTGGAGGCCGTGGAGCGCGATGAGGCGGCGCTGGCGCGGATCGCCGGGGTACTCTCCGACGCGGCCCCGCTGCTGGAGCGGGAGGCTGGTCAGCGCTGATGCCCGCGCCCGAGGAGGCGGGGCCGATCAGCGCGGGCGGCCCCCTTCCGGAGGCGTCGCACACACGGACAGATCGACGCGCACGGACAGAACAACCCTGAGGCGACCGGCCGGACGCGGACTGAACCCGGACGAGGACTGAACGAGGACTGACGGAGGCATGACCGCACCGCTGC
Organism: Streptomyces sp. NPDC058697; assembly: GCF_042715345.1. Lineage (NCBI taxonomy): Bacteria > Bacillati > Actinomycetota > Actinomycetes > Kitasatosporales > Streptomycetaceae > Streptomyces > Streptomyces sp. NPDC058697. Next base: position 81,380 of record NZ_JBHXSU010000008.1, read on the forward strand.
ACGAGGCCCATCCCAGCAGCCCCGGCCGTCGACTGCCCGATACGCAACAGGGCATGCGGCGTCGCAATCTCTCGCGGGTGCTGCACACCGTGAACGCCGAGGGGCCGCTGTCGCGTGCCGCCGTCGCCTCACGCATCGGGCTCACGCGCGCGGCTGTCTCCACCCTCGTGGACGAGCTGATCCGCTCAGGGCTCCTTGAGGAGCTGGGTCCAGAGCGGCCCGGGCGGGTGGGGCGGCCCGGCTCGGCGCTCGCCCTCAGCGGGCGCGGTCCGGCGGGGATCGGTGCGGAGGTGGGCGTCGACCATCTCGCCGTGTGCGCGGTCGATCTGCGCGGCGAGGTACGGGCTCGGGCGGTGCGGCACGGCCCCAACCGAGGCCGGTCGCCCGAACCGGTGCTGCGGGAACTGACCCGGCTGATACGGCAGGTCGTCGCCGAGGCGGCCAAGGAGGGCCTGCGGCCCGCGGGACTCGCCGTCGCCGTGCCCGGCCTGGTGGCGCGCGACGCCCGGACCGTGGTGCGCGCCCCCAACCTCGACTGGCACGACATGGACCTCGGCGCCCTGCTGCCGGACGAGGTCCCGCTGACCGTCGACAACGAGGCGAACTTCGGTGGCCTGGCCGAACTCTGGCTCAACGAGACCGCGCCGCGCGACTTTGTGCACGTCTCCGCCGAGATCGGCATCGGCGGGGCGGTGGTCGTGGACGGGCGGCTGCTGCGCGGAACGCATGGGTTCGCGGGCGAGTTGGGGCATGTCCCGGTGCGCCCCGAAGGGCCTGCGTGTGCGTGCGGCGGGCGCGGCTGTCTGGAGCAGTACGCCGGAGAGGAGGCTGTCCTGCGTGCGGCCGGCCTGGAACCGGGCGAGGACCGCGTCGGGCTGCTGGCCGAGCGTGCGGCGCAGGGCGACAAGAACGTGCGTCGGGCCCTGCGCGACGCCGGGACCGCGCTGGGTATCGCGCTGACCGGCGCCGTCAATCTGCTCGACCCCGAAGCCGTCGTGCTGGGTGGGGCGCTGTCCGGGCTCGCGCCCTGGCTACTGCCGTCGTTGGAACGGGAGTTGGCCCGCAGGACTGCCGGGCCCGCCTGCGCAGTCTCCGTCTCCCGGCTCGGTTCCGAGGGCCCGTTGTTGGGCGCCGCGCACTCGGTTGTGCGGGCCGTGATGGACGATCCGGCGGCGGTGGCGGGCGCCGGGTAGCGCTGGGTGGCGGCGGGGCGTAGGGCGCCGCCCAAGACGTCCTGGATCGTCTGGGCCTCTTGGCTGCCCAAGACGTCCTGGGCCTCCTGGACGACCCGGGCTCGTGCGGTTCTCGTGCGGTTCTCGTGCGCTTCTCGTCCGGTCTTCAGCCCCGTCACAGCGCTCCCTTCGCTGCGCCCCAGGCGCCCCAATGCCCCTTGTGGGTGGCGGAGTTATCCACAGTCGCAGCGTTGTCCACTGACCTGAGAGCGTTCTTCCTCCCCAACCGGCGAGAGCCGTACCGTGATTCACGCGAGACGCCACCGTCGGACGAACCGGACGGAGGCGTGTCCGGGCTGGCGGCACCGGTGTCGTACGTGGATTCGGTGGCCACTGCCTGGATGATGGCCGCAGTGGTGGTGCTCGTGGTGCCGCTGCGACGTCGTCCGCCACCCTTTCGGCAGAACGGAGCTGTGCACCATGAGCGACCCGCGAATCCTGACCGTGCGTCCCGAACCCGGCGAGTACGCCTGGACGTTCGGCGGTGCGCCGCCCGTGGCCCGCATCGCGCCGGGCACGGTCCTGGACCTCTTTACGGAGGACTGCTTCGCCGGGCGGGTGCGGTCGGAGAAGGACCTGGTGTCCGAGGTGTGCGAGTTCCCGTTCCTCAATCCGCAGACGGGTCCGTTCCATGTGGAGGGTGCGGAGCCGGGCGACACCGTCGCCGTGCACTTCGTGTCGATCGAGCCGGCGCGGGACTGGGCCGCGTCGACGACGGTCCCGCTGTTCGGAGCGCTCACATCCACGCACACGACGGCCACGCTGCAGCCGCCCCTGCCCGAGACGGTATGGATCTGGCAGCTCGACCGCGCGCGCCGCACCGCGCTGTTCAGCGCCCGCGACAGCGACTTCCGTATCGAGCTGCCCATGGACCCCATGCACGGGACCGTCGGTGTGGCGCCCGCCAACCTGGAGGTGCGCTCCGCCCTCGTCCCGGACGCGCACGGCGGGAACATGGACACACCCGAGATGCGGGCCGGTGTCACCTGCTATCTCGGAGTGAACGTCGAAGGGGCGCTGCTGAGTCTCGGTGACGGGCACGCACGGCAGGGTGAGGGCGAGACCTGTGGGGTCGCCGTCGAGTGCGCCATGAACACCGTGGTGATCGTCGAGTTGCTCAAGGGGGTCGCCACACCGTGGCCCCGTATCGAGTCCGACACCCACATCATCTCGACCGGTTCGGCGCGCCCCTTGGAGGACGCGTTCCGCATATCGCAACTCGACCTGGTGCAGTGGCTGGTGCGGGACTACGGGTTCAGCGAGCTGGACGCCTACCAGTTCGCGACCCAGACCGTCGAGTCGCCGCTGGCCAATGTCTGCGACACCAACTACACGTGCGTCGCCAAGCTCCGCAAGGAATGGCTGCCCGAGCGGGAGACCCACCGGGGACTGCACGGACGCCTGCGTGAAACCGCCGCCACGCTGGGCCGTTGAGTCGTCCCGCGTCCGCACTGGATGTTGAGTCGTCCCACCGCCACCGCCACCGTCTCCGCTGCCACCACCGCGACTTCGCACCACACCCGCGCCACTCCCAACTCCCCACCCTCACTTTCGTTGCCACCGAAAGGCACCCTCATGGACCGACCCAAGTTCCTGCCCACGGGCCTTCCCAGTCGGCGGCGCCTGCTGCAGAGTGCGGCACTCGCCACGCTCTCCACGGCGTTACTGCCCACCACCCGGGCGGGCGCGAAACCGCAGGGGATCGATTACCCGCCGTCCGAGTGGTCGCCGGCGAGCACGTCCAACTACACGGTCGGCAACCGCCCGACGAGCCATCCGGTCGACTTCGTGATCATCCACGTGACGCAGGCGACCTACTCGGACACTCTGGCCATCTTCCAGAACCCGAAGAAGAAGGTGTCCGCGCACTACGTCGTCCGGTCGGCCGACGGTCACGTCGCACAGATGGTGCGCGAGCGCGACATCGGCTGGCACGCGGGCAACTGGGACTACAACACCCGCAGCATCGGCATCGAGCACGAGGGCTGGGTGGACAAGCCCGCGTACTTCACCAACGCGATGTACGAGGAGTCGGCGAAGCTCACCGCGGCGATCTGTACCAAGTACCGGATCCCCAAGGACCGTTCGCACATCCTCGCGCACTACGAGGTGCCGGGCAGCGACCACACCGATCCCGGCCCGCACTGGGACTGGACGCGCTACATGAGACTGGTCAACTTCGCCTGACCAGCGCTCCGTCGAAAGAAGCTCGAAGAATGCCGGAGGGAAAACCGGAGGAAAGTCGAAACAGAGCCGAAGGAGGGTCGGAAGAGGGGAGCATCGGTAGCCACCACGGCTTGTGGTGGGGGCCGGACTCGGAGTGGCCGCGGTACTTGTCCGCATCCGCCGCCGGAGTGACGATGTCCCCAGCCGCACAGCCTTCCGGGGAGGCCGAGTTGACCGATCCATGGGTGGCCCTGGAACCGGGTGCCGATCCCGTCGAGCGGGTGCGCGTCCTGCGCCGCGCCCACGAGACGTTCACGGAGGCGGGCACGGTCCCGCGGCCGGTACGGTCCGTGGTGGCCGACTCGTGGCGGCGTTCGGCAAGGGCCGGGGTGGGGCCGGACGGCTCCGCGTGTGTGGAGCTCACCGACGGGGACCTCGGGTCCTATCGGGCGGAGCACCCACTGGCACGGGTGATGCCGCTGTTCCGTGAACTCATGGGGACGTTCGCGGCGGACGGCGAGCACCTCCTCGCGGTGTGCGACGCGCAGGGCAGGCTCCTGTGGGTCGAGGGTCATCCCGGGACACGGCACAAGGCCGACGGGATGAACTTCGTTCCGGGTGCGCGGTGGGCGGAGTCGGCAGTGGGCACGAACGCTCCGGGTACGGCGGTCGCGCTCGACCGGCCGGTGCAGGTGTTCGCGGCGGAGCACTTCATCCGGCGCGTCCAGCCGTGGACGTGCGCGGCGGCTCCGGTGCACGATCCGCGTACCGGACGGCTGATCGGAGCGGTGGACATCACCGGCGGGGACGGGCTGGCGCATCCGCACAGTCTGGGTTTCGTGCAGGCGGTGGCCCGCGCCGCGGAGTCCCAGCTGGCGCTGCTCACCCCGGCCTCGGCCACGACGGACGTGCTCGAACTCACCGCTCTGGGCCGGGACGAGGCGCTGCTCGTCACGGGCGGCGGCAGCAAGGTGCGCCTGAGCCGCAGGCACAGCGAGATCCTGGTACTGCTGTCCCGGCACCCCGAGGGGCTGACCGGCGACGAGTTGTTGTGCGCGCTGTACGAGGACGAGTCGGTGACGCCGGTGACGTTGCGCGCGGAGCTGGCCCGCCTGCGCCGCCTCCTCGGGGCGGGGGTGCTCGGTTCGCGGCCGTACCGGCTCACGGTTCCGGTCGAGTCCGACGTCGAGGTGGTGGAGCGCAAGCTCGGCGTGGGCGCGGTCATGGCAGCGGTGGCGGCGTACACGGGCCCCTTGCTGCCCGGTTCGCAGGCTCCGGCGGTGGTGCGGCTGCGCCGCCGACTCGCCGACGGGCTGCGCGCGGCACTCGTCTCCGGCCGCGACCCGGATCTGCTGGCGGACTGGGCGCACGCGCCGTGGGGCGAGGACGACCTCGACGCTTGGCGGGCGCTGGCGGCGATACGGCCGACGCCTCCGGTACGGGCACGCCTGGAGGAGTTGGAGGCCGAGCAGTCAGCGAGCCGAGGCCGGGCTCCGCGCTGAGGGCCGCCACGCTCACAATCACGAGGCGGCGCTCACGCCAACGGCAACAACGGGCGTTCGCGGCCTAGCCCCGCCCTCATTTCCGTACGCCGACACCCCACGCCGATGCCTGCGCCGCACCCCGCAAGCCTTAGCCCACGCACACAGCCACAGCCCCGGCCCCGGCCCCGACCCCGGCCCCGGCCCCGGCCCCGGCCCCGGCTCCGGCTCCGGCTCCGGCTCCGCAGCCAAGGCAGTGGCGCAACGTACCTGCAACCTCTCCGCACCTACCCTCGCGCCGAGAGCCGTCCAACGGCGGGCGGTCCTTCCACGGGAGGCAGAGCACATGACCCGTTACGCGGCGCCCGGCACCGAGGGCGCGATCGTCTCCTACCAGGCGCGGTACGACCACTTCATCGGCGGCGAGTATGTGCCGCCGGCTCGCGGGCAGTACTTCGAGAACCCGAGTCCGGTGAACGGGCAGCCGTTCACGGAGATCGCGCGGGGCACGGCGGAGGACGTGGACCGCGCGCTCGACGCGGCGCACGCGGCCGCTCCCGCCTGGGGCCGTACGTCGGTGACCGCACGCGCCGACATACTCCTCAAGGTCGCCGACCGGATGGAGGCGAACCTGGAGAAGCTCGCGGTCGCGGAGAGCTGGGAGAACGGCAAGCCGATCCGCGAGACACTGGCTGCCGACATCCCCCTCGCCATCGACCACTTCCGCTACTTCGCGGGGGCGATCCGTGCCCAGGAGGGCTCGCTCGGCGAGGTCGACGACGACACCGTGGCGTACCACTTCCACGAGCCGCTGGGCGTCGTGGCGCAGATCATCCCGTGGAACTTCCCGATCCTGATGGCGGTGTGGAAGCTGGCCCCTGCGCTCGCCGCGGGCAACGCGGTCGTCATCAAGCCCGCCGAGCAGACCCCGGCATCGATCCACTACTGGATAAGCCTGGTCTCGGATCTGCTGCCGCCCGGCGTGGTGAACATCGTCAACGGGTTCGGGGTCGAGGCGGGCAAGCCTCTCGCGTCCAGCCCGCGCGTGGCGAAGGTCGCCTTCACCGGCGAGACCACGACGGGGCGGCTGATCATGCAGTACGCCTCCGAGAACATCAGGCCGGTCACGCTCGAACTCGGCGGCAAGTCTCCGAACATCTTCTTCGACGACGTATGGGCGCAGGACGACGACTTCCGGGACAAGGCGCTCGAAGGCTTCACGATGTTCGCGCTGAACCAGGGCGAGGTGTGCACCTGCCCCTCCCGGGCGCTCGTCCAGCAGGGCCACTACAGCGAGTTCCTCGACGCGGCGGTCGCCCGTACCGAGCTGATCAAGCCCGGCCACCCGCTCGACACCGAGACAATGATCGGAGCCCAGGCCTCCAACGACCAGTTGGAGAAGATCCTTTCCTACCTGGACATCGGCCAGCAGGAGGGGGCCAAGGTTCTGACAGGCGGTCACCGTATCGAGTACGACGGTGAACTGGCGGGCGGCTACTACGTCCAGCCGACGATCTTCCAGGGCGACAACCGGATGCGGATCTTCCAGGAGGAGATCTTCGGGCCGGTCGTCTCAGTCACGTCGTTCGCGGACTTCGACGACGCCATCAAGATCGCCAACGACACGCTGTACGGGCTCGGGGCCGGCGTGTGGACGCGGGACATCAACACGGCGTACCGCGCGGGGCGTTCGATCCAGGCGGGCCGGGTGTGGACGAACTGCTACCACGCGTACCCGGCGCACGCGGCGTTCGGCGGCTACAAGCAGTCGGGCATCGGCCGTGAGAACCACAAGATGATGCTGGAGCACTACCAGCAGACGAAGAACCTTCTGGTGTCATACTCGCCGAAGAAGCTGGGCTTCTTCTAGTCACTGGAGATCGGGCGCCTGACCAGGGTACTTGCTTGCCGGTCAGGCGCCCTTCGAAGCAGACATCTGAGCAGTGAGTCGTACATGGACTCCTCCCAACGCTGCATCGACTGCTCTATCAGGCTGTTGGCATGGTTCCGCGCCTCGGCCAGGAACTTCGCGTAGTAGCGGAAGAGGACCTGGATACTCTGTCCGGCCCTACGCGCGCGACGCCGGCGGACAGGACGCGCTGCGCGACAGTGACGGTTCCGGAACACCTCGCGCCCAGTGACACCCTCAGCCCGGCGAGGTCCAAGGCTGTGGTGACCCCGGCCCGGACACCGGTCACGGGAACACGGTCACCAGGTGGGTGTAGTTGAGGTAGATACGGGCCGGCCCCGACACCGGGTCCGGGACGGCCGGCCGTCTTCCGAAATGCCGTACGGCGCACCCTCCAGCCCCGTGCCATGACGTTCGGCCCCTTCTCGTGCCCGGCCGACCCCACCGCGGGACTCACGGCCGCCAGGGCCAGGAGTGAACGGCTGGCCAACAGGGGGCGAGCGGGCACATGACGAGGGTGGACCCGTCGTGTCGGCGCCGGACGGAGAACTTCCACCCGACTCCCCTCCCTGTTCACCCCACCGTGCCGGCGGTCTCGACGTCACGTCGGTACGCGGGTGTCTCAGTGGTCGTTCTCCACGTGCAGTCGACTCGCGAGCGTCCGCGTACCGGGCTCGGCAACTTGAGCCAGCCGCCGCAGGCACCGCTTGAGCTTCGGTCACGACACTGATGGGACGGCGCTTCCCGTGAGCCACGCCCAGTGGCACTCGGGCCCGTGCCCAACGCCGCACGCGGACACAGGGGTTGCACTATCCGCAGGCACCTGCAAGTATTTTTTAGCACGAGCAAGGAGCTGGTATGCGGAGGATGAATGGCGACCACATGCTGCGGGCTGCGGCGGCGCTCGCCAATCCGCACCGTATGCGTGTCGTCGCGGCACTCTCAGCCAAGCGCAGCTATGTGAGCGAGTTGGCTCGGGAGCTGGGTATCAGCCGCGCCCTGCTGCAGGTACACCTCCGCAAGCTGGAGGCGGCCGAGCTGGTCACGGCTGAACTTGAGCTCTCGGAGGACGGGAAAGCGATGAAGTACTACGAGGTGACCCCCTTCACGGTCCTCCTCACCCCGGAGACCATCGCGGACGCCGCGCAGACCCTCACACTGCCTCCTCGTGATGGATCACAGACCGGACGAAAGGAGTCATCCGATGGATGACGAGTACCAGTGGCAGGCCGTAGCCGCGATCATCGGAGTCTTCATCCTGGTCACGTCCGTGATCGTGGTCCTCATCTGGAAGCGCGCCACCACCACCCGGGCCAAGGCGCTGCTGTCCCGCGAGTCGGACTACCGGCACCTGTCCGAGGAGGGCGCGAAGACACAACAGACGCTGTTGCGCCAGCTGGAGACGGTCAACTTACGGCTTGAGGACATGCAGAAGCGGCTGAACGGCGTGGAACGGATCCTCAAGGAGACCGAGTAGCACGGGACGGGCAACGAACAGGCGCCGATCGGGCACCGAACAAAGATCAAGTAGCAGTCGAGCAGCGATCTCGACGCGACACCACAGAACGATCCTGGGCCGACGAGCGGCAACTCGTCGGCCCAGGTATGGAAGAGCGTTCCATCTCGCCGTAGGCGAGTTCTCGCAGGTACACACTCCCTGAGGAAGGACTACACGTCATGCCGGGCATTGGCAAGCGGAGTCCCGACGAGGCGGTCGGCGGCCCCTGCGGCACCTTCGTCGAACGCGTCACCGCGTGGTCGGTACTACATCGCAAGACCGCGATCGGGGGCTGGTTCGCACTGGTCCTCGTCGCGTTACTGGCCGGCGTCCTGGTGACAGGCAGCGAAGCACTGACGACCGACCCCGGGGAATCGGGACGGGCACAGGAGGTGCTGCGTTCGCAGGAGACCAACGAGCCTGTCCACGAGAACGTACTGATCCAGCCGCGTGAGGCCGACAGCCGAACCCGGTTCTCCTCGGCGGAGATCCAGGCGGCGGTCACCGACATGGTGCAGACGTTGAAGCGCGAGTCCGAGTCGGTCGCCGACATCCGCTCGCCTCTGGACAAGGGCAACGAGAGCCTCCGCTCCGAAGACGGCCGCTCCGGGCTCGTGACCTTCGAAGTCACTGGTCCCGACGAGGAGTTGGGCCTGCACTCCGAGACGGCGTGGAAATCGATCAACGCCGTCCAGGACCGCCACGAGAACGTCTGGGTGGGCCAGGCCGGCGACATGAGTACGCGGACCGCGGTGGACAACGCCTACGACGACGACTTCCAGCGTTCCGAAGTCATCTCGTTGCCGCTGACCCTGGTCATCCTGCTCGTCGTGTTCGGCGCGCTGATCGCGGCGAGCGTCCCCCTGCTGCTCTCGATCACCGCCGTGCTCTCCACCCTCGGTTTCCTCCAGGCGCTCGGCCATGTGATCCCGATCAACAGCACCGTCTCCTCCGTGGTGCTCCTGATCGGCATGGCCGTCGGCGTCGACTACTCCCTCTTCTACCTGCGCCGCGAACGTGAAGAACGGCAGCGGGGCCGCGACTTCAAGGAAGCCCTCCAGGTGACCGCCCGTACCTCCGGGCACGCCGTCGTGCTCTCCGGTGTCACCGTGATGCTCTGCCTGTCCGGCCTGTACCTGACCGGAATGGACGTCTTCCGCGGCCTCGCCGTCGGCACCAGCATCGTCGTCGGACTGACGGTGATCGGCTCCATGACCGTACTGCCGGCCCTCCTGTCCGTACTGGGCCACCGCGTCGACAAGGGCCGGATCCCCTGGCTGGGCCGCCGGCGCACCGCCGCGGGAGAGTCACGGGTGTGGGCCGCGGTGGCCCGGGCCGTGGTCCGTCGTCCGCTGGCGTGGGGCGGTGTCGCGCTGCTCGCGCTGCTGGCGGTCGCGCTCCCCGCGCTGGACATGCGTCTGCAGGATCCGTCCGTCACGGACAGCATGCCGCACACCAACCCCACCGTCGAAACAGTGGCCCGCATGGACAATGCCTTCCCCGGTGATCCGTCTCCGGCGCGGCTCGTGGTCTGGGGCGACAAGGTGGGCGACCCGGCGGTGCGCCAAGCGGTCGGCTCACTGCGCGAGCGGGCGGCCGACACCGACGGGCAGTTCGGCACCTCGATCACCAGCACCACGGTCGGCGACGCTCTCGTGGTCAAGGTACCGCTGGCCGGTTCCGGGACCGACAAAACATCGAACGCCGCCCTGGAAACCCTCCGCGAGGACCTCCTGCCCCCGACTCTGGGCAAGGTCGACGGCATCGAGTACGCGGTGAACGGTCAGACGGCCCAGCCGTACGACTTCACCAAGACGCTGAAGGACACCACACCCGTCGTCCTGGCGTTCGTGCTCGCCGTGGCCTTCGTCCTCCTGCTCGTCTCCTTCCGGTCGCTGGCCCTCCCGGTCATCTCGATCGTCCTCAACCTGCTGTCGATCACTGCCGCCTACGGTGCCGTCACCTGGGTCTTCCAGGACGGTCACCTCAGTTCGCTCCTGGACTTCACGCCTTACGGCGGAGTGACCAGTTGGCTGCCGCTGTTCATGTTCGTGCTGCTCTTCGGCCTGAGCATGGATTACCACATCTTCATCCTGAGCCGGATCCGTGAACGACGGCTGGCCGGCGAGGAACCGAAGACCGCCGTCGTCAGCGGTATCGCCACGAGTGCCGGCGTGGTGACCAGCGCGGCCGTCATCATGGTCGCCGTCTTCAGCATCTTCGTCACGCTGTCGGCCATCGAGTACAAGATGCTCGGTGTCGGGATGTCACTGGCGATCGTCATCGACGCGACCGTCGTGCGGGGTGTGCTGCTTCCCGCGGTGATGTCCCTCCTGGGCGAGAACACCTGGGCCCTCCCCCGTTGGATGCAGTGGCTGCCGGGGCGCATGACGGAAGCGACGGCCTTGGAGCCCGTCCCCGCACCCGAACACACGGAGCCCTCGGTCCTGGTGCGGCGCGGCGAGGACACGTCTCTGAGTGCGCCCCGGACCCGGGGATGAACCGGCGAAGGGGTGAGCCTCGAAGGTAAAGGTGGCCGCCGACCCCTCGGTGTCGGCGGCTCCGCCTGAGATTGTCGTCCACGAGGACGTCGAGGAACTGATCCGGTCGTCGGACCTGGTGGTCCTGGCGACCACCGCCGGGGAGCCGTACCTGACCGGCACCGACGCGTTCGAACACGGCCCGATCGAGCCGAACGTCTCCCTGCGCGACCTGTCACCGGATGTGATCACCAGGTTGTACACCATCGTCGACGACATCGATCACGTTCTCAAGGCCAACGCTGTTGCCCGCGTGCTCCCAGCAGGACAGGTCCAGGCCCGCCACCTGCTCGTCCTTGATCTTGCGCTGACACAGCTCGTAGGCGAGGTTGGGCGCGTGGGACACCTGGAGGCGGAAGGAGGTTACCCACCCGCCGGCTTCCGGCTTCCGGCTTCCGGCTTCCGGCTTCCGGCTTCCGGCTTCCGGCTCACCCTTCACACGGAGTCACCAGGCGATCTCCGCTGACCTTCAAGGGCGAGCCCCTACCGAGCGAGTCCAGTCAGGAGAATTTGCTCATCCACTCGCCACATCAGTGATTGGGACGGCGAGCAGAGATGTGCAGCGGACGTCCGCGCTGCGGGCAGTCAGGTTTCGGCCCCGCGGACGCATGAGGTAAGAAGACATCCGTGACCGAATCGCCCCAGAGCGCCACCCAGCACGCGTTTGTCGCCCTCGCGCCGCCCGACGATGCGAAGAACGAGCTGGCACGCGCACTGAGCCCGGCCTACGCCGCCTACCCCGACCTGCGCTGGAACCGCATCGAGGACTGGCACATCACCCTGGCCTTCCTGGGCGAGCTGCCGGTGCAGGCCGTACAGCGGCTTCGTTCACCCCTCGCCGACCTGGCGGCTGCCCGCCCCTCTCTCGAACTGGCACTGCTCGGCGGCGGACACTTCGACGAGCGAGTGCTGTGGAGCGGCATCAAGGGCGATATCGACAAACTGCACGAGCTGGCCGAAGCAGTACGGGCGCGGATCAAGGACTGCGACATCGCCTTCGCCGAACGTCCGCTGCGTCCCCACCTCACGCTGGCCCGCACTCGCCGCTACGACAAGGCGTCCGTAGCGGCGGCGGCCGCCTGCCTCGACGGCTTCACCGGACGCCTTTGGCAGACCGAACGCCTCCACCTGGTCGGCAGCACGGAAAGAGGCCACCCAGGCCCGCGGCGCTACCAGGACATCGACGCATGGACCCTGGCCATGGGGTGGGCAAAGGCATCCCGATCCGAAACCGCCACAGGCTGCTCTGTATGAACACCAGGACGGTTCCGGCCCCGCGATGATGCTCACTCAGTCACACGCACCCTGAACACGGCCAGACGGTCGCACCGCCGGTCAAGGAGGCGCGCGCTCCGGGCCAACTACACAGTCGCAACTGGTCCTTTCGGCTCAGGATCCGCGACGCACAGGGCCCACACAGCGGTTTTGACTACTTGCACCATTCGAACCCCGGGCCTCACACGCCGACGCCACAGGCCGGTCCAAGATCCGGACCAGGCTCGGACCGACTCGGCTCAGCCTCAATGCATTTTCGGGGAAGTTCCGGGACAGCTCAGGCCCAAGGTCCAACCCAGGCGCACTCCGCGTCGCTTGTGGGCTCCTCCCACCGCTGCGGGGTCGTCCGTGCCTGGAAAGTCCAGCCCCGGCGCCGCCCATGCCCGCGGCTGCGGGCCGCATGGCGGGCGGTGCCCCGGCTCCAGGGTGGCGAGCGCAGCGCCGTGAGCAGGGACGGCTGGTTGTTCTTGACCACCAGCAGGTAGTGCGCCTGCTGGTCCTGGGTGAGGAAGCGGACGTGCTCGCGGCGGGTGTGCGGCGCGTCGGCGGTGACGACCCTGGCAGCCAGCCGGGCCAGGGTGGTCTGCGCGGTCGCGGCGGCCCATTGTCCGCTTGCCGGGTACGAGCAGGCGGCTGCCACCACCGCGGACGCCGCGAGCGGCAGCACACTCCGTTGCAGGCAGACGAGTTGGGAAGGGCATCCGCCCGCAACGGAGCGTCGTTGTGTCAGGCACGGTCACCCCGCCCTGCAACGCCGCAAGTTCGCGCGACTCCGCAACGGCCCTGCGCCGGGACCTGCCATGCTGGCCAAGTTCGGTTCCATCCGCACGCCTTGGAGGTTTTGATGCGTGCAGGCGTCGTTGTCGCCGCGCAGCCCGGTGTGGAGGACCTCGCCGTGCGGGCCGAGGAGTTGGGCCTGGACAGCTTCTGGGTCAACGACACGCCGATGGTCCACGGCGACCCGTTCGTCGCCTTGAGCCTGTGCGCGAAGGCCACCAGCCGCATCAGGCTCGGCATCGGCGTGACCTCACCGGCGCTGCGCTCGGCCCCGGCCGCCGCGAGCGGGCTCGCCAGCCTCAACGCCCTGGCGCCGGGCCGGATCATCTGCGGCGTCGGCACCGGAAACACCGCCAGGCGCACCCTGGGCATGCGGCCGACCACGGCGGCCGGGCTGGAGAACTTCACCGCCGCGCTGCAGGACCTGTGTGCCGGGCGCTCGACCGAGTACCGCGAAGGAGACCGGGTCCGCGACATCCGGTTCCTGCACGCCGGGGCGCACGTGAACACCGCCGACCCGATCGAGTTCGTCGTGGCCGCGCTGCTCGGGCCGAAGGCCGCGGGCGTCGCCGGCCGCCGCGGCACCGGCCTCATCTCGTTCGGCCTGCTGGACCCCACCGCCTGGCACGCGCTGCACGACACCCGCCGCCACGCCGCCCAGCGCACACCCCGCGACCCCGAGTCCCACATGGCCTCCCGGGCGGACTCCTACGTGGTCACCTCGCTCCACATCCTCGACGAGGACGAGGACCCCCACGGCGACGCGGCCCGGGAGGCGACGGGCCACCTCGTCCTGTCGCTGCTGGCCTTCGCGGCCGACACCGCCGCCGACACACACGCCTTCGCCGGGCAACTCGGCCCCGAGGAACGCGAGGCGGTGCGGCGGCTCCTCGACCGGCGCGGCACCACTGCCACCGCGCCGGACCGGCACACCAAGCTCTACCTCAACTACCTCGGACGCATCGCACCGCAGGACCGGGATCTGGTGCTGCCCTCGCTGATGAACACCTTGGCCCTGGTCGGCACCCGCGACGACCTCCTCGCCCGCATCACCACCCTGGAACAGGCCGGCATCGACGAACTCCTCATCCAGCCGGTGATCGACCCACCCACCGAGATGGCCCAGCTCGCGAAACTCCTCCGCTGAGCGGCCTCGCACGACAGCGATCAGCAGCACTCGGTCCTCCAGCGGCAGTTCCACGACCGGCCCCCTGCACACCGGATCAGCCCCCTGACGCCTCAACTCAGCGACCAGGTGGCTCAACTGACATGGGCTCAGCCCGGTGAACGGAGCTGCCCAAGACGGCTCCGACGCCGTGATCACACCAGCCATCGCAAGCTCGTCTCACCTGCCGGGGAGGCAGTTGGCGAGCCAGTCTGCCTGTTCTGCACGATTGACGCCGCCATCGCCATCCACCACGTAGGCCAACGCCTCCACGAAGGTTGAACCCAGCGGCCACAGGACGTTCGGCCCCACGGCGACGACGCGCCCGCTCGCCGCGATATACGACCTGAACTGGACCGACCACATACCCAGAGGGCTGTAGTTCTCCGCGTATCGACGCCTCAGCGTGAACGCTTCCTCGGCGGTGTCGATGCAGGCGTCAACAGGATCTATGTGCAGTGACGAGCCGGGGACGCGGACCGCGGAACTCTCGATCGTCAGCTCGCCGAACTCGGCCCAGACCCCGAGTGCCATGTCGTTGAGTTCGAACCCCGCGCCTGTCAGCTGCTGCGTCCAGCCCGCAGTGGCGATTTTGCGACCTGCTGTCCAGCCGGCAACACCAAGCGCCTCCAGCACAGACGTACCGCAACGCGTCATCGACTCACTGGTCCGCTCTATGCGCCCTCCCCGTCCCCTCGACCGCGCATGCTGCCCCAAGTTTGCCGCACATTCCGACCAGCAGGCAGGGCTATTGGCCACGGAAGACACGTAGATCGTTTACGTCACAGTGCTTATGGAGCCGTGGCGGTCGCCGTCACCGGAGGAGCCGCCACTTGTAGCGTGCGTCCTTGGGGTCGAGATCGTTGCGCACCGTCACATAGGACGTGCCCTGCCGGTAGGGCGTGCTCAGGAGCTTGCCGTCGTCGTGAGACACCCAGAACAGGTCCCCGGCGTCGTTGCCGTTGAAGTGCCAGAACTGATTGACGTCGTTCGCGTCGCACGCGCCGAGCCAGGCCAGGCCCCAACCGGCCACGTCCGCCACGCACTTGCCGGTACTGACGGAGACGACCTGCCACGCCGGCTGGTTCGCCAGCTCCAGCCGCCACCGTTGCCGGGGATCGCCCAGGTCGCAGGGCGCGAAGGTGGCCGTGCCCTGGAAGGCGTTGGCGGGGTCGTCGGCGGTGGACATGCACAGGCCGTTGCCCGTGTTGCGGAACAGGCTCCCGGGGTCGGGCTCGGCCGCGCTCGTCGGCGCCGCCCCCGCGAGGAGGGCGCCGCCCGCAGCCATGACAAGAGCCGCGGCCAGAGCGTTGAGCCGACGTGCGAACTTCATGGGCTTTCCTCCCGGTGACGGTGATGCTCTCGATGCTGAGGCACGGCGCGATGCGGCACCATCGCTCGAACGGGGGACGGTGTGGGCGCCCTCGGGGCTCGCGGAGCTCGCGGGCCGGTGCCGGGCGCGCTCCAAGCGCTGCCACCGCGGCTATTCAACCGAGACCGGAGCAACCCCGCCCGGCCCCGGGGCAGTTCAGCGCCCCTGTCCGACGACACGCACCGACTGATCGGCGACGTGATTCCGAACGTCGCCACGGTCGACCGCCTCGCATCGCACAGCAAACGGGGGGATACAGGGGGATACGGGGGGATACGGGCGTTGGTCGACGAGGCCGGCCGCCCTTGGCAGTTGACCAGCCGTGCCGCCGCTGCGACGCGGCTCAAGCCGTGAGCAGGCGGAGGCCGAGATCTGCCGCGTCAAGGTCGGCGAGGTCGCTGTTGCGCTCGACCCACCGGCCCGAGTCGAGGTCGGCGCTGAGGCTTCGTACGGCCCGCTGCTCGGCCTCCGGCCCGACCCTCGTCCACACCGACATCGCACGACGTACGTGATCCTCCAGATACGCCCCCGGCCTGCGCCAGTACGCCTCGAACAGGCCGTCGGCGCAGTCCCACGGGATGGGCACCGGCTCAGCGCGGGCGCCGATCGCGTCTTGCCATCTCAGCAAGCGAGGGAAATCCCGCGAGGGCGGCGGCGAACTCGGACAGGTAGTCGCGGGTGAGCCAGAACCGGTCCTGCCACCCGGGCTCGTCGGTGTCGAACGTAAGCACCACCACGCGGCGGGCCACGCGCCGCATCTCGCGCAGCCCCGCTACCGGGTCCCCCCAGTGGTGCACGGTGGAGACGGCCATCGCGACGTCGAAGGAGTGGTCCTCGAACGGCAGGCTCTCCGCGGCGGCTGCCACGCACGGCGCCGAGCCTGCCGGCCGCTGCCCCCGCATGACCGCCGATGGCTCCACCGCGGTCACGTCGCGATCAGCAGGCTCGTACGAGCCGGTGCCGGCCCCGACGTTCAGCACCGTCTGAGCGTCCCCGAGCGCGTCCCAGATCTGCGCGGCGATCCGCGGCTCGGTACGCCGTGTCGCGGTGTAGGCGCCGCCGATCGCGTCGTACAACCGGGCACCGAGCATCTCCAGTTGCTCCTCCGGCGTCAGCTGCAGGCCCTTCGCGCGTGCCTCAAGTTCCCTGTCGATGGCCGCCATCATGGCGTCAGCCCGATCACGCCGCTCAAGCAGCAGGCCACGTAGTCGGCGCAGGTGCGCGACCGCGTCGGTGGACGGGTCGCCGACCAGTTCCGCAACCACCCGCAGTCCGAAGCCCAACCGCCGATAGGCCAGCACCTCCCGCAGGCGCTCCACGTCGCCCGGCGAATAGACCCGGTACCCGGCCGCGGTCCGCGCCGACGGCCGATCGAGCCTGATCTCGTCATAGTGATGCAGCGTGCGGACGCTCACACCGGCCAGCTCGGCCACGCGTCCCACGGTCAAGTGATCCTCCACGGCACCGACTATGCAGCCTGACGCCACGTGAGGGTCAACGGCCTTGCTCACGGCGGCAAAAGCCGAACGCGAAGCAGCGGTTGGAGACAACTCCTGCAAACCGGAGCAATGGGTCTGGTTGCGGAAGCCGAGGGCGGTCCGGCCGGGACGCCGCGACTGATTGCTGGTGTGACGGCCGGGAGGTCGGTCTTACCGGCGCGGCGTTCAGGGTGTCGTTGGGCGGACATGATGCGCCGGTAGGTGCCCCGGGTTGCCTCTACCGCAGTGTGCTCATCGGCAGTGGCGAGCGGGGCAGAAACTGGCGTCACGCACTAGCCCAGGGCGCGACCGCGACCGCGATCTTCGGTGATCGGTGATCGGTGATCGGTGATCGGTGATCGTCCGGTGGCGTTGGCCGATCAGGCGCGGTCGTGGAGGGTGACCCGGTAGCCGTCGGGGTCGGCGAAGGTGAAGGTCCGGCCGAAGGGGCCGTCGATCGGTGCGGAGACGATGGTGTGACCGTCGGCGGCGAGAGCATCGTGGATGGCCTGGACGTCGGTGGCGTGGAGCCAGATCGCGGCACCGATGCCGGGCTGGGCAACGGATGCGAGATCGGTGCCGGGAACGACGTCGCGGAGTGCGAACGCGATCGGCTTCGTCTCGAAGACGACGGCGTGCGGAGGTCCCGCCTGCGAGCGGACGAGGCCGAGGTACTGCTCGTAGAACGCCTGCGAAGCGTCGAGGTCGCGCGCCTGGAGGGAGATGAAGTCGGGGCCGGTGGCGGGCATGATGATGCTCCTTCTCTTCGTGTCAGCTTTCTGACACAGGTCAACCTATGTCAGAATGCTGACATGAATCAAGACGGTGTCGACCTGGAGACGTCACTCGGCTACCTGCTGAAACAGGCGTCGAGCGTCCTGCGCGCGGCCATGGAGGAGGTGCTGCGGCCGCTCGGGATGAGCGTGACGCACTACTCCTGCCTCGAACTGCTGGCTCAACGGCCGGGGTTGTCGAACTCCGAGCTCGCGCGGGGCGCGTTCGTGACACGGCAGTCGATGAACGTGCTGCTCCAGACCCTGGAACGGGAGGGCTACGTGACCAGGCCCGCGGAGGCACCCGTGGGGAAGGTTCTCCCCACGCGGCTCACGCCTCGCGGCCGACGGAGCCTGGAGAAGGCGACCGTGGCGGTCCGGTCCGTCGAGGTCAGAATGCTGGCCGGCATGACCGAGACCGAGCAGGCAGGCGCGTTCCGGACCCTGCAGAGCATGATCCGTTCCCTGCGCGATGGCAACGACGGTGCATAGCTCGTTCCCCGGCACACATCTCGCCGCGCCCGGACAAGAGCGCGGCCGAGCTTGGAGATCGGTGTAGGCGACCAGGCGCCCCCGGAGACCCACAGCCCCCGACTGAACCTCTTCCGCGATGAGCTGGTTCTCCGCGTCTCAGACCGGAGATGGCCCCCGCCGGCAGAGTCGGTCCGACCGGTAGCGTTGGTCCGACCGGTAAGCGTTGGTCCGAGGGAGTGCCGATCTGGGGGGGGCGTGTGACTGAAGCGGATGCGCCACCCATCGTCTTCGTACACGGGACGCGGTTCAGCGCGGGACAGTGGAGTTCACAGGTCGCCGCGCTGCGGGAGGAGTTCCCGGTAGTCGCCGTGGACCTGCCGGGCCACGGCGCCCGCTCGGCCCAGCCCTGGAGCCTGAGCGCGGCGACCGGGATCATCGCTTCCGCGGTGGACTCGCTCGACCGCGGGCCGGCTCTGGTCGTCGGGCACTCGCTCGGCGGATACGCCTCGCTGGAGTTCGCGCGGCAACGCCCGAAGCAGCTGCGCGGGCTGGTCCTCGCGGGGGCCAGTGCCTCGACTCGTGGCCCGTGGGCAACTCCCTATCGATGGGTCGCCGGGCTCGTCCCTCGGCTGTCGGCGGACCGGCTGGCCAGGTGGAACGACCGGCTGCTGCGCCGGTCCTATCCCCCCGAGGTGGTCGAGGCGACCATCCGCTCGGGCTACGCCTTCCACACTCTGCCGGCCGCCTGGGGCGAGGTACTCGGTCGCTTCGATGCGGGCTCGATGCGTCATGTGCCAGCTCCCGTACTCATCCTGAACGGCGAGAAGGACACCGTCTTCCGGTCCGGCGAGCGCGATTTCGCCCGCGCGCATCCGGACGCCCGTGTCGAATTGATCCCACGGGCAAGGCATCTCTCGAATTTCGACGATCCGGACGCCTTCACCGATGCCGTCCGCCGCTTCGCCCGACACCTGCCTGCTCTCAGCTGAGCCCGCCAGAGCCGGATCCATCAAAGCTGCCCCGGCGCAGCGCCCCACAGGGGCGCGGAGAACTGCGCGACCAGCCACAATGCCGCCGCAGACGATCGACGGCACATCACGGCCATCACGTCACGTCACGTCACTTCACTTCCAGAACAGCAGCCGGGCCGAGAAGGCAAGCGGTACCAAATAGGGCTGTGCGACAGGAGTGGCCCAGGTGGCTGTTCCGTGCGCACTCAGGGTCACTGGATTGCGGGCGCGCCAACGCGGGACGAACGGCTGGCATGCGTACCCCTGCGGGCGAACGAAGCCTGGCCGGAAGCTGCAACTCACTTCCTTCACAGCTTACTTCACTTCTTGACGAAAGCGGTCCAGACCTTTAGGTTCACGGCTCAGCATCGCACCGTGTGACACATCCAGCGTTCACGAGGTGAACGATGCCTCGGTTGCTCATCCCCCCACGAAGGGCCCCTGCGCGCATGCCCAGATCTCTCTCCGCAGTTGTCTCCCTCGCCGCTCTCTCCCTCGCCGCCGGCCTGCTCACCGCGTCCCCCGCGCAGGCGGCCACCGGCACCATCACCGGCCTCGCCGGGAAGTGCCTTGACGTCGCCGGGGCGAACTCCGCCGACGGCACGGCCGTCCAGCTCTACGACTGCAACGGCACCGCCGCCCAGCAGTGGACGGTCGGCAGCGACGGCACCGTCCGCGCCCTTGGCAAGTGCCTTGACGTCACGGGCAATTCGACGGCCGACGGTGCCACCGTGCAGCTGTGGAGCTGCACCGGCGGCGCCAACCAGAAATGGACGGTCTCCTCCGGCAACGGCATCACCAACCCGCAGGCCGGCAAGTGCCTGGACGTCACCGGCAACAACTCCGCCAACGGCACCCGCATACAGATCTGGAGCTGCGGCGGCGGCGCCAACCAGAAGTGGACCGCGCCCGCCCCCGGTGACGGCGGCAACCCGTCCACGCCGATGGCCGTGGCGCCCTACCTCTACAACGGCTGGGGCAGCCCGCCGAGCCCCACCACGGTCACCAACGCCACCGGCGTCAAGTACTTCACCCTCGCCTTCGTGCTCAGCAACGGCTACTGCAACCCCCAGTGGGACGGCGGCCGGGCGCTGACCGGCGGCGTCGACCAGCAGACGATCAACACCGTGCGGGCGAACGGCGGCGACGTCGTCCCGTCCTTCGGCGGCTGGAGCGGCAACAAGCTGGAGAGCTCCTGCTCCACCGCGAGCGAGCTGGCCGCCGCGTACCAGCGGGTCATCAGCGCGTACGGGCTCAAGGCCATCGACATCGATCTCGAAGCCGACGCCTACAACAGCCCGACCGTGCAGCAGCGGACCGTGGATGCCCTGAAGACCGTGAAGGCCAACAACGCCGGCCTCAAGGTGTACGTCACCATCGGCACCGGCCAGAGCGGGCCCGACACCAGCCTGATCAACCGGGCCGCCAACTCCGGTCTGACCGTGGACGCCTGGACGATCATGCCGTTCAACTTCGGCGGCGTCGGCCAGAACATGGGCACCCTCAGTACGCAGGCCGCCGAAGGCCTCAAGAACGCGCTGAGGAACGCCTACGGCTACAGCGACGAACAGGCATACCGGCTCATGGGCATCTCGTCGATGAACGGCATCACCGACCAGAACGAGACCGTCACGGTGAACGACTTCCGGACGATGCTCGCCTACGCCCAGCAACACCACCTGGCCCGGCTGACCTTCTGGTCCGTCAACCGCGACCGTCCGTGCACCGGCGGCCCCGCCGACAGCTGCTCCGGTGTGGGCCAGTCCGACTGGGACTACACCCGCGTCCTCGCCGCGTACACCGGCTGATCCAGCCCCACCCCACTCCAACCCCCACTCCCACCATTCGCCGACCCCTTCGGCCCCCACCCCCCATCCGCCGAGCCCTTCGGCAAGGAGAATCCGTGTTCACCCACTTGCCCGCCGCACTGAAGCGGCGCCGCAGATCCACCGCCGCCGCGCTGGTCACCGCGGCCGTCGCTTCGCTGCTCACCTCCGCACCCGCGCCCGCGAGTGCGGCGGCGAACGCGGTAGCCGCACTGCCCACCGGCTTCGCCACCGTCATGAACGCCGCGAGCGGCAGATGTCTGGACGCCAGGTCCGCCGCCACCGCCAACGGCACCGTCGTACAGCAGTACGCGTGCAACAGCTCGACGGCCCAGCAGTGGAGCTTCACCGCCACCAGCGACGGCTACGTCCGTATCAACAACGGCAACAACACCGGCCAGGTCGTGGACGTCGCCGACCTGTCCACGGCGGACAACGCGCCGGTCCATCTGTGGGCCTACGGCGGCGGCACCAATCAGCAGTGGCTGCCGGTCGACGAAGGCGGCGGCGCCTACCACTTCGTGAACCGCAACAGCGGCAAGTGCCTGGACGACCCCGGCGCCTCGACCGCGGACAGCGTGCAGTTCGTGCAGTACACCTGCAACGGCAGCACCGCCCAGCGCTTCCAGGTGGTCCCCGTGACCCAGTCCGGCACGAATCCGGACCTCGGCCCGAACGTCGTCGTCTTCGACCCCTCGATGTCGTCCTCGACGATCCAGACCAGGGTGAACTCGATCTTCCAGCAGCAGGAGACGAACCAGTTCGGCTCCCAGCGCTACGCCGTCCTGTTCAAGCCGGGTTCCTACAACGCCGATGTCAACGTCGGCTTCTACACCCAGGTCGCGGGTCTGGGTCTGACCCCGGACGCGGTCACGATCAACGGCTCGGTGCATTCCGAGGCCGACTGGTTCCAGGGCAACGCGACACAGAACTTCTGGCGCGGCGCCGAGAACCTGTCCGTCAACCCGACCGGCGGTACCGACCGTTGGGCGGTCTCGCAGGCGGCTTCGTACCGCCGGATGCATCTGCGCGGCAATGTCGCGCTCGACGACAACGGCTGGTCCAGCGGCGGTCTGCTGGCCGACACCAAGATCGACGGGCAGGTCAACTCCGGCAGCCAGCAGCAGTGGCTGACCCGCAACTCCCAGCTCGGCAGCTGGACCGGCTCCAACTGGAACATGGTCTTCGTCGGCAGCCAGGGCGTCCCGGCCACCAGCTTCCCCAGCCCGCCGTACACCACGGTCGCGCAGAGCCCGGTCAGCCGGGAGAAGCCGTCCCTGTACGTCGACGGCAACGGCGCCTACCAGGTCTTCGTGCCGTCCGTACGGTCCAACTCCACCGGCACCAGCTGGGCGAACGGAACCCCGGCCGGCAGCTCGCTGTCCCTTGACACCTTCTACGTCGTGAAGCCGGGTGCGACCGCCGCGGACATCAACGCGGCGCTGGCGGCGGGCAAGAATCTCCTGGTCACCCCGGGTGTCTACCACCTCAACCAGACGCTCCAGGTGAACCGCGCCAACACCGTCGTCCTCGGTCTGGGCCTCGCCACGTTCATTCCGGACAACGGCGTCACCGCGATGAAGGTGGCCGACGTCGACGGCGTGAGGGTCGCGGGTGTCCTCTTCGACGCGGGCACCACCAACTCGCCCACGCTGATGGAGGTCGGCCCGACGGGCTCGTCCGCCTCGCACGCCGCGAACCCGACGTCCCTGCACGACGTGTACTTCCGCGTCGGCGGCGCCGCCGTCGGCAAGGCGACCACCAGCCTCGTCGTCAACAGCGACAACGTCATCGGCGACCACACCTGGATCTGGCGCGGCGACCACGGCACCGGCATCGGCTGGAACACCAACACCGGGGACACGGGCCTGATCGTCAACGGTGACAACGTCACCATGTACGGCCTGTTCGTCGAGCACTACCAGAAGTACCAGACGATCTGGAACGGCAACGGCGGGCGGACGTACTTCTACCAGAACGAGATGCCGTACGACCCGCCGAACCAGGCGGCCTGGATGAACGGCGCCACGCAGGGCTACGCCGCCTACAAGGTCGCCGACTCCGTCACCAGCCACCAGGTCTACGGCTTCGGCAGTTACTGCTACTTCAACGTCAATCCGGGCGTGGCCGCCGAGCGGGCCATCGAGGCGCCGAACAACGCCAATGTGCGCTTCACCAGCATGGTGACCGTCTCTCTCGGCGGAGTGGGCACCATCCGGCACGTCGTCAACGGCACGGGCGGACCGTCCAACTCCACGACCAATGTGGCCAATCTGACCAGCTACCCCTAGGCGCACCAGCTCCGACAACGGCCGTCCCCGCGCTCAGGGGACGGCCGTTCCACCCCCTACGCCCAAGGAGCGTCCTCAACCATGCACAGACCCCGATTCCTCGGCCGCTTCGCGGTCTTCGCCGCGCTGTCCGCCGTCCTCACCGCCCTGCTCACCGTGACGCCCGCCCAGGCCGCCGACGGCTCGATCACCGGGCTCGCCGGCAAGTGCGTCGACGTCGCGGGCGCGAGCAACGCCAACGGCACCGCCGTACAGCTCTACGACTGCAACGGGACAGGCGCCCAGATCTGGTCCAACCCGGGTGACGGCACCCTGCGTGCGCTCGGCAAGTGTCTCGACATAGTCGACCGCAGCACCGCGGACGGCGCGGCGGTCCAGCTGTGGGACTGCTCCGGCGGCACCAACCAGCAGTGGGTGGTCAGCGGAGCGAACGACATCGTCAACCCGGCCGCGAACAAGTGCCTGGACGTCACCGGCAACAACAGCGCCAACGGCACCCGGCTGCAGATCTGGACCTGCTCGGGCGGCGCGAACCAGAAGTGGAACGCGCCCGCGAGCGGTGGCGGCGGCACCCCGTCCGGATTCGTCGTCACCGAGGGCCAGTTCAACCAGATGTTCCCGGGCCGGAATTCGTTCTACACCTACAGCGGCCTGACCGCCGCGCTGAGCGCCTACCCCGGCTTCGCGAAGACCGGCAGCGACACGGTGAAGAAGCAGGAGGCGGCCGCCTTCCTCGCCAACGTCAACCACGAGACCGGCGGTCTCGTTCACATCGTCGAGCAGAACACCGCCAACTACCCGCACTACTGCGACTGGGGCCAGCCGTACGGCTGCCCGGCCGGCCAGGCCGCGTACTACGGCCGCGGACCGATCCAGCTCAGCTGGAACTTCAACTACAAGGCCGCGGGCGACGCGCTCGGCATCGACCTTCTCAACAACCCCTGGCTGGTGCAGAACGACGCCGCCGTGGCCTGGAAGACCGGCCTCTGGTACTGGAACACGCAGAACGGCCCCGGCACCATGACCCCGCACAACGCCATGGTCAACCAGGCCGGTTTCGGCCAGACGATCCGCTCCATCAACGGTTCCCTGGAGTGCGACGGCAAGAACCCGGCGCAGGTCCAGAGCCGCGTGGACGCCTACAACCGCTTCACCTCGATCCTCGGCGTCTCGCCGGGCAGCAACCTGTACTGCTGACGACTGCCGCTCGGTTCAAGTAGGAGTCCCCATGCGCAAGTTGAGATCCCTCGCCAACGGCCTTCTCGGCACGCTCGGCGCGATGACACTCGTCATCGCGATACCGGCGACCGCCCACGCCAACGTCCTGACCCTGCTGCCGCAGAACGCGAGCGGCCTGGAGCAGACCTACTCCCCCGCCTACGACTACGACGGTGACGGCTGCTACGCCACCGCCGCCATCGGCGCCGACGGCGCCATCAACCCCGGCCTGAAGCTGGGCGGCGACGTCAACGGCAAGTGCCACGACCCCGCCCAGCTGAACAACTCCAACACCTACTCGCGCGCGAAGTGCAACAACGACTGGTGCGCGGTCATGTACGCCAGCTACTTCGAGAAGGACCAGGTGACCCTCGGCCCGGCAGCGATCGGGCACACGCACGACTGGGAACACGTCATCGTGTGGATCAACAACAACGAGGTCAAGTACGTGTCGGCGTCCCAGCACAGCAGCTACCAGACGCTCGCACGGTCCGAGATCCGCTTCGACGGCACCCACCCGAAGATCGTGTATCACAAGGACGGGATCGGGAGCCACTGCTTCCGCTTCGCCAACGGCAACGACGAGCCGGCGGAGAACGCCACGGGCAACTGGTTCTACCCGCGGCTCGTCGGCTGGGAGGGTTACCCGGCCGGCTACCGCGACAAGCTGAGCGGCGCCGACTTCGGCTCGGCCACCTTCAAGATCGACGACGGCGACTTCCAGTGGGCTCTCGACTACACGAGCCCAGCCGGAATCCCCTTCGACCCGTACGCCTGACACTCGGCCCTCCGGGGCCGGCAGCAGACCGTCGACAAGCCCCCGCAGGCTCTTGCCTGCGGGGGCTCTGCTCTTGGCGGTCCGCCGCGTCCCGGGGCCCGGCTGCCAGGTACGTGGGCGACCGCGTGACAGTGGGCTGGTTCGGGGGCAGTCCGACGCCCTCGGCATCAGCCCGCTGCAGCTCATCCTGCGGAGCCGGACCCTTCGTGGACCTTGGCCGAGCGCTCAGGCGGCCTTGAGCAGTTCGGACAGCCGGGTCGTGTCGATCAGGTGGGCGCGGGAGGGGAACACCTTGTCGACCAGGATCCGGGTGACTTCGGGATCGGGGTCGGCGATGCCGTCGGTCAGGACGTAGACGCGGTAGTCACGGTCGGCGACGTCGATGAGGGTGGACAGGACGACGCCGCTGGTGCTGATGCCGGAGAGGACCAGGGTGTCGATGCCGCGGTCGCTCAGCTGCTGGTGGAGGTCGGTGGTGGAGCCCGCGCCGTAGCGGATCTTGCGTACGACGATGTCGTCGTCCTCGGGGGCGATCCGGGCGTCGATCCGGGTGGCGGCATCCTCGTGGTGGAGCATCTTCGCGGCGGCGACCGCGCTGAAGGACTTGTTGTTCTCGGGGACCGCGGCCCAGTCGTCGTCGGTGAAGGCGACGCGGACGTAGCCGATGGTTCCGCCGGCGGCACGGACGTCGGCGATGGCGCCGCCGACCCGTTCGACGAGCGCGCCGGCGTCCGGGACGTGGTCGACGATCCCGTTCTGGAAGTCCATGGCCAGCAGGGCGGTCCGCCGGGGGTCGAGGGCGGGGATGGTGCTCATGCCTGGTTCTCCTTGGTGGGTTGTTCAGAGGTGTGGGTGGTATTGGCGGTGCCGGTCCGTCGGTCCCGGCCACGCCCCATGAGGCGCCGGTCGAGGACGGTCAGCAGCAGGACCGCGACGCCCGCCACGACCAGGACGAGGCCGAGGGAGTGCAGCCCCTGGTCGGTCGCGCCGTCGCGGAAGGCGATGCTGCCGATGACGGACGAGGTGATGGTGCCGAGGTAGCCGAAGGTCCGGAACAGGCCGGAGGCGGTGCCGATCCGGTCGGCCGGCGCCGAGAGGTACAGGGCGGTCTGGTTGCCGACCGTGGTGGTGGCGGAGACGACGCCGAAGACCAGGGAGACCAGGACGATGACGATCGCCGGGCTGGTCGAGGTGAGCAGCATGATGCCCGCCGAGCCGGCCAGCATGCTCAGGGCCGCCACGACCAGCGGGCCGCGCACCAGGTTGCGGCGGGCGAGCGGGCTCGACAGCAGCGCGGACACGGCGCCCATCGGCAGCAGCAGGAGTCCCGCCTGCACCGTGGAGAAGCCGTGTGCGGTCTCCATCCACTGCGTCATGCCGTACATCACGGAGTAGACGCCGAGCAGGGTGAGGGCCTGCCTCAGGTAGGTGCGGGCGAGGGCGCCGTTGGCGGCCAGGCCCCGGAAGTCGAAGAACGGCGCGTCCGTGCGCAGTTCCCATACGACGGTGGGTGCGGCGGCCACGACGAAGACGGCGAGCGCGATCCATTCGAGGTCCGGCAGGCCCATCAGGAAGACGACCAGCGCGGTCATGAAGGTGGCGAAGCCGAGGATGCCGGGCAGATCGATCCGCTCGGCCACCTTGCGCGGGCCACTGTCCGCGCGGTCGAGCGGCGGATCCTTGGGAAGCCAGTGCACGGCCATCACCAGGGCGATCGCGGTGACCGGGATGTTGATGAGGAAGGCCCAGCGCCAGCCCGCCGCGCCCACGATGAGCCCGCCGATCGGCGGGCCGACGGCGGCGGTGGCCATGCCGGCGATCGCGAGGCCGCCCAGCACCGAACCCGGCGGTGCGGTCAGGCCGGCGTCCTGGGCGCGACGCCGGATCATCACCATCGCGCAGGGAAACGCCGCCGAGGTGCCGACGCCGATCAGGACCCGAGCGACGGTCAGCGTCGCGAGATTCTGGCCCATGCCGCCGACCAGCCCGCCGAGCAGGACCAGCACGATGCCGGAGAGGAAGATCCGGCGCGGTCCGAGCACCTCCGCCAGCTTGCCCGCCGTGGGCTGGGCGACGGCGCTGGCCAGGTAGAGCGAGGAGACGAGGACGGCGGTGCTGCCGACCGAGACGTTCAGGTCGGCGGCGAGGGGGACCATCGCGGTCGCGATGATGGAGCTGTTGACCGGGTTGAGGGCGGAGCCCACGTACAGCGGTGTGGTGAACGGCCACGCGAAGGAGTCGCGCTCGGCCTCGCCCGCCGAAGCACCGCCCTGAGTGGCGGCGGTCCTCATATCGCGCCGCCACCGAGGTCGGCGTCGGCGAGCCGCTCCAGCAGCTCGATCGCCTTCTCCACGTCCTCCCGTTCGTCCGGAGCGACGACCTGGTCGATGGCGCGTGCCAGGAAGGAGGAGCGGCCGTTCAGAAGCCTGTCGATCAGCTCGGCCGCCGACGGGTCGGCGCTCATCAGCTTCTTGCGGCCGTCCTTGGGGTCGGGCTCGCCGTGGACCAGTCCGGCGGCCTTGAGCACCGCCAGGCTCTGCGCGATGGCCTGCGCGCTGACGTGCTCCAGCGCGGCGAGCCGGGCCGCCGTGACGGGACCCTCCCGAACGACGCTCACGAGGACGCCGAGCTGCGTGGCGGTCAGGCCGACCGCATGCTGCCCCGACTCCGAGCGCAGGCGTGCGCGCAGCCGCTTCATCGCGTCCTGCAGGCGCTGCGCGGTCTCGGCAGACACGGCGGGCTGCTGCTGCCCGGGATTCGCGTTCATGTGTCCCACCGTAAAACTACACAAGCAACTTTGCCAAGTTACTTGTGTAGTCTTTGCCCGACGCCCAGCGGGGCCTTCCATCGGTCGGGCATGGCCGCTGCGGCCCGGCCCACAACGTCGAAGACGCCCACGACGCTCACGGCGGTGCGGGTCCTTTCGGCGGCGAGTAGGACGGCGCGCCTTATGCGCGGAGCATGTCGGCGGCGAGGTCCCACAGCCGCTCCGCGTTGTCCGTGTCGAGGGCGTGATGGACCGGTTCGTCGACTACTGGGCCACCAAGATCGGCCTGGGGGACGCGATCCGGGCCGTCGTGTCCGCCGGCCGGGACCCGTTCGCGCAGAGCCGCGACCAGGTCGATGAAGCCGTCACCACACTAGGACGAAGTTCGGCACGCGCGAACGAACGTCGGCACGCGCAGCCCTCAGCTCGCCGTACGCCGGATCCGTCCCGCGTACCGCCGCTCAAGGTCGAGGTTCCCCTCGAATCCGCCCGGCACGTTGGCGGACACGTACACCGGCGGTCGCACTCCCGCCGCGAGCAGCAGTGAGGCCGCTTCGGCGACGGTCATCTGGACGAGCATCACGCCGGTCAGGGTGGACAGGGCGCAGACGGAGCCGCCGCCGGGGAGAGGGAGGAGGGCGTCCCCCCGCGGCGCGGCGTTGTCCAGGACGACGTCGGCGATGTCGGCGAGTTTCCGGCCGCTGGGGTGGGAGGCGGGGACGGCCCGGGTGTGGCTCAGTGAGGTGATGGCCAGGACGCGGTGGCCGCGCTCCTTGGCCCGCAGAGCCATTTCCACGATCACGCTGTTGACGCCCGAGTTGGAGATGATGACGAACAGGTCCTCGGGCCGCGGCTCGGCGAGGTCGTAGATCCGCTCGGCGACACCCGGCTTGCGCTCCAGAAGCGGGTCGTCGAGGACGCTCGGGTCGTCGCCGCCGTACAGCACGAGGTCGGCGATGCTCAGCCGGTTGGTGGGCACGAGCCCCCCGGCACGTCCGGCGAGTTCCAGGACGAGGGCCTGGGAGTGCCCGGTGCCGAACGCCTGGACGACGCCGTCGGTCCGCACGCAGTGAGCGATCAGCTCGGCGGCGCGCCGCACATCACCCTCGGCGGACTCGGCGGACTCGGCGGACTCGGCGATGCGGTTCAGGGCATCCAGGCCCTCACGCGCAAACCCGCTGGCGTTCACAGAGTCGACAGACACGCGGCACTCCCCACCGGTGGATGAAACCACCATCCCTTACGAGCTTACTTGAATGAATAAACCATAGGTCACGAGCGGCGGGCAACGCCCCCTCCACCGGCGCCGTCACCACACCCCGGGCCTGACCTGGGCCAGAGGCACCTTCGGTCCTGAGATTCAATCTGCGAGATGGTGGGTGGCTGATACATTCTCAGCTGCACAGCAGGCACCACCGAGGAGATCGGGTACCCCATGGAACGGACCGGCGCCGGCAACGGAATGCCCCCGACGGACGTCACCACGCTGATCCGCACCGAGCTGCCCCGGCTGGCCGGCTCGCTGCGGAAGGTGGGCGAGCTGATCCTGGCGGACCCCGCGGCGGTCACCCACTCCTCCGCCGCCGAGCTGGGCCGCCGCACGGGCACGTCACAGGCCACGGTGACCCGGTTCTGCCGTGCCATCGGCCTCGACTCGTACCAGCACCTGCTGATCGAGCTGGCCCAGGAGCGCGGTCGCGGCGAGGTGTCCGACTGGGGCAGCGCGGAGATCGGCCCCGAGATCTCCCCGGACGACGATCTCGAACGCGTCGTCGCCGTCGTCGGCAGCGCCGACCTGCGCGCGGTCCAGCAGACGATCGACCGGATGGACCTGGACGCGCTGGAGCGCGCGGCCCAGGCCGTCGCCCGTGCCCGCCGCATCGACGTCTACGGCGTCGGCGGCAGCGGCGCCGTCGCCCAGGAGACCGAGACCCGCCTCTTCCGCATCGGCTGCTCGGTGCGGGGCTGGAACGAGGTGCACGGGGCGGCCACCTCCGCCGCGCTGCTCACCCCCGCGGACGTCGCCATCGGCATCTCGCACTCCGGGGCGACCCGCGAGACCATCGAGCCCTTCGAACTCGCCAAGGAGCGCGGCGCCACCACCGTGGCGCTCACCTCCGACCCTCGCTCGCCGCTGGCCCGGGCCGCCGACATCCGGCTGATCTCCGCCACCTCGGAGACCAGCTTCCGCACCGGGAGCATCGGCGGGCGGCACTCCGTACTCGTCCTCATCGACTGCCTCTACGTCCGGGTCGCCCAGCTCTCCTACCAGCGTGCGAGCGCCTCACTGGCGCTGACCGACCACATCACCCCGCAGCACACGGTGAAGAGCCGCCGAACCCGCTGATCCCGACCGACGGCCCCCTACCGTCAATGCCCTGACCGGCAATGTATGGATGAACCACCGAGAAAACATGAAGATGGTTGTTTGAACCATCCTCTCGGTGCCACGATGGTGCTCCGCCGAGCATCCTCGTAGGAGCCCCATGCGCGTCACCTCTGTCGAGTCGACCGAGCTCTTCGCCGGAACCACCGAGCAGCCGCGCCAGATCGTGGCCGTCGAGCTGAGCCACACCCCCGGCCGGACCGTCCGTCTCACCGTCGAGGGCTCCGCCGTCGCCGGGGAGGCCCTCGTCACGGTGGCCGAGAACGGCACCGCGCGCGCCGAGATACCCGTGCGCACCGGCCTCGCGCCCGGCGAGCGCCGCGACATCTCGGTGACCGCGACCGATGTGATCGCCACCGACAAGACCCAAGTGGCCGTGTATCCCGCCGAGTTCACGGCGGCGGAGCCGGGCTGGACGATGTTCATGGTCAGCCACTTCCACTACGACCCCGTCTGGTGGAACACCCAGGGCGCGTACACCGAGACCTGGGACGTCGCCGACGACCCGGCGTCGACGGGGCTGCCGGCGCGCACCTTCGACTCCCGCGGCCAGTCCGGCATGAGTCTCGTCCGGGCCCACTGCGATCTGGCGCGCCGCGACCCGGCGTACACCTTCGTGCTCGCGGAGGTCGACTACCTCAAGCCGTACTGGGACGCGTTCCCGGAGGAGCGCGCCTTCCTGCGGGAGCTGCTGCGGACCGGCCGGGTCGAGATCATGGGCGGCACCTACAACGAGCCCAACACCAATCTCACCGGCGCCGAGGCCACCATCCGCAACGCCGTCTACGGGGACGGCTTCCAGCGGGGCATCATGGGCGCGTCGCCGGAGACCGCCTGGCAGTTGGACGCCTTCGGGCACGATCCACAGTTCCCGGGGCTGATGGCCGACGCGGGACTGTCCTCCAGCTCGTGGGCGCGCGGCCCCTTCCACCAGTGGGGTCCCACCCTCTCGGTCTTCGGCGAGGAGCCCCGGGACCCGAACCGGATGCAGTTCCCCGCCGAGTTCTCCTGGATCGCCCCCTCGGGGCGCGGGCTGCTGACCGCGTACATGGTCAACCACTACGGCGCGGGCTGGGCCATCGACAACGCGCCGACACTGCCCGAGGCCCAGGCAGCCGCGCTTAAGCTCTTCAAGGGGCTCAAGCAGGTCGCGCTCACCCGCAACGTGCTGCTCCCGGTCGGCGGGGACTACGCGCCGCCGTGCCGCTGGGTCATGGACATCCACCGCGACTGGAACGCCCGGTACGTCTGGCCGCGCTTCGTCAGCGCCGTGCCGCGCGACTTCTTCGCCGCCGTACGGGCCGAACTGGACGCCGAGGGGCGCACGGCCTCACCGCAGACCCGGGACATGAACCCCGTCTACACCGGCAAGGACGTCTCCTACATCGACACCAAGCAGGCCCAGCGGTACGGGGAGACGCTGCTCGCCGACGCCGAGGCCTGGGCGACACTCGCCTCGCTCGTCACCGGGCACCCCTATCCGGACGCGGCCCTCGACAAGGCGTGGCGGCAGCTGATCTACGGCGCCCATCACGACGCCATCACCGGCTCGGAGTCCGACCAGGTCTACATCGACCTGCTCACCGGGTGGCGCGAACTGGCGGACCTCGCCGAGGCGGTGCACGCCGACGCGACCGACGCCCTCGCCCGGCACGTGGCCCCGCTGCCGGGTGGCGGCTCCGACCTGGTGGTGTTCAACTCCGCGACCTGGCAGCGGCAGGACGTACTGACCGTCGACGATCCCGGACTCGTACCGCTCGACGACACGGGTCTCCCGCTGCCCGCCGTGCGGGAGAACGGCGAGCTGCGTGTGATCGTGCCGGAGGTCCCCGGGATGGGGCTCAAGGCGCTCCCGCTCGCTCCGGGCACCGTCTCCGAGTGGGTGCCGGGCGAAGGCACCACGATCCGCAACGAGTTCTACGAGTTGACCGTGGACCCGGGACGCGGCGGCGGGGTGAGCCGGCTGCGCGCGCTCACGGAGGGCGGACGGGACCTGCTGCGCGCCGGTGACATCGGCAACGAGCTGGTCGTGCAGGAGGAGTACCCACGGCACCCCCGCTTCGGCGAGGGGCCCTGGCATCTCACCCCGACCGGCACCACGGCCGCCCGCAGCCGCGATGTGACCGCCAACGTCCGGGTCGAGCACTCCCCCGCCGGCTCCCGCGTCACCGTCACCGCCGACCTCGGCCTCTTCCGCTACACACAACGGCTGTGTCTGTGGAAGGGAGTCGCGCGCCTGGATGTGTCCACCACCGTCAACGGTTACGACGGCGCCGACCGGCTGATCCGGGTCCGCTGGCCCTCCGACGTGCGGGGCGGACTGCCGGTGCACGAGGTGGCCGACGCCGTCATCGGCCGCGGGTTCGGCTTCGTGGAGGTCGACAGCGAGCGGTTCCCCTGGACGCTGGACAACCCGGCCAACACCTGGTTCGGCCTGGGCTCCACGGCCCGCGCCGAGATCCGCGACGACACGGGCGCGCTCCTCGGCCACCGTTCGATCGGCGTGGCCGAACTCGTCCACTCCTCCTGGGACGAGGCCGGTGAACTCGGCACCCCGCTCGCGGCGGCCCTGGTCCGCGCGGGCGTCACCGCGACCTCGACGATCGCCGACGGGCCGCGCTACGGCGACCTGGAGATCGACTCCAACCTGCCCGACATCCGCATCGCCGTCGGCGGCCCCGAACGCAACACGGTCGTCGCGGAAGCGCTCGGCTGGGACCCGGCCGCCGGACGCGAGCTGCGCCGGCAACTGGCCGCGCACGGGATCGCGGCCGTCTGGGTCGCGCCGCGCGCGAGCCTGCGCGAGGAGTGGGTGCCCGGAGCCGACCTCCGCGACCTCGAACGGCTGCCGCTGCTCGTCGTGGCGGGCGCCCGCCCGCAGGACGACGCCAAGGCGGTCGACGCGCTGGTGGCCGACCTGGACGACGCGGTCCTGCGGGCCACGGCGGCGGGCGGCGGCGAAGCCCTGCCACCGGGCGACGCCTGGGACGGCCGCAGCTTCGCTGTCCTCAACCGCGGCACACCCGGCTGTGTGGTCACGTCGTCCGGAGACCTCTACATGTCTCTGATGCGCTCGTGCACGGGCTGGCCCTCGGGCATCTGGATCGACCCGCCCCGCCGAACCGCCCCCGACGGCTCGGCCTTCCAGCTCCAGCGGTGGTCGCACACCTTCGAGTACGCCGTGGTGGGCGGCGAGGGCGACTGGCGGAAGCTGGGACTGCCGCGCACCGGCCACGCGTACAACCACCCGCTCACGGCACGGCTTCGCGACGGCGACGCCTCGGGCACCTCGGACACCTCGGATGCACCCGCTGTATCCGAGGTGCCGGACACATCGCCAGAAGCCCCCGTCCTGCCGAGGAGAGCGACCCTGCTGGGCCTGGAGCCCGAGGGCGAGGTCCTGCTCGACGCGCTCAAACCGGTCGGCTCGCCGCTGGCCCGCGGCAGCGTGGCCCCGGCGGACCCGGGCCGCGGGGTCGTCGTACGGATGCACGAGGTGTCCGGCCGCCCGGTACGGGCCCGGGTGCGCGGCCCGCTGGCGTGGACGGCCGGAGCCCGCGCCGACGTCCTGGAGAACCCCGGGGCACCGCTGGCCCCGGACCAGCACGGGGTTCTCGACATCGACCTGACCGGGTTCGAGGTCGCGACGGTCCTGGCGACTCCCAAGGACGGACGGACGCCGCACGGCTCCGGGATCGCCGCGCACGAGCCCGCGCAGCCCGTCCACACCCGGTACTGGCTGCACAACTCCGGCCCCGCCCCGCGCGGCAACATGCCCGTCGCCGTATACGTCTCGCCGACCGCGCTCACCGTCTCCGGGCGCCCCGTGACCGCGACGGTCCGCGTCGGCTCGGAGCTCACCGACGCCCCGGTCTCGGGCACGGTCGCCCTGCGCGTACCGCCGGGCTGGTCCGCCGAGCCCGCCGAACTCCCGTACGCGCTGGGCCCCGGCGGATTCACCCTCTCCGAGGTCACCGTCACCCCCGCCCCCGACGCCACACCCGGCCGCCACTGGCTCACCGCCCAACTGCCGTACGGCGGCCAGATGTACGAGGATGTCGTGGCCCTCGACGTACCGGGCACCGTCCCGGAGGGCGAGCCGGACGGCCGTACGGGTCCAACTCTCGTGTCACGGCTGGGAATTCAGCGGATCAGGGTGCGCGCGGGTGAGGTCGGACGGGTTCCCGTGACCGTGCGCAACACCACTCGCGGTCCGGTCGCCGGCACCCTGTGGGCGGTGTCGTCGTGGGGCACCTGGCCGGGGGTGGGCCCGGGCTGCCAGGGCTTCACCGTGGCCGCCGGGGAGCGGCTGGAGTGCGCGATCGAGGTGGACGGCCGTGCGGTGACGCCGGGGTCGTACTGGCTGATGGCGAAGATCGCCTGGCACGGCAGCGTCGCCTACACCGAGGCCGTACCGCTGGAGGTGCTGCCATGAGCGATCACGTACACGCGCGTTCGCAGCCACCCGGCAGCTCCGCGCACGCCCACCTGCCCGCGGGAGTTGCCGCGCTCGTGGACGGCGACACCCTCGCCGCGGCGCACGTGGACGCGCTGCTGAGGGTCGTACCGCCGCGCGATCCCGTGACCCGTCCCGACGCGTCGGCGCGCGCGGAACGGCAGCGGCGGCGCTGGGCGACCCAGGTGGTCGTCGTGGACGAACTGGCCCGCCGGGCCTGCGTCGAGCGCGGACTGAGGCCTCCCGAAGAAGTCCGGCCGGCCCAGGTACTCGCGGTGGCCGAGGATGACGTCGCGGATCTCGGCAGCATCGTCGCCGCGGTGCTCGCCCACTCCCCGGCCGCGCGCGTCCTGCTCGCCGCGCTGGAGAGCGAACAGGACGTGCCGGAATCGGCGGTACGGGACTACTACGACCGCAACCCGGACCGCTTCCTCACCCCGGACGCCCTGCGCCGCGGAGTCGACCCCTTCGGCGGGACGGACACCTCGGACCACCTGCCGTACGAGGGCGTACGCGCGGGTGTCGCCCACGAGTTGCGCCGGTCCGCCGGCCGGCGCGCCTTCTTCGCCTGGCTCGACCGGGCGCGCGCCGGCGTGGTGTATGCGGCCGGGCACGAACACCCCGGCGATCCGTCCCACCCGGACCACGAGCACCGCCACTGACCGCACGACGGCCGCGTACGGAACCTAAAAGCAACACAGCACCCATTGACCTCCGATGAATTCTGGTCCACCTTTTCATCAATCGGAGTCGAAGTTGGTGAATTGAACCAGCAGCAGACTGGGTCTCAGGAGGGCAGCAATGCGCGCAAGAAGACTGACCGGATCCCTGGCCTGGCTCGTCGTACTGACGTTGACGGCCGCAGGCTGCGGCCTCTCCGGTGGCTCCGACGACGGTGGCGCCACCGCGGGCGGTTGCAAGGTCGACGAGGGAAACGTCGGGTCGGGCAAGCTCACCGGTGACGTCAAGGGAAAGATCACTTTCCAGACGACCAACCTGAAGAAGGACTTCGGGGACTTCTTCAACGGGGTGATCGAGGACTTCGAGAAGGCCAACCCCGGTGCCTCGGTCAAGTGGATCGACGATCCCGGCGACAGCACGTTCACCCAGCGCACGGTCGCCGACGCCCAGGGCTGCACCATGCCGGACGTGATCAACGTCGACTCCCCCACCGCGACGGCCCTGACCAAGGCCGGCTACCTGCTCGACGTGGGCGTCAAGGACCCTGACGCCGCCGAGCCGTTCGTCCCGGCGTTCTGGAAGTCCAGCACCATGAAGGACTCCGCAGGCAAGTCGGTGCACAGCGTGCTGCCCTGGTACACCGGCGGCATCCTCCTGACGTACAACACCGACATGCTCAAGAAGGCCGGCATCGACCCGGCCAAGCCGCCGAAGACCATCTTCGGGCTGTTCGCCGACTACGAGAAGATCGCCAAAACGGCCAAGGGCAAGTACTACGCGACGATGGCCAACCCGATCTGGCGGATCCCCGCCGACTGGGACCAGATGGACATCAAGACGCTGTCCGCCGATGGCAAATCCGCCGTCTTCGCCGACGATCCGAGGACCGTCCAGTACGTGGCCTGGATGGCGAAGCTGTACAAGGCAGGCGCCATGCCGAAGGACTCGCTGTCCTCCAGCAACGACCCCTCCACGCCGTACAGCCAGGGCCAGGTCGCCTACGGTTCGACGAACCCGAGCTTCGTGCGCTTCGTGAAGCAGAACAGCCCGTCGGTGTACGCCAAGACCGGTGTGGGCCAGCAGCCCTTCGACGCGCTCGGCCACACCACGGGCGCCCCGCAGTACATCTCGGTCGCCGCGACCAGCAAGCACGCCCCCACCGCGCTCGCGTTCGCCAAGTTCCTCACCAACGCCGAGAACCAGACGGCCTGGTGCAAGGACCCGAACGTCGTGATCTTCCCGACGACCACGACCTCGCTGGACGACCCGTTCTTCCAGAACGCGACCGGCAGTGACCCCTTCTCCCAGGCCCGAAAGCTCGTCGCCGAGCAGCTCAAGACCACCACCGCCTACCAGACCAACCTCTCCCCGGCCGTGCAGAAGGCCATCGTGTCCCAGGTGCAGCTGGCCATGCAGGGCAAGAAGAGCCCCGAGCAGGCCGTGAAGGACGCCCAGGAGAAGGCCGACGACCTGCTGAAGCAGGCAGGCTGATCGTGGCGACGCAGACCGCGAAGCCGGTGTCCGCGCCCGGTGCGGAGCACACAGCCTCCGTGCCGGGCGCGGCCCCGTCCCGCATACGCCGACTCGGCCGGGCGGTGCTGCCCGGCCCCGCTCCCGGCGCCAACGGCGCGGCGCTGTACCGCCGTTGGTGGCTGCCCTGGCTGTGGACCGCTCCCGCGATCGTCTGCGCGGTGGTCTTCGGCGTGTTCCCGTTCTTCAACACCCTGCTGCTGTCGTTCACCGACGCCAAGCCGCTCGGCGGCGCCGCGAGTTTCGTCGGGCTCGACAACTACACCCGGATGCTGGACGACTCGGACTTCTGGCTGGCGACCCGCAACAGCATCCTGTACGCGCTGGTCGTCGTACCGCTGATGGTGCTGCTGCCGCTGCTGCTGGCCGTCCTGGTGGAGAAGAACCTGCCCGGCATCGGCTTCTTCCGCTCCGCCTTCTACACGCCGGTCCTCGCCTCCAGCGTCGTCGTGGGGCTGAGCTGGCAGTGGCTGCTGGCCGACGACGGGCTGATCAACACCTGGCTGGAGAAGGCCCATCTGATCAGGGACGCCATCCCGTTCCTGTCCGACTCGTGGCTGATCCTGTTCTCCGCGATGGGCCTGACCCTGTGGAAGGGGCTCGGCTGGTACATGATCTTCTACCTGGCCGCGCTGGGGAACGTGCCCAGGGAACTGCACGAGGCGGCGTCCATGGACGGCGCCGGTGCGGTCCGCCGCTTCTGGCACATCACCGTGCCGGGTGTGCGGCAGGCCATGATGCTGGTCGGCACCCTCACCGGCATCGGCTCACTGCGCGTGTTCACCGAGCTGTACATGCTCGGCGGCCCCACCGGCGGTCCCGGTGGCGCGGACCGCACGCTGCCCTTCTACATCAAGGACGTCGGCCTGGACCCGATCACCGGCAACGCCGGCTACGGCTCGGCGGTCAGTGTGGCGCTGTTCCTGCTGACGCTGGGGCTGACCCTGCTGGCGCAGCGGCTCACGAGGGAGGACGAGTCATGACGACCGCGACCGCGGCCTCGAACGCGACCGAGACCGCACCTCGCAGGAGGCTGCTCCCGCGCTGGCGGGACTACGGCCGCCCCCGCGAACTGGCCGTCCGCTACCTGCTGTTGCTCTTCGTGCTGGGCATCACCGTCGGCCCGTTGGTCTGGCAGCTCCTGGCCTCGCTGAAGAGCACCAGCGAGGACGTCTTCGGCGCGAACGCCTCACTGTTCCCGCACGAGCCGACCCTGCGGGCCTACCGGGCGGTCTTCGACCAGGTGCCGGTGGCCACGTACATCAGGAACAGCATGTTCGTGGTCGTCCTGTCGGTCGGCAGCCAGTTGCTGTTCTCCACCACGGCCGGCTACATGCTCTCCAAGCCCAACTGGAAGGGCCGCAAGGCGGTCTGGGTCGTGCTGATCGCCTCGATGATGTTCCCCTTCGAGTCGATCATGGTGTCGCTGTTCCTGAGCATCCGCGATCTGGGTCTGGTCGACAACCTGGTGGGTGTGTGGCTGCCCGGGTTCGTCGGTGCCATCAACGTGCTGCTGATGCGCGCCGCGTTCATGGCGGTGCCGCGCGAGATCGAGGACGCGGCGATGCTCGACGGCGCCGGCGAGTGGCAGCGCTTCCGGCACCTGTACCTGCCGTCCGCGTGGGGCGCGATCCTGGTGGTCACCATCAACACCTTCATCAGCGCCTGGGACGACTTCCTCTGGCCCCTGATCGTGCTGCGCTCGGAGGAACACATGACGCTGACGCTCGGTCTCTCGCGGCTGCAGAGCTCGTCGTTCGGCTACGACCAGCGGGTGGTGATGGCCGGTTCGGTGATCTCCGTCATCCCGGTGCTGGTGCTGTTCGTGATCACCCAGCGGTGGTTCTACAAGGGGGTCTCGTCGGGGGCCGTGAAGCTCTGACGGCCCGCCGGCCGTCGCTGTGGACCGTCGCCGTCAACCGTCGATCCGCAGCACGGCCGGTACGGCGTTCAGCGCGGCCCTCGCCGATTCCGCGACGCGGATCTCCATGGTGCCGGGCAGTACAGCCGTCTCCAAGTCGGCGCCGACCTGCGCGAGTTGGTCGGCGTCGAGCGGGATGACGACCGTGCGGGTCTCCCCGGGAGCGAGCTCGACGTTCCTGAAGGCGCGCAGTTCGAGCGTGCGCGGCCACACGGGCGTGACCAGCCGGCGGAGGTAGAGCTGGACGACGGTACGCCCGGCCCGTTCTCCGGTGTTGGTGACGTCGACGGCGACGGTACGCCCGGACAGACGCGGCGGACCGTAGGCGAAGCTCGTGTACGACAGCCCGTGCCCGAAGGAGTAGAGCGGCTCGGCACTTTCGTCGAGGTACGCCCCGTACTCGGTGTCCTTGTGGTTGTAGTGGACGGGCAGTTGCGCGGCCGACCGGGGCACGGAGACGGGGAGACGGCCGAGGGGTTCGGCGAGGCCGAGCAGGACCTCGGCGATCGCGTCGCCGCCCCACGGGCCCGGGTACCAGGCGGTGAGCAGCGCCGCCGCGCGTTCCGCGGCCTCCGGGACGACATGCGGGCGCCCCTGCACGAGGACCACGACCGTGGGGGTGCCGGTCGCCACGACGGCGTCCAGCAGGGCCCGTTGGGCCTTGCCGAGCCGCAGCCCCGCTAGGTCGACACCCTCTCCGCAGGTCATCTCGGACACGGCTCCGAGGGCCGCGCCGTTGGCGGCGAAGTCGGTCTCGGGGGTACGGGCGCTGCTGCCGCCCAGCGCGAGCACGGCCAGGTCGGAGCCGCCGGCCTGGGCGATGGCCTCGGGTATCCCCGAGAGGTCGTCGCCGGTCAGGGCGCAGCCGCGGGCGTGGCGGACGTCCACTCCGGGCGGGGCGAGCCGCCGCAGCCCGTCGAGGAGACTGGCGCCGGTGCCTGGGCGCTGCGGGGCCGTGTAGTCGCCGAGTTGATGGGCGGTGGTGGTGGCGTGCGGGCCCAGGACCGCGATGCGGGACACCGTGGGGCGGACGGGCAGGACGCCCCCGTCGTCGTGGAGGAGGGTGACCGCGCCTCGAGCCAGGGCGGTGCTCAGTTCCCGGCCGCGGTCCGGCGACGGAGCGGTCAACCGGCCTTCGGCACAAGGCCGTTCGAACAGACCGAGGCGGAACTTCAGGCGCAGCACCCGGGCGACGGCGGCGTCGAGCACGTCCTCCTGGACGAGTCCACGCTCGACGGCCTCTTCCAGGTGCGTGAAGCCGTCGTCCCAGAGGCTGAGGTCGATGCCCGCGTTGAGTGCCAGGGCGCCCGCCGAGACCGTGTCGCCGGTGATCCGGGCCAG
Organism: Streptomyces sp. NPDC058697; assembly: GCF_042715345.1. Taxonomy (NCBI): domain Bacteria; kingdom Bacillati; phylum Actinomycetota; class Actinomycetes; order Kitasatosporales; family Streptomycetaceae; genus Streptomyces; species Streptomyces sp. NPDC058697. The sequence continues at coordinate 121,725 of NZ_JBHXSU010000008.1, forward strand.
CCGGTCGACTGCGAGGCCGTCCGCCATGACGAGCCCGTCGAAGGCCCAGCGCTCGCGCAACAGCCCCGTGAGCAAGGGCCTGTTGCCCGCGCAGGGAAGCCCGTCGACCTCGTTGTACGCGGCCATGACCGCGGCGGTTCCGGCGCGGATCCCCGCCCGGGCGGCGGGGAGATGGATCTCGTGGAGCTCGCGGGGCCCGAGTTCGGACTCCGCGGAGTTGCGGCCGCCGACGGTGGCGCCCTGTCCGGCGAAGTGCTTGAGCACCACGGCGGCCTTGTCCTCGGCGAACTGGCCGTCCGTGCAACCGGATTGCCCCTGCATGCCGCGCACGAGCGCCTCGGTGAGGCGGGCCGCCAGATACGGGTCCTCGCCGAAGCACTCCTCGGTACGGCCCCAGCGGGGATCGCGCGCGAGGTCCAGGGCCGAGACGAGGGCGACATGGCCGCCACGGGCCCGCAGTTCGGCCGCGGCATGGGCGGCGGCCTGCTCGTACAGCTCGGGATCCCAGGTGGCTCCGACGGCCAGGTTGACCGGCAGGACCGTGCCGTCGAGGGCCATCAGGCCGTGCGGGACCTCCTCGACGAGGAGCGCCGGGATGCCGAGGCGGCTGCTTTCCATGACGTGGCGCTGCACCAGGTCGGCGAGCGTGGCGCCGTCGGCCGCGCCCACGCCGGTCGAGTGGTCGACGCCCGACCAGGCGTCGGCGCGCAGGAGTCCGTACAGGGCGCCGAGGCCGGCGAAGCGGTCTGTCTCGGCGTACAGCGCCTCGGTGAGTTCGAAGCCGTCCGGGGTGCGGCGGTAGGCGTCCCAGCCGTACATCCGCTGGTTGAGCTGGCCGGCCTTCTCCCGCAGGGTCATCCGGGCGAGCAGGTCGGCGACCCGGGCGTCGACGGCGGCGTCCGGGTCCAGATAGAGGGGGCTCCGCGTGTCGTGCCCCCGGGAGACCTCGGGTGTCTGCTCGGGCCGGGCGGCCGCGTGTTCCGGAGTCGGCATGCGGCCGGTTCCTTCCGTGCTGTTCTCGCGTGGGGCCGGGGGCGTGCCGGTCAGGTGGCGCGGGTTCAGGTCGCTCGGGGTGAGGTGTCCCGGTTCGAGTAGCCCGGGTTCAGGTAGTCCGGGTTCAGGTAGTCCGGGGCGAGGGTGGCGGGCCGCCGTGCCCGAGCCGGGCCAGGGCCACGGCTCCCCCGCAACCGTCCGCCACCCAGTCCAGCGTCAGGCCGAGCACCTTGAGGCGCTCGCTCAGAAGAGCTGTCAGGGGTCCGTCGGGGCCGAGCAGCCCGCCGGTGGCGACGATCCGCTCACCCTGGCGGGGCGCCAGCGCGCGGACCGGTTCCAGCAGGTGGTCCGCCGCCTCGTCGAGGATCGCCCCCGCGACGGCGTCCTGACGCCGGGCCGCCTCGGCGACCAGCGGGGCGAGCCGGGCGAGGTGGATCGGGGGCTCGGCCATGACGGCGGGCAGCAGGTACATGCGATAGGCCGCGCGCTGCGAGGGCGACCACTCCGGCTCCTCCGGGAGGCGCTCACGGGCGGAGCCGGAGGCGCCGGAGGCGCCGGAGGCGCTGAGAGAGGCGGAGGCGGAGGCAGAGGCGGGGGCATCAGCGCTGACCGGGTTCACCGCGTGGTCCGAACTGCTCGCATTGCGCGGGCTCCCCGCACCATCGCGCCCGCCCGCTCCACTCGGGCTCCCCAAGCCATCCCGGCCACCCGCATCACCTGGGCTCCCCAAGCCATCCCGTCCGCCCGCACCACCCGGGCTCCCCAAGCCATCCCGGCCGGGCGCAGCACCGGGACTTCCCACACCATCCCGGCCACCCGCACCACCGAGACTTCCCACACCGCCCAGGCCGTCCACATCACTCGGGCGCCCCACACCGTCCCAGCCGCCCGCACCACCAGGGCTCCCCAAGCCATCCCGGCCACCCGCACCACCGAGACTTCCCACACCGCCCAGGCCGCCCGCACCACCCGGACCCCCCACACCATCCCGGCCTCCCGCACCACCCAGGCCGGCCGGATCTCCGTACGGCCGGTCCTCGGCGTACGGCCCGTCCTCGGTGTACGACCGGCCCTCGGCGTACGGCAGTGCCTCTGCCGGCACCCCCAGCGCCCGCCCGACCCCGTCGGCGAGCATCGTGGGACCGCCGCGGCCGTCCGCCATGCGGAGCGCCGCCCGTACCGCGCTGCGGCCGATCCAGAAGCCGCCGCCGTCGTCCCCGAGCAGCCAGCCGTCGCCGCCGACGGTCACCGCACAACGGCGGTCCGTGATGCGCATCGCGACCACGCCGGTGCCGGCCACCAGGGCAAGGCCGTCGGCCGGGGTGCCGGGTGCGGAGGCGAAGGCCGCCTCGATGTCGCTGCTGACGCCGACCGAATCCGCCGCGATGCCCAGGCGTCGCAGCGCGGCGGTGAGCGCGGCCAGGGCGTTGAGGCGGCCGGGCTCGTCCGGGGCGGTCTCCGCCGCGCCCGCGAATCCGCCGGCCACGGCGACGACCCTGGCGCGGTCCGCCTCCGGCACAGCCCGGGCGACGGCCTCGGCCAGGTGTTCGGTGAGCAGCGGCAACGGGACGGTCAGGGCGTTGCCGGGTCCTGCGACGCCCTGACCGAGCACGCGGCCGTCCACGGCGGACGCCAGGACGGCGCGGGTCCGGGTGCCGCCGGCGTCCAGGCCCACCACGAGGTCCCGGTTCCGCACGCGATCCTGCACCCGGCCTCGCCCCCGACCTGAATCCTGGTTCAAATCATTGTTCATTGGCGACCATGGTGGTTGATACATTCGCCCAGAACAAGCCCCGGCCGCGCGTCGGCACAGGTTTCCGAGGAGGACGCCATCAGCACTCCCCCCGTATCCGGCACGCCCGCACCCCGCTTCGGCGTGAACTACACGCCCCGCCGCGGCTGGTTCCACTCCTGGCACGACTTCGACCCGGCCCACGCCCGTGAGGACCTGGCCCAGATAGCCGGGCTCGGCCTGGACCACGTACGCGTCTTCCATCTCTGGCCGCTCCTGCAGCCCAACCGCACGCTGATCCGCGGCGCGGCCGTCGACCAGCTGGTCCAGCTCGTCGACCTGGCGGCCGAGGCCGGTCTCGACGTCCTCGTGGACGGAGTGCAGGGCCATCTGTCGAGTTTCGACTTCTATCCGGAGTGGACCCGCAGCTGGCACCACCGCAACGTCTTCACGGACCCCGAGGCCATCGAGGCCCAGGCGGAGCTGCTGCGTGTCCTCGGGCGCGCGCTCGCCGACCGGCCCAACCTCATCGGTCTCCAGCTCGGCAACGAGCTCAACAACCTGGTCGAGCACAACCCGGTGACGGTCGCGGAGGTGGACCACTACCTCGACACGCTCCTCGCCGCCGCCCGGGACGGCCTCGCCGCCGCCCCGCCCGGCCGCCTCGTCACGCACTCCGCGTACGACGCGGCCTGGTACGGCGACGACCACCCCTTCACCCCGGAGGCCTCGGCCCGCAAGGGCGACCTGACCACCGTCCACCCGTGGGTCTTCTCGGGCGACTGCGCACGCCGTTACGGGCCCCTCTCTCCGCAGGTCCTGCACCTCGCCGAGTACGGCGTGGAGCTCGCCAAGGCCTACGCCGAGGACGTGACGCGGCCGGTCTGGGCGCAGGAGACCGGTGCACCCGAGCCGCACATCCCGGCGGCCGACGCACCCGAGTTCGCGCGCGCCACCGTGCTGAACGCCTCCGGGTGCGCGGGGCTGTGGGGCGTGACCTGGTGGTGCTCCCACGACGTGGACCGCTCCCTGGCCGACTTCCCGGAGCTGGAGTACACCCTGGGCCTCTTCGACTCCTCCGGCCGCCCCAAGCCGATCGCCACCGCTTTCGCCGACGCCGTCGCCGAGGTACGGGCCAAGCCCCGCCCCGCGCAGCCGCGCGACCTCGCCCTGGTCCTGGACTGCACGCCCGCCACCAGGTCGGTGTCCGGTCCGGGCGGGGCGTACTTCGAGGCGTGGATGTGGCTGCGCAGCCAGGGCGTCCGCCCGACGGTGGTCCTGGCCTCACACGCGGACGACGCCGAGTACCTCTCGGCCCGCGGCATCACGGATCTCGTACGGAATCCGTGACCGCGCCGGTCACCGGAGCCCGTCGAGGCGGCGGAGCTTGCCGGCCGTGCGGCTACTCGCCCGCCAGCGCCTCCGCCGCCGCCCGCAGGTTGGCCCGGCCGCGCCCGTACGAGCACAGGTCGTCCCCGTCCTCGGGGAGCCCGGTGGAGACCCGTACGGCGTCCGGGCGCCGGGCCAGCAGGGAGTCACGGAGGCGGGCCTGCCAGGGGTGCAGACCGGCGTCGTGCGTGGCGACGATCAGCGGGGAGCCCTCGGCCCACCGCAGGATCCCGGTGACGAGGGCCGCCGGGTCGGCCGGCTCCCCGGTGACCGCGGTTCCCGATGCCGTGGGGTCGACGGCACGCAGCTCGGTCAGCAGGTCCTCGCCGCCCCAGTTGAGCGCGGGGTGCGGCGGCGGGAAGAGGTCTACGACATGGGCGCCGGACACGGAGGGCCGGCCGGACCGGACGCGTACGGCCAGGCGGGCCGCCTCCGCTCCGGCCCCGGAGTCCCAGGCGGCGACCGTGCCCGGTGCGGCCGGCGTCGCGTACCGCTCGGCGAGGCGGCGGACCCGCCCGGCGGCCTCCCAGACGCGCTCGTCGGGCAGCGCTCCGGTGCGCAGCGCGCCCAGGACCGCGTCACGGCAGGCCAGCGTGGTCTCCAGGTCCGGTACGGCGACGATGACCTGGTCGGCTCCCGCGGCCAGGGCGATCCGGGCTCCGGCGGCCTCTCCGTAGCGGTCGGCGATCGCCTTCATCTCCAGCGCGTCGCTGACCAGCACTCCCTCGAAGCCGATCTCGTCGCGGAGCAGATCGCGCAGGATGCGGCGGCTCAGCGTGGCCGGACGGTTCGGGTCGAGCGCCGGGAACACGACATGGGCGCTCATGAGCATCGGAACGCCCGCGGCGACGGCCGCGCGGAACGCGTCGAGGTCGGGGAGCAGTTCGTCGTACGGCCGCGGGTCGACGGCGGTGTCGTGGTGGCTGTCGGTCACCGTGCCGCCATGGCCGGGGAAGTGCTTGGCGCAGGAGGCGACACCGCGGGCCTCGGTGGCGGTGATCCACGCCTGCAGGTGGCGCCCGACGAGCGCGGGGTCGGCGCCGAAGGAGCGGGTGCGCACGATCGGGTTGTCCGGGTGGTGCTGGAGGTCGGCGACCGGGGCGTAGGAGGCGGTGATGCCGAGGGTGGCGAGGTGTCCGGCCAGCGCGTCGGCGCAGCGGGCGGTCAGTTCCGTGTCGTCGACGACGCCGAGCGCGAAGTTGCCGGGGACGTCGGGCGCGCCCGCGCCCACCAGGTGGCCGATCCCGCCGCCCTCGTTGTCGATGCCGACGATCAGGTCGGGGCGTATGGCCCGCAGCTCGTCGGTGAGCCGGCGTACCTGTTCGGCGTCGCGCACGTTGCGGGTGAACAGGATGACTCCGCCGAGCCCCCGGTCGACGAGCCGTTTCAGGGTGGCGGGGACGCTCGCGGTCCCGTCGAACCCGGCGACGAGGCAGCGGTGGGCGGCCTCGTCCAGGTCAACGGGCAGACCGGGACCGTCGAACGCGGCGGGCAGGGGATGGATCACGTCGACTGTCCTCCGGTCGGATGACGGATCGGATGATGCAAGCCACCAAAACATAACCCCAAGGTGAATCAATCAACCAGCCCCCATGACGCAGCGCATGCGCCGCACCACGGAGGGCAGCGGTCCGCAACGATCTCCTGACGCGGGCCTGACGCCCGTCCTTCGCCCTCGGTAGGGTCCGCGGCAGCGGTCAGGACCTGGTCCGGTACGCCTCGAAGCGATGAGGAGTGATGCACGGTGATCCCATCCGCCCCGCGCGTGGAGCTGACACCCGCCGCCGCCGAGCTGCTGCGCCGACTGCGGGCCACCCACGGTCCGCTGATGTTCCATCAGTCCGGCGGCTGCTGCGACGGCAGCGCGCCCATGTGCTACCCGGAGGGCGAGTTCCGGACGGGCGACTCCGATGTGCTGCTCGCCTCGCTGGCCGTCGAGGGCGTCGAGGAGCCTGTGACGTTCTGGATGTCGCGGAGTCAGTACGAGGTGTGGAGCCACACCCGGCTGATCGTCGACGTGGTGGCGGGGAGGGGCAGCGGCTTCTCGCTGGAGGCACCCGAAGGGGTACGTTTCCTGACCCGTTCGCGTCTCGTCGGTACGTAGTCGTCGTCACGCCACCTGCTCTGTGGTGAACTCCCTTGTGTCCTGGGCCATTTGAGGAGACAGCGGAGAGAGCAGGGGCAGCGTGAGACGACGCACCGGACGACTCAGAACCGCACTGACGGTAGTAGCGGCATGGAGCGCACTGGCCGGTGCCGCCCTGGCAGGGGCGGCACCGGCCAGTGGCGCGCCGGACGGCGGCCCGCCGGGTTTCCACCGGCTCGCACCCGGCGTGAGCTACACCGAGTTCGATATTCCGGCCGCCAAGGGTGTGGCGCACGCACATGTGCTCAGCGTCGATCTCCGCAATCCACGGGTGAGTGTCGACCTGCTGCACCCCGGCGCGGTGGCGGCGCGTGCTCCCGTGTCGCGGCTGGCCGACGCCCGGGGTGCCGTCGCGGGTGTGAACGGCGACTTCTTCAACATCACCGAGACCCAGCACCCGGGGGTCGAGGCGACCGGCGCGTCCGTCGGTCCCGCGATCGCGAGCGGGCGCACGCTCAAGGCGGCGGTCCCGGACGGCCAGCGCTTCGGCCCCGCACTGCCGCCCGGCACGAGCACCCGGGACGTACTCGGCGTGGGCACGGACCATCGGGCCCGCCTCGACAGCATCGCCCTCGACGGGTCGGTCGCCACCGCGGAGACACGGCTTCCGCTCGGCGGGCTCAACCAGTACGCGCTGCCCGTCGGTTCCGTCGGCGCGTTCACCTCCGACTGGGGCACGCCCTCCCGGGTGCGGGCCACCTGCGGGACGGACACCGACCGGGCCGCGCCCTGCAGTACGGACACCCATGAGGTGACCGTCCGGGACGGCCGGGTCGTGTCATCGGCCGACACACCCGGCAACGGACCCATCGCTTCCGGCACCACAGTCCTGGTCGGCCGGGAGGCGGGCGCCCAGCAGCTGCGGAAGCTGTCCCTCGGTGACCGGGTCACGGTCCGGCACCGGCTGGTGGCGGCCACGTCGAGGATCCCGTACCGGTTCGTGGTCGGCGGCTATCCGGTCCTCAGGGGCGGCCAGCCGCTCGCGGGGCTCGACAACACGACCGCGGCGGTACGGACCGCCGCGGGCATCTCGGACGGCGGCCGCCGGCTCCTGCTGCTCGCGCTGGACGGGGCACCGGAGTTCCGCACCGGACTCACCATCGCGGAAGTCGCCGGCACCATGCGGGAGTTGGGTTCCGTGGACGCCTTCAGTCTCGACGGAGGCGGCTCCAGCACGCTGGCCGCGCGGGAGCCGGGCTCGACGACGGCGACCGTGCGCAATCATCCCAGTGGCGGGGCGGAGAGGCCGGTGCCCAACGGGATCGGCGTGTTCTCGCGGTCGTGATCCGCGCGCCCCACCCCTGCCGCGGGCTCACGGCCTGAGGCTGCTGACGACGTCGGCGGTCGCCGTGAGCCCGTTGTGGATGGTCGGCGCCATGCTCGTGCTCGCGAGATAGAAGCCGAGCAGCACACAGACCACGGCGTGCGAGAGCTTCAGCGCGCCGTTGCGGAGGAAGACCACCGCAAGAATCAAGAGCAACAGGACCACAGAGATGGAAATGGCCATCGTCAACCTCCTCCGCCACGCCCACACCGCGGCTTTCGGCCGCAAGTGTGGCGTAGCGGGGGGTTCGTCCGGGCGGCTGACGTGTCCGCCGAACGTGTGTTGACTGCGCGTGAAAGCGCTGGGCTACGCCCGTCGGTCGGTGATCTCCGGGCTACGCCGCTCGTGGACCTACCGGTGCGCGTCCAGGAACGCTTCGAGACCCGCGAGGTCGTCGGTGTTGATGTAGTCGGCGTCGGCGGCGAGGAGTTCGCCCCAGACCGCGTCCCGGGCGGGGCCCGCCAGATCGGGGGTGGCCCAGAAGCGGACCTTCTGCCCACGGGAGTGCGCCGCCGCGATGATGCCGCGCAGCTTCTGCCGCTCCACCTCGGGGAACGTGCCGACGCCCTGCCAGGTGAAGTTGAGCGTCCAGTTGTCGCTGATCAGCGGGATGAAGGAGGCCGGGGCGGGGACGGGGGCCAGCAGGTCGAGGAGGCGGCCGTCGTAGAAGGCCCGCCGCACGGTCTGCGCCTCCATCGGGACACGCGCCGCACGGTCGCCGGAGATCACGGCCGTCACCGCGCCGGGGTAGACCCGGCCATGGGCGTACGTCGTGAACAGGTGCCGGTAGCGGCGCAGTTGGCGGTCCAGCTCCAGGTACGTGGACGCGCCCTCGGTCTTGATGTCGATGAGCAGCTGGACCGGCTTGCGCTGCCCCCGGTACACCGAGCCGCGGTTGGCCTTCACCCGGGCGGCGAGGGGGGCGAGGTAGAGGGATTCCAGCGTCCGGGTCGGGTCGAGCTCGACCGGGTCGTGGGCCACCAGCAGTTGCTTCCCGACGAGGAAGATGTCCGACTCGACGCTCCCGAAGCGGTGGTCGAGCGCGTCGAGGAGGGGCCGGGGGTGGAGGTAGTCGTTGTGCGCGTGGGCGCGCCACAGCGGGCGCGGCCGGTGTCCACCCTCGGTCGCCTGCGCGTACGCGGGCACGGCGACGCTGCCCGCCACCGCGGCGGCGAGGGTGGTGAGGGCTCTGCGACGGGTGGTGAGGGCCATGTCTGCCTCCCTGAGAGTGCCTTATGGGCCTCAGCGAGTATCGGTCCTCGCGGGGCTCAAGGAGCAGGGCCGTGCGGGGAGTTGGCCGGACTGCCGCTGTGCGTTCACTTCGCCCGACGGCCTCCGGCGGACGTTCACACCGAGGTCAACTCGGCCCACGCGACGGTCCGGTCGCACCACCGCTCCAGCAGCACCCGGTCGTGCCCGACGGCCAGCAGTCCGGCCCCGCTCTCCCGCCGGTACGCCTCCACGACGCCGACCAGCGCGGCCGTGGTCGAGGCGTCGAGCATCGCCGTCATCTCGTCGCAGACGAGCCAGCGCGGCCGCAGCGCGAGCGCCCGGGCGAGACAGGCCCGCTGCAGCTGCCCGTCGCTGACCTCGTGCGGCCGGCGGCCCAGCAGGTCCGCTCCGAGCCCCACGGTTTCGGCCAACTCCCGTACGCCGTCGACTGTTTGCCCGGTGGCCCGGAGCGGCTCGGCGATCAGGTCGGCGAGCCGCAGGCGGGGGTCCGCCGAGAGGCGTGGCTGCTGGAAGACGACCCCGAAGGCGGTGCGCTGGGCGCGCGGCGCGCGATGACGCCAGCCGCGGGCCGGCTCGCCGTCCATGACGACCTCGCCGGAGTCGGGCCGGTGCAGCAGCGCGGCGACCCGGGCCAGCGTGGACTTGCCGCAGCCGCTGGGCCCCTGGAGCCCCACGGCCTCCCCGGCACCCACGGTCAGCGAGACCTCGCGGACGACGGGGGCACGCCGGTCGTACCCGGCCGTGATGGACCGCAGCTCAAGCACGCGCAACCTCCCGAAAGTGCATGTGCGGCTCCCGGTCACGCACGCGCCACCTCCACCTGATCCAGGTGACCCACGTGATGGCAGGCCACACCCGCCACGAACTCCGGCAGGACACCGCACGCCTCGCTCACCCGACCGCACCGCGCGGCGAAGGCGCACCCGTCCGGGAGTGCGCCGAGTTCCGGCGGCATGCCCGGGATCGGCGTGAACTCCCGCTCGGGAAGGGCGTTGAGCAGACCGCGTGCGTACGGATGCCGCGGCCCCGGCGCACCGAAGAACTCGGCCGCGTCGGCGATCTCCACCACGCGTCCCGCGTACATCACGGCGACCCGGTCGGCGATCCGCTCGGCCGCCGCCAGGTCGTGGGTGATCAGCAGCAGGGCGCGATGGTCGCCGGTGTGGCGACGGAGTTCGTCGACCGTCCGCTCGACGAGGTCGCGGTCGAGCCCGGTGGTCGGCTCGTCGGCGAGCAGCAGGGGCGCGTCTCCGACGAGGGCCAGCGCGGTGGCGGCCCGTTGGGCGAGCCCGCCGGACAACTCGTGCGGGTAGCGGTCGAGATGGTCCACGGGGAACGCGGCCCGCTCCGCGGCGGCTGCCACACTCTCGCCGGAAGCCCCGGTCAACTCCCGTACAGCCTCGGCAAGTTGGGACCGTACGGTCCGCACCGGCGTGAGGTGGGCCGCGGGACTCTGCGGTACGAGCCCGACGCGCCGCCCGCGGACCTCCCGGGCGAGCAGCCGCTCGTCCGCGGCCAGCAGGTCGAGCCCGTCGCCGCCGAGCAGCGCCGAACCCGCGACCGACGCATTGCCGGGCAACAGGCCCAACAGGGCGGAGGCGAGCACCGACTTGCCGCAGCCGCTCTCGCCGACGAGGGCCAGGCACTCCCCCGCCACGAGGTCGAAGGAGACGTCGGTGACGGCCCGTACGTACGCCCGGTAGCGCATCCGGAAACGCACGGAGAGCCCCCGTACCGCCAGGATGTTCGCGCCGCCATCGGCTTCCGGTGTCACAGCATCAGCTCCGATCGGCTTCGCGGGTTGAGCCGTTCGCGCCAGGCGCCCGCGAGCCCCGCGATGGCGAGGGTGGCGGCGACGGCACACAGCCCCGGGAAGAGCGTGGGCCACCAGTCCCCGGCGAGCAGCGAGCCGCGCGCGCTCTGCACCAGCGTGCCGAGGCTGGCCTGATGGGTGGGCAGCCCCAACCCGAGGAAGGACAGGGCGGATTCGTGCCAGACGGCGTGCGGCACCATGAGGACGGCGGCGAGCCCGGCCTGGGGCAGCACGCCGGGCAACAGGTGCCGTACCGCGACCCGGTAGCGCGAGGCGCCGCCCGAGATGGCGGCGTCGACGTACGGCCGGGAGCGCAGCGAGAGGATCTCCGCGCGGACGATCCGGGCCGTCGACAGCCAGTGGGTGAGCGCCACCGAGACGACGACCGGCCACACCCCGGGCCGGAACATGGCGACGATGAAGATGCCGAGGAGCAGGTGCGGCACGGAAGCGAACACGTCCACGAGCCGCATCACCAGCCGGTCGGCCCATCCCCCGAACGCACCCGCGACCGCGCCGACGGCAGTGCCGACCACGGTGGACACGACGGCCGCCACCACTCCGACCAGGAGCGAGACCCGCAGCCCGTAGACACAGCGCAGCAGCAGATCCCGCCCCACGTCGTCGGTCCCGAACGGGTGGGCCAGGGAGGGCGGTTGGAGCTTGGCGGCCAGGTCCACGGCCTGCTGGTCGAGCTGGACGAAGGGCGGCACGAGGAGCACGGCCAGCACGATCACGGCCACGACCGCAGCCGAGCCGCGCACCCGCCACGCACGCGTGGAACGCCGTACGACCGCGCGCGTGCGCCACACCGTGGCTGTCTCGACGGCCTCGGTCGCCCCCGAAGCCCCTGTCACCCCAGTGGTCTTGGTCGTCTCAGCCATCGAAGCCCACCCTCGGGTCCGCGAGCCCGTACAGCAGGTCCGCGAGAAGGTTCCCCACCAGCACGGCGATCGTGGCGAGCACGGTCAGTGCGGCGAGCAGCGGGAAGTCGACGGCGGTGGCGGCCTCGACGGTCGCCGCGGCGATGCCGGGCCAGCTGAAGACGGTCTCCACGAGCAGTGCGCCGGTGATGAGTTCGGGCACGCGCGAGCCGATGAGCGTGAGCACCGGCAGCATTCCGGAGCGCAGGGCGTGCCCCAACAGGACGGTGCGCTCGGCGAGTCCACGCGCGCGTGCGCCCCGTACGGGGTCCTCCTGGAGCGCGTCGCCGACCCCCTGTCTGACGTACAGCACGAACCACGGCAGCTGGGAGAGGGCCAACACGCCTGCGGGCAGCACGAGATGGCGTACGACCTGGTCGGCCGTGACGACCGTGCTGCCGGTGTCCGTCAGGCCGCCGGCGGGCAGTACACCCAGCTTCAGGGCGAAGAACCACATCACCAGCAGGCCGAGCCAGAACGGCGGCGCGGCCTCCAGGGTGTACGCGAGCGAGGTGACGGCCCTGTCGGTCCAGCCGCCCGGCCGGCGCGCGGCGAGGACGCCGAGCAGGCCGCCCAGCAGGACGGCCACGAGGAAGGCCGTGGAGGCCAGCAGCACCGACCAGCCGACGCGTTCGGCAATCACGTCGGCGACCGGCTGCCGCAGGGCGCTGGAGTCACCGAGGTCGCCCCGCACGGCGGACGCCAGCCAGTTCCACCACCGGGTGACGAGAGGTTCGTCGGCACCGAGGTTGGCGCGCAGCTGGTCGAGGGTGTCCTGCGAGGCGCTGAGTCCGGCCGTGCCCGCGTACGCCTTGACGGGGTCGAACGGGGAGGCCGCGGCGATCGCGAAGACCCCGAACGTGACGATCCCGAGGACGGGGACGGCGAACAGGGCCCGCCGTCCCGCCAGTCGCGCCATGGGACCCCACGGCGGACGGCTCACGGCCGCCAGTCCTCGACGTTCCACCAGGGGCCCGCCGCAAGCCCGTGGTCGTGCGGTTCGACCTGCGTGGTCAGGTCGCCGAAGCGGTCGTCGACCACGTAGAGGTGGTCGATGTGGGTCAGGAAGGTGTAGCCGGGGTTCTTCACCAGCTCGCGCTGCACGGTGTCGTAGGCGGCCTTGCGCTCGGCCGGGTCGCCGCTCTCGCGGCCGGTCTTCAGGGCGCGGTCGACGGTGGCGTTGTCGTACCAGCCCATGTTGTTGAAGCCGTCGCCCGCGAGGTCGGACCTGAGGAGCGGGTACTGGTCGAAGTCGGGGTCGGCCGGTGAGCCGCCGCCCGCGAGCACCGCGTCCTTGGGCATGCGCGGCTCGATGACCTCCCAGGTGCCCGCCTGCACCTTGACCTCGACGCCGATCTTCTTGGCGTCGGAGGCGTACGCGAGGGCGTGGTCCTGGCGGAGCTTGTCGCCGGAGACGTACCAGAGCGGGAAGCTCGCGCGGACGCCGTCCTTCGCGCGGATGCCGTCCTTGCCGGGCTTCCAGCCGGCCGCGTCGAGGACCGTCCGCGCCTTCTTCGGGTCGTACGTCCGCTCGGTGCCCTCGGTGAACCACTCACTGTCCGTCGGGACGGGTCCGTGGGCCACCTTGCCGGCGCCTTCGAGGATGCCGTCGACCATGGCCTTCCGGTCGACGGCGATGTCGAGGGCGCGGCGCACGGCGGTGTTCCCGGTGACCTTGTTGCCGGTCGGCAGGGTGACCGTGCGGTAGTCGAAGCTCTTGGCCGCGTACGTCTTCTGGCCCGAGCCCTTAAATGCCTTGGCGAGGTTGGGCGGGAGGATCGCGCCGTCGAGGTCGCCGGAGCGCAGCCGGGTGGCGCGTACGTCGTCGTCCTTGATGATCGCCATGGTGAAGCGCTCGATCTTCGGAGGTCCGCCCCAGTAGCCGGAGTTGGCTTCGAGGACGAGCTGTTCGCCCTTGGACCACTTGGCAAGCTTGTAGGGCCCGGTGCCGACGGGCTTCGATCCGAACGCCCCCGTGTTGACGTCCTGGCCGCCGGCTATGTGCTCGGGCGCGATGGGCAGCACCGTGCGCTCCGCGAAGGGCGCGTAGGGGTACTTGAGCCGGAAGACGACCGTGTCGTCGCCCTTGGCCTCGACGCTCTCGATCGCGTCGAGCTCGCCCTTGGAGGCGTTGTTGGTCTTCTCGTCGAGGATCGTCTCGTAGGTGAAGACGACGTCCTTCGCGGTGAACGGCTTCCCGTCGCTGAACCTCACGCCCTCGCGCAGCGCGTAGGTGTACGTGCGTCCGTCGTCGCTCACCTTCGGCAGCGCGGCGGCGAGCGCGGGCTTCAGCTTCAGGTCGGCGTCGTGGGTGAGCAGCCCGTCGAAGATCTTGGAGTTGCCGTCCTTGCCGAAGCCGAGGAGCGGGCTCAGGGTCTCCGGTTCATAGGCGATGCCGACGACGGCCGAGGTCGCCGCGGCCCCACTCTTCCCCTCGCCGGGCGCCGAACACGCTGAGGCGACGGTCGCCAGAGCGGCGGCCGTCGCCAGGGCGCCCATACCTCGTATCGATCGGGCCCTCATGCCGCCCCCACCCCTAATGAAGATCAATAGTTATTGCGAACAGTTCGCAATTATGCATGATGGGGGAGGTTGGTAAAGCGAAGGCCCGCTCCTGTCCGGGGGGTCGGAGCGGGCCTTCGTGCCATCGACGGGAGGGGATCAGGGCGAGGTCAGGGAGCTTGGAGGTCCACCAGGCCGGCCAGTGCCTCCCGGTGGGCGCCCGCGGTGCCGTACGCGATCGAGTCGGCTTTGGCGCGCTTCAGGTAGAGGTGGACCGGGTGCTCCCAGGTCATACCGATACCGCCGTGCAGCTGGACAGCCTCCTCGGCCGCGTGCACCGCGACAGGCGACGCGTAGGCCTGGGCGACGGCGACCGCCACATCGGCGTCCGGGCTCCCGGCGGCCAGCGCGTCGGCGGCGTTGCGCGCCGCGGCGCGCGTGCCCACGACCTCCTGCCACAGCGCGGCGAGCCGGTGCTTGAGCGCCTGGAAGCCGCCGACCGGACGGTTGAACTGCTTGCGCTCCTTCAGATAGCGGACCGTCTCCGTCAAACACCAGTCGGCGAGGCCGAGTTGCTCCGAGACGAGCAGTCCGGCTCCGGCCCGCAGAGCACGCCGTACGGCCGGTGCGGCGTCCGGGGTGAGAAGGCGCGCCGGGGCCCCGTCGAAGGAGACGGTGGCGACCGGCCGGGTCAGGTCGAGGGAGACCTGCGGGGTGACCGTGACGCCATCGGCACCGGCCTCCACGGCGTACAGCCCGCCGTCCTCCGCGGGCACGAGCAGCACGTCCGCGGCGACCGCGTCAGCGATCCCGGTCAACTCCCCGTGCAGAGTGCCGTTTTCATGGCGTACGGACTTGTAGGGCGCCCCGGGCCCAGCGGACAGCGCCACCGCGAGTGCGCCGATCGTGCGGCCGGACGCGAGGGCGGTGCGCAGCTCGGCGGCCTCGTCGGAACCGCACGCGAGCAGCGCCTCGGTGGCGACGACGGCACTCGTCAGATACGGGACGGGGGCCACCGCGCGGCCCAACTCCTCTACGACGACGGCGACTTCGCGGTGCGTGGCACCCTGGCCGCCCTGTGCCTCGGGGACGAGGAGGCCCGCGAGACCCATGCCGTCCGAGAGGGCCTTCCACAACTCGGGGTCGTGGGGCCGGTCCGACTCCGTGCGGGCGATGACGCCCGGCGCGTCGCAGTGGTCCGCGAGGAGGTCGCGGACGGCGGCGCGCAGCGCCTCTTCCTCTTCCGAGTACAGCAGGTCGGGGGCGCTCATCGGGCCAGGTCCTTCCAGGCGACGTCCTTGTCGGTGCGCGGCTCGGAGGGCAGGCCCAGCACGCGTTCGGCGACGATGTTCAGCAGGACCTCGCTGGTCCCGCCCTCGATGCTGTTGCCCTTGGAGCGGAGGTAGCGGTAGCCGGCGTCGCGGCCGGTGAAGTCGACGAGTTCGGGACGGCGCATCGTCCAGTCCTCGTACAACAGGCCCTCCTCGCCGAGGAGTTCGACCTCAAGGCCGCTGATCTCCTGGTTGAGGCGGGCGAACGCGAGCTTCATGCCGGAGCCCTCGGGGCCCGGCTGGCCCGCGACGAGCTGCTGGCGCAGGCGCTCGCCGGTGAGCCGTGCGACCTCGGCCTCGACCCACAGCGTGAGCAGCCGCTGGTGCAGATCGTGGGTGCGCAGGTCGGGGCGCTCGCGCCAGGTCCTGGAGACCGGGCCGATCATGCCGCCCTCGCGCGGGATGCGCATGCCGCCGATGGAGACGCGCTCGTTCATGAGCGTGGTCTGCGCGACCCGCCAGCCGTCGCCGACCTCGCCGAGGCGGTGCGCGTCGGGGATGCGGACGTCGGTGAGGAACACCTCGTTGAACTCGGCCTCACCGGTGATCTGGCGCAGCGGCCGCACCTCGACACCGGGGTCGGTCATGTCGCAGATGAAGTACGTGATGCCGCGGTGCTTGGGCGCGTCCGGGTCGGTACGGGCGATGAGGATGGCCCAGCGGGCGAGGTGGGCGCTGGACGTCCACACCTTCTGCCCGTTGACCACCCAGTCCTCGCCGTCCCGGACGGCCCGCGTGCCGAGCGCTGCCAGGTCGGACCCCGCGCCGGGCTCGCTGAACAGCTGGCACCAGACTTCCTCGCCGACCCAAAGAGGCCTGAGGAAGCGGCTCTTCTGCTCCTCGGTGCCGTATCCGAGGATCGTCGGCGCGGCCATGCCGAGGCCGATGCCGATGCGCCGCGGGTCGTTGTCGGGCGCGCCCGCGGCCTCCAACTCGGCGTCCACGACGGCCTGGAGGGAACGCGGCGCACCGAGCCCGCCGAGGCCCTGCGGGTAGTGCACCCAGGCGAGTCCGGCGTCGAAGCGGGCCTTGAGGAAGTCCACCCGGTCGGTGTCGGCGACCGGGTGCACGGCCAGCAACTCCTGGGTGCGGCGGCGCAGTTCGGCGGCGTCGATCGCCCCGCTCCTGCTCGCGGCGTCGGTCATGCGACGACTCCGTTCTCGTCGAGGGAGGGCACCACGGCGACCCGGCCGGTGGTGACGCCGTCGGCGACCCGCTGCACCGCGGCGGCGGCCCCGCCCAGCGGCACGCGCTCGCTGACGAGCGGCTTGATCCCGCCCCGGGCGGCCAGCTCGGTGAGCTCCTCGTGGCAGCGCAGGACCAGCTTCGGGTCCTTGGTGTTGTAGAGGCCCCAGTGCAGGCCCAGGATCGAGTAGTTCTTCACCAGCGCGTGGTTGAGGCCCGGGCTCGGGATGCTGCCGCTCGCGAAGCCCACGACCACGATGCGGCCCTCGAAGGCCACGACCTTGGTGGACTGCGTGTAGGCGTCGCCCCCGACGGGGTCGTAGATCACGTCGGCGCCCCGGCCTCCGGTGGCCTCCTTCACGGCGGCTACGACGTCCTCGGCACGCCTGTCCACGACGACGTCACAGCCCAGCTCACGGGCGACGGCCGCCTTGTCGGCGCCGCCCACGACACCGATGACCTTGGCGCCCGCGGCCTTCCCGAGCTGCACGGCCGCGCTGCCGACCCCTCCGGCGGCAGCGTGGACGAGCAGCGTCTCGCCGGCCTCCAGACGAGCCCGCCGGTGCAGTCCGAACCAGCCCGTCTGGTAGCCGATGTGCAGCGCGGCGGCCTCGGCGTCGTCCAGTGCGTCGGGGGCGGGCAGGAGAGCGGCGGCGTCCGCGACGGCGTACTCGGCGAAGCCGCCGTACGGCAGCGCCGGGTTGGCGATGACGCGCCGCCCGTCCTCGGTCTCGCCGCAGATCTCCACGCCCGGCGTGAACGGCAGGGGCGGCCTGACCTGGTACTGCCCGCGGCACATCAGGGCGTCCGGGAAGTTGATGTTCGCGGCGCGCACCTTGAGCAGGACCTGGCCGTCACCGGGCGTGGGCCGCGCCACGTCCTCAAGCCGCATCACCTCGCCCGGCTCGCCGATCTCGTGCACTTGCCATGCCTGCATGCGGAGCCTCCACGGGACTGTGTCTGATTTGTTCGCACCTCAGGGGCGCCTCAGCCGGTGTCGATTGCATACTAAGCGGTCGCTTGCCCGCCTGGGAACACTCCGCGTAGGCCGTTGTCAGTCGTCTTCGCCACGCCGCTTCGGGCGCGCCCGTACGTGCATCCGCTCCCCCTGCCGCCCGAAGAGGCTCAGGAACTCCACCGGCCCCTCCCCCGTCGACCCGAACCAGTGGGGCACACGCGTGTCGAACTCGGCGGCCTCCCCCGGGCCGAGTACGACGTCGTGCTCGCCGAGCACCAGGCGCAGCCGCCCGGAGAGCACGTACAGCCACTCGTAGCCCTCGTGCGTCCGCGGGTCCGGCTCCTGCTTCCGCCGCGGTTCGAGCACCTTGTAGGCCTGGAGGCCGCCGGGCTGGCGGGTGAGCGGCCAGTGCGTACGGCCGTGCATGACGATGGGCTTCGCCGCGCGGATGCGGGGGTCGCCCACCTGTGGGGCCCCGACGAGTTCGTCGAGGGGCACCTGGTGGGCCCGGGCGATGGGCAGCAGCAGCTCCAGGCTGGGTTTGCGCAGCCCGGACTCCAGGCGGGACAGGGTGCTCACGGAGATTCCGGTGGCGGAGGACAGCCCCGCGAGGGTGGCACCCCGCTCCTTGCGGATGCGGCGCAGCCGCGGTCCGACCTCCGCGAGGACGTCGTCGGTGTCGGCATCGGTATCGGTGCCGGTGTCCGCGCCGGTGTCCGCGCCGGTCTCCTCGTGCCTCTGGTGCTCGTGGCGCTCGCTCATCTCCTCATTGCAGTTTCGGCAAAGACATTTGTCAATCCGGCAGGAGGTGGGCGACCTTCTCAGTGGAGGTGGTCACCATGACCGATAGGTACGAAGTGGTCGTCGTCGGAGGCGGCGCGGCCGGACTGTCCGCCGCGCTCGTCCTGGGACGCGCACGGCGGAGTGTGCTCGTGATCGACACGGGCGAGCCGCGCAACGCGCCCGCCGCACACATGCAGGGCTATCTGTCGCGGGACGGCATGTCTCCGGCGGAGTTCCTCGCCGTGGGACGCGAGGAGATCGCACGCTACGGCGTCGAACTCGTCCGGGACCGGGCGGTGGACGTGGCCAAGGACGCGGACGGGGAGTTCGACGTGACGCTCGAAGGCGGGCGTGCGGTGCACGGGCGCCGGCTGGTCGTCGCCACCGGCCTCGCGGACGAACTGCCGAAGGTGCCGGGGGTCGCCGAGCGCTTCGGGCGGGACGTGCTGCACTGCCCCTACTGCCACGGCTGGGAGGTACGGGACCAGGCCTTCGGCGTGCTCGCCACGACCCCCATGGGCGTCCACCAGGCGCTGATGGTTTCCCAGTGGTCGAAGGACGTGACCCTCTTCCTGCACACGGTCGCCGAGGATGAACTCGCGGACGAGGATCTGCGCAGGCTCGCCGCGGCCGGGGTCGACGTGGTGCCGGGCGAGGTCGCCGGACTGATCGTCGACGACGACCGGCTCACCGGGATCCGGCTGGCGGACGGCACGACGCACGAGCGCTCGGTCCTGTTCGTCGCGCCCCGGGCGATCCCGCGCACCGGCCTCCTGGAGCGGCTCGGCGCCGAGCTGCAGGAGACACCGTTCGGCACGTACGCCGTGGTCGACCCGACGGGTCTGACCAGCGTGCCCGGCGTCTGGGCGGCGGGCAACGCGATCGGCTTCGGCGAGCAGGTGGTGAACGCGGCGAGCGGCGGCTACCGGGCGGGAGCCACGATCAACGGAGAACTGCTCTTCACGGACCTCGACGCGGCCGTGCGGGCATAGCCGGGGGGGGCCGGGGCCCTGCACCCCCGGGCCAGGCCGGCCTCGCAGACGCAGACGCGGGCGCGGGCGCAGGCCCGAGCCGTGGCCACGTGGGGCACCCGGGACGCGGGACGCGGCCGTGCGCGTACGGCCCGGGGCCCGAGGCCTGCGACCCCGGGCCAGGCCGGCCTCGCAGACGCAGACGCGGGCGCGAGCGCAGGCCCGAGCCGTGGCCACGTGGGACACCCGGGACGCGGGACGCGGCCGTGCGCGCGTAGCCCGGGGCCCCGGGCCGTACGCCCCCGGGCCAGGCCGGGGCCCTGGACCGCAACCCACGGGTCCACGAGGGGCCCGAAGACCCCGTCGTGCGGGTGTGGATCGGGCGCCTCCGTTGCACCATGGCTGCATGCTGCTGCACCGGCTCGCCCGTGTGTCCCAGGAGGTCGCCGCCACCTCGGCGCGGTCCCGGAAGACGGCTCTGCTCGCGGAGCTGTTCCGGGACGCCGAGGCGGACGACGTGCCGATCGTCATCCCGTATCTGGCGGGCCGCCTCCCCCAAGGGCGGCTCGGGATCGGCTGGAAGATCCTCAGCACACCCGTACCGCCCGCCGCGGAGCCCACGCTGACCGTGCGGGAGGTGGACGCCCGCCTCACGGAGCTCGGCCAGGTCTCCGGCACCGGCTCCCAGGCTGAACGGGCTCGGCTGGTCGGCGAGTTGATGGGTGCGTGCACCGAGCCCGAGCAGCGGTTCCTGCTCGGGCTGATCGGCGGGGAGGTGCGTCAGGGTGCCCTGGACGCCGTCGCCGTGGAGGGCCTCGCCCAGGCGACGGGCGCGCCCTCCGCCGACGTACGGCGTGCGGTGATGCTGGCGGGCTCGCTCCAGACCGTGGCGGAGCGGCTCCTCGCCGACGGGCCGGAGTCGCTCGCCGAGTTCCGGCTCACCGTCGGCCGCCCCGTCCAGCCGATGCTCGCGCACAGCGCCTCGTCGGTCACCGAGGCGATCGACAAGCTCGGCGCGTGCGCGGTCGAGGAGAAGCTGGACGGCATCCGCGTCCAGGTCCACCGCGACGGCGACGACGTACGCCTCTACACCCGCACGCTGGACGACATCACGGACCGACTGCCCGAACTCACCTCCGCCGCACGGGAGTTGAAGGGCGAGCACTTCATCCTCGACGGTGAGGTCATCGCGTTCGACGAGGGCGGGCGGCCGCGATCGTTCCAGGACATCGCCGGCCGCGTGGGCTCCCGCGTGGACGTCGCCACGGCCGCCGAGGCCGTCCCCGTCTCCCCCGTCTTCTTCGACGCGCTCTCCGTGGACGGCCGCGACCTGCTCGATCTGCCGTTCGCGGAGCGCCACGCCGAGCTGGCCCGTCTGGTCCCCGAGCCGATGCGCGTACGACGCACTCTCGTGGCCGACCCGGCGGACGCGCGGGCGCGGGCCGCCGCCGAACAGTTCCTCGCCGACACGCTGAAGCGCGGCCACGAGGGTGTCGTGCTCAAGGGCCTCGACGCCCCCTACAGCGCCGGCCGCCGCGGAGCCTCCTGGCTGAAGGTCAAACCCGTACACACCCTGGACCTGGTCGTGCTGGCCGCCGAGTGGGGCCACGGGCGGCGCACCGGCAAGCTCTCCAACCTGCATCTGGGCGCCCGCAATCCGGACGGTTCCTTCGCCATGCTGGGCAAGACCTTCAAGGGTCTGACGGACGTGCTGCTGGCCTGGCAGACCGAGCGACTCCAGGAACTCGCGATCGAGGACAACGGCTGGGTCGTGACCGTCCGTCCCGAACTCGTCGTCGAGATCGCGTACGACGGTCTGCAGCGCTCGACGCGCTACCCGGCGGGCGTCACCCTCCGCTTCGCCCGGGTCGTCCGCTACCGCGAGGACAAGACCCCGGAGCAGGCCGACAGCGTGGAAACCCTGCTCGCCGCCCACCCGGAGGTCACGCCGTGACCGCCACCCCGAAACGCAGCGCGGGCCTGCTCCTGTTCCGCCGCACCGACCACGGCGTCGAGGTACTCCTGGGCCACATGGGCGGCCCGTTCTTCGCCCGCCGCGACGCCGGCGCCTGGTCCGTACCGAAGGGCGAGTACGAGCCCGACGAACCCGCCTGGGACGCGGCACGCCGGGAGTTCCAGGAGGAACTGGGCCTCCCGTCTCCCGACGGCGACCCCATCCCCCTCGGCGAGGTCACCCAGACGAACGGCAAGATCGTCACGGTCTGGGCCATCGAGGCGGACCTGGACGTCACGACGGTGACCCCCGGCACCTTCACGATGGAGTGGCCGCGGGGTTCGGGCCGCATCCAGGAGTTCCCGGAACTGGACAGAGTGGAGTGGCTTGACCTGGACCGGGCACGGGCTCTGCTGGTCAAGGCCCAGGCAACGTTCCTGGACCGCCTCGAAGGGCATACGGGCTAGCTCCAAGGGCACGCGTGCAGGCAGGCGCGCCCCGTCAGGGGCGCGGGGAACTGCGCGACCAGCCACATACGGCCCGCGCTTTGAGTACCACACGTTGCGACACCTCCCACCCAGCGAGAGGGTCGAAGGCACACTCTGCTTCAGGAGGTCACAGCCATGCCCATCGCCACCGTGAACCCGGCAACCGGCGAGACGCTCAAGACCTACGACGCCTTGGGCCCCGAGGAGATCGAACGCCGCCTCGCGGCCGCCGAGGCCGCCTTCCACACCCACCGCACAACCCCGTTCGCGGAGCGCTCAACGCTGATGCACCGAGCCGCCGACCTCCTGGAAGGCGACGCGCAGGACATCGCCCGCGTGATGACGACGGAGATGGGCAAGCCGGTCAAACAGGCCCGCGCGGAGGCCGCCAAGTGCGCGAAGGCGATGCGCTGGTACGCCGACCACGCCGAGGAACTCCTCGCCGACGAGGAGGGCGACCCGTCCGACGCCAAGGACTCCGGCGCCTCCCGCGTCCTCGTGCGCTACCGCCCGCTCGGCCCGGTCCTGGCGGTCATGCCGTGGAACTTCCCGCTCTGGCAGGTGATCCGCTTCGCCGCGCCCGCGCTGATGGCGGGCAACGTCGGCCTGCTCAAGCACGCCTCGAACGTCCCGCAGACCGCCCTCTACCTGGAGGACCTGTTCCGCCGGGCGGGCTACCCGGAGGGCTGTTTCCAGACACTGCTCATCGGCTCGGGCGCGGTCGAGGACATCCTGCGCGATCCGCGGGTCAAGGCGGCCACCCTGACCGGCAGCGAACCGGCGGGCCGCGCGGTCGCCTCCGTCGCCGGGGACGAGGTCAAGAAGACGGTCCTGGAGCTCGGCGGCAGCGACCCGTACGTGGTGATGCCGTCGGCTGACGTCGACCGGGCGGCGCAGATCGCCGTGACGGCCCGCGTCCAGAACAACGGACAGTCGTGCATCGCCGCCAAGCGGTTCATCGTGCACACGGACGTCTTCGACGCCTTCGCCGAGCGCTTCACCGCGGGCATGAAGGCCCTGACGGTGGGCGACCCCCTGGACGAGAACACGGACGTCGGCCCGCTCTCCACCGAACAGGGCCGCGGCGACCTGGAGGAACTCGTCGACGACGCCGTCGAGAGCGGCGCGACCGTCCTGTGCGGCGGCGAGCGTCCCGACGGGTCCGGCTGGTACTACCCGCCGACCGTCCTCGCCGACATCACCCCCGAGATGCGCATCCACCTGGAGGAGGCCTTCGGACCGGTGGCGACGCTCTACCGCGCCGCCGATCTCGACGAGGCCGTGGCGATCGCCAACGACACGCCGTTCGGGTTGAGTTCCAACGTCTGGACCCGCGACGAGACCGAGATCGACCGTTTCGTACGCGATCTGGAGGCGGGCGGCGTGTACGTCAACGGGATGACGGCCTCCCACCCGGCGTTCCCGTTCGGCGGGGTGAAGAGGTCCGGTTACGGGCGTGAGCTGTCGGGACACGGAATCCGAGAGTTCTGCAACATCACCACCGTATGGCACGGAGCGTGAGCGTTCCGGAGCTACGATCCCCACTGTGAACCGCGAAGTGACCCTGCCTCTGATCGTCGACGACCGCGGTACCTTGCAGGTTTCCGCGGCCGACGTGAGCAAGCTCCTGCGAACGATGGGTGGTCGGTGGCTGCATCTTGTGGAAGCGGGGCAGGACGGGCTCGACGAGGACACCGTCGCCGCGCTCACGATCGAGCTTGCGAAGCTTGCCGACCGGATTGATGTGGCGTGCATTGCGCACAGCAGTGGGAGTGCGTCCGGCTAGGAGTTTGCAGGTCGTCTGAACGCTGCGGGCTCGTTGTGGCTGGTCGCGCAGTTCCCCGCGCCCCTACGGGGCACGGTTGTCCTGCTCCCACAAGGTGTGCCAGAACCGCGTCTCGGCGGCCTGCAGCAAGCCGCCATACCGGTGGACCCGGCCCTCATCGATCCTCCCCGCGTCGAGGGCTGCCTGCACGGCCGACAAGGCTCGCTGCTCCAGCTCGGGTGACGGCTCGGCGAAGAAGTCGAAGAAGCCACAAGAGGCATCGTCGAAGCCGTAGTGGTCGCGCAGGGAGTCGGCGATCGTGGCGCAATAGCCGCCCCAGGCCGCGAAGTTGGCGCTGAGGGCGAGGACCACCTCGGCCGGTGAGCCGTTCAGGGCCAGCCAGGCGACGTACGCGGGGTAGGCCTGGCAGTCGGCGAGGGGCTCGTACGCCGCCTCCCGTGCCGTGTCCACGCCGCAGGCCGCCGCGTACGCCCCTAGCCGGTCCTGGGCCAGCGTCTCGCCCTCCGCGAGCATGCCGAAGAAGGCCGCGCACTCGGGGCCGGCGGTCGTTCCCTCCGCCGCCGACCGTTCGGCCAGGTGGAGGAACGCGCGGCGGTCCGCTGCGATGACATGGCGCTGTTCGAGGGCGAGGGCCGCGAGCGTGTCGCGGCGGGCCGCGCCCCGGGCGATCAGCGGGAGGAGACGGTTGGCGTGGGGGTCGGGGGCGAGCTTTCCGGTGGTGCTCTCCAGCAGTTCCCTGGCCGTCCGCGTCATCGCGTACTCCTTCGGTTCGGCTGACTCGCTGACCCTGCGACCAGAGTGCCACGCCGACCCCGGGGTCCCCGATCTGGAGTAATCCGGCGCGATATCCGCGCCCCGCCGGGTGATCGTGGTGGAACCACCCTTCCGCCGAGGAGAGGGAGTTCCCGGCGGGCGAGAGAAGGCGCAGGCACATGGCGACTTTGTGCAGACCCGCGGTGTCCGTTCCGGAATACGTGATCACGATGGAGGAGACGCTGGAGCTGGCGCGCTCCCGTCATCCCGATCACCCCCAGCTGCCGCTCGCGCTCCGGCTGATCGAGAACACCGGCGTACGCACGCGGCACATCGTGCAGCCCATCGAGGAAACCCTGAAGCACCCGGGCTTCGAGGAGCGCAACAAGGTCTACGAGGCCGAGGCGAAGGCCCGGGTGCCGGCGGTCGTCCAGCGGGCGCTCGACGACGCGGGGGTCCTGGCCGCCGACATCGACGTGATCATCTACGTCTCGTGCACGGGCTTCATGATGCCCTCGCTGACGGCCTGGCTGATCAACTCCATGGAGTTCTCCAGCGACACGCGCCAGCTGCCGATAGCGCAGCTCGGTTGCGCCGCCGGGGGCGCGGCGATCAACCGGGCGCACGACTTCTGCACGGCCTACCCCGAGGCCAACGCCCTCATCGTGGCCTGCGAGTTCTGCTCGCTGTGCTACCAGCCGACCGACCTGGGCGTCGGCTCGCTGCTGTGCAACGGCCTCTTCGGGGACGGGATAGCCGCGGCCGTCGTCCGCGGACGGGGCGGCGAGGGCATCCGCCTGGAGCGCAACGG
The DNA here is from genome assembly GCF_042715345.1 of Streptomyces sp. NPDC058697. Lineage (NCBI taxonomy): Bacteria > Bacillati > Actinomycetota > Actinomycetes > Kitasatosporales > Streptomycetaceae > Streptomyces > Streptomyces sp. NPDC058697. Next base: position 146,800 of record NZ_JBHXSU010000008.1, read on the forward strand.
CTCGTACCTGATCCCCAAGACCGAGGACTGGATCATGTACGACGTCCGGGCCACCGGCTTCCACTTCCTGCTGGACAAGCGGGTGCCGACCACGATGGAGCCGCTCGCCCCGGCGCTGCAGGACCTGGCGGGTCTGCACGGCTGGGACGCCTCCGACCTGGACTTCTACATCATCCACGCCGGTGGTCCGCGGATCCTCGACGACCTCAGCACGTTCCTCCAAGTGGCACCGGAGGCCTTCCGGTTCAGCCGGGCGACGCTCACCGAGTACGGGAACATCGCCAGCGCCGTCGTCCTGGACGCGCTGCGCCGGCTGTTCGACGAGGGCGGCTCCCACCATCAGGCACGCGGACTGCTCGCCGGCTTCGGGCCGGGGATCACGGCCGAGATGGCCCTGGGCCGCTGGCACCGTTCAGACGAAGAAACGGCATGACATGACCATGAGCGAAGAGACGACGGCGGCGCCTCCGGTACGGCACTGGCCGGCCCTGGACCTGACGGGGGTCGACTTCGACCCCGTCCTGTCCGAGCTGATGCGCGAGGGCCCCATCAACCGGATCCAGCTGCCCAACGGCGAGGGCTGGGCCTGGCTGGTCACGCGCTACGAGGACGTACGGCTGGTCACGAACGACCCCCGGTTCAGCCGCGCGGGGGTGATCGGCCGCGAAGTCACCCGGCTGGCACCGCACTTCATCCCGCAGTCGAGCGCGATGAACTTCGTCGACAAGCCCGACCACGGCCGTCTGCGAAGGGCGGTGAACGCCGCGTTCACCACGCGCGGTATCGAGCGGCTGCGCGCCAACGCCCAGCAGACGCTTGAGGGGATGGTGGACGAGATGCTGCGGGACGGACCGCCCGCCGACCTCATCGACCGTGTCCTGGCCCCGTTCCCGATCACCGTCATCTGCGAGCTCATGGGCGTCCCGGCCACCGACCGGCACACGCTCCACACATGGACGCAGGCGATCCTCTCCTCCTCCCAGGGGGCGAAGGTCAGCGAGCAGGCCAAGCGGGACATGGAGGCGTACTTCGCCAAGCTGATCGCCGAGCGGCGCGGCGCGACCGGCGAGGACGTGACCTCGCTGCTGGGCGCGGCGGTGGGCCGGGGCGACATCACCGAGGAGGAGGCGATGGCACTCGCGGGCCCGATCCAGATCGGCGGCGAGGCCGTGACGAACAACACGGGCCAGATGCTGTACGTCCTTCTCACCCGGCCCGCCCTCTTCGACCGGCTGCGCGACGAGCCGGAGCTGCGCCCGGGGGCCCTCGACGAACTGCTGCGGTACATCCCGCACCGCAACGCCGTCGGCCTGTCCCGCATCGCCACGGAGGACGTGGTGCTCAGGGGCGTAAGGATCAGCAAGGGCGACCCGATCTACGTCTCGTACCTGGCCGCCAACCGTGACCCGGAGGTCTTCCCGGACCCCGACCGGATCGACTTCGAGCGCGACACCAACCCGCACCTGGCGTTCGGGCACGGTCCGCACTACTGCGTGGGCGGCATGCTGGCCCGTATGGAGCAGGAGCTGATCGTGAACACGCTCCTGGACCGGATCCCGACGCTGCGTCTGTCGGTCTCGGAGGACGAGGTGCCGTGGCGGCGCGGCGCGCTGATCCGCGGGCCCGAGGCCCTGCCCGTCACCTGGTGACCGCGCTCACGCCGCCGCCCGAGGGCCTGCTGGTCCCGCCCGGTCACGGTCGTACGGTCCGTACCCCGGCCCAGCACGTGACCTTCAAGGTGACCGGCACGCACTCCCGGACGGCGTCCAGCTTCGAGGTCGTCGTCCCGCCGGGCTTCGACGTCGGCGCGCACGTCCACTCGCGCAGCGAGGAGCTGTTCTACGTGCTCGAAGGCGAGCTGGACGTGCTCGCCTTCGAGCCACTCGTCCGCACGCCCGACAACTGGCAGCGCTGGCAGTCGGGTTCGGGCAACCAGGTGGTACGGGCGACGCCGGGCACGGTGATCGTCGTACCGCCCGGTTGCCCGCACGCGTTCGCCAATCCCACGGGGGATCCGGCCAAGATGTTCTTCCAGGCGTCCCCGCCACCGGATCACGAGCGGTATTTCGAGGAGCTGCTGGAGATCCTGGACGCGGGCGGCCCACCGGACCACGACGCAATCGAGGAGCTGCGCTCGCGGTACGACATCGAGCAGCTCACACCTCTGAAACACCGGTGATTTCCTGTTGTCGGCAGGCTGCGGGTCGTGTGTGGCTGGTCGCGCAGTTCCCCGCGCCCCTGAAGGGGCGCTAGCGGATCGGCATTCCTGACAGGGTGCGCGCGATCACCAACCGCTGGATCTCACTCGTGCCCTCAAAGATCGTGTAGATGGCCGCATCCCGATGCATCCGCTCGACCGGGTACTCCCGGGTATACCCGTTGCCGCCGAGAATCTGGATCGCCTGCCCGGTGACCTTCTTCGCCGTCTCGCTGGCGAAGAGCTTCGACATCGAGCCCTCGGCCGAGGTGAACTGCTTCCCGTTGACCGCCATCCAGGAGGCGCGCCACACGAGCAGCCGCGCCGCGTCGATGGACGTACGCATATCGGCCAGCTGGAAGGCGACACCCTGGTTGTCGATGATCGGGCGGCCGAACTGCGAACGCGTCTTGGCGTAGTCGAGGGCGACCTCGTAGGCGGCCCGGGCGGTGCCGACCGCCATGGCGCCGACGGCCGGGCGGGACGCCTCGAACGTGGCCATCGCCGCGTTCTTCAGCCGCTCGCCGCCACCGGCCCTGACCCTCTCGCGTGCGCGGGCGAGGCGCTCGTCGAGCTTCTCCTTGCCGCCGAGCAGGCAGGAGCCGGGAACGCGAACGTCCTCCAGTACGACCTCGGCGGTGTGCGAGGCGCGGATGCCGTGTTTCTTGAACTTCTGGCCCTGGGACAGACCGGGGGTGTTCGGCGGGATGATGAAGGACGCGTGGCCCTTGGACCCCAGCTCGGAGTCGATCACCGCGACCACGACATGGACGTTGGCGATGCCGCCGTTGGTCGCCCAGGTCTTCGTGCCGTTGAGCACCCACTCGTCCTTGGCCTCGTCGTACACGGCACGCGTACGCATCGAGGCGACGTCGGAACCGGCGTCGGGCTCGGAGGAGCAGAAGGCGGCGACCTTGACATCGTTGGCATCGCCGTACATCTGGGGGATCCAGGTACCGATCTGCTCCTCGGTGCCGTTGGCGAGGACGCCCACCGCGGCGAGGCCGGTGCCGACTACCGACAGGGCTATGCCCGCGTCGCCCCAGAACAGCTCCTCCATCGCCATGGGTATGCCGAGGCCGGTGGGGTCGAAGTACTGCTGGGCGTAGAAGTCCAGGGAGTAGATGCCGACCTTGGCGGCCTCCTGGATGACCGGCCAGGGAGTCTCCTCGCGCTCGTCCCATTCGGCGGCCGCGGGGCGGATGACGTCAGCGGCGAACCCGTGGATCCAGTCCCGGACCTCCTTCTGTTCGTCGTTGAGCTCCATGGTGAACTCGGCCATGTCCCCTCCAGCGCTGCACTCACGTGTTACTTGCGGTAACCGTAGCTTGTTACCGGCTGGTAGGAAATGTCAACTCCCCGTTCCCGCTCGGCAGCCCGTTCGAGGCAGAATCGTGTGCGGGTGTTACGTTGCGCAGGCGTCACCGAACAAGCACGGGTGGGGAGAGCACATGGACACCACGCAGCGGACCGACCAACAGAGGTCCGCCGACCGGCGACGGCGCGAGCTGTTGGAGGCCGCCGACCGGGTGGTGCTCCGCGACGGCCCCAGTGCGTCGATGAACGCCATCGCGGCGGAGGCGGGCATCACCAAGCCGATTCTGTACCGCCACTTCGGCGACAAGAGTGGACTGTACGCGGCCCTCGCCAAGCGGCACACGGACGCCCTCCTCGGAGCGCTGCGCGCGGCCCTGGACGCACCGGCCGAGCGCCGGGAGCGGGTCGAGGCCACGCTCGACACCTACCTCGCGGCGATCGAGGCACGCCCGCAGGTGTACCGCTTCCTGATGCATCCGTCCGAGGGCGGCCCGCAGAGCGACCAGGGCTTCGACGCCGGGCAGCATTCCGCTCCCCTGCTGCGCCGCATGGGCGAGGAGCTCGCCGAGGTCATCGAGGAGCGCGTCGATCTCGGCCCGGACAGCCAGCAGCTCGCGCGTGTCTGGGGCCACGGGATCGTCGGCATGATGCATGCCGCGGGCGACTGGTGGCTGGGGGAACGCCCCTGCGCCCGGGCGGAGTTGGTCCGCGCCTTGGCGGACCTGCTGTGGGGTCGGCTGGCCGCCGCGGGCGACAAGTTGGGTGGCCCGGCCTTTTAGCGTTCCGCTGGCTGTGCGGTTCGTTCTGGATGTGCGGTTCGTTGGCTGCGGGCCGGTGGGGGCCGCTCGCGCAGTTCCCCGCGCCCCTGAAGGGGCGCGGGGAACTGCGCAATCTTTTAGGGGCGCGGGGAACTGCGCGACCAGCCCCCACTCACCCGCACCCGACGCCGCACCCCAGCGGAGCGTCAACGCCCCCAAGAAGCCCGCGAGGCCTGCCACATCACCTTTCGGCGGCGCCAACCGCTGACCCGGTCCACGTACAACCCACCGTCAAGGTGATCGCACTCGTGCTGAAGGCAGCGGGCGAACCAGCCGGTGCCATGGATCCGCACGGGTTCGCCGTCCACGGTGAACCCCTCCACCACGGCGTGGTCGTACCGCTCGGTGCCCGCCTCAAGACCCGGCAGCGAGAGGCACCCCTCGGGCCCCCGCAGCACCAGCCCGTCCGCCTCGACGAGCCGCGGGTTCACCACGTGCCCCACGTGCCGCCGCTCCTCGTCGTCGGGGCAGTCGTATACGAAGACCCGCAACGATTCGCCGACCTGGTTCGCGGCAAGACCGACGCCCTGCGCGGCATACATCGTCGAGAACATGTTCTCGACCAGCCGCGCCAGTTGAGGCCCGAACTCCGTGACTTCTTCACACCGTGTGTGCAACACGGGGTCGCCGAGCAAAGACAGAGGAAGAACGCGCCCTCGGGCGCCCGGGATCGAGCCGTGTCGCATGGCGGCAAGGGTACGGTCCTCAATGTCGCGCGGGTGCCGGGGTGGTGCCGCGATTCGGGCCGGTGAGTGGATCTCGATAGGCTGAGGGCCACACGTTGCCGGGAGCAGGGCGCGGCGCCGTACGCAAGGAGGATCGGGAACTGATGGCAGGCAACTCGGACCCGCTGTCGCCGCGGGCCAAGCTGGCCGTGACGGCGGGCAAGGCGGTCGCAGCGGCGTCACGCGCCGCGGGCCGTGGCAGCGGATCGGTGATCGGCGGCCGGGTGGCACTCAAACTCGACCCCGACCTCCTGGCCAGTCTGGCCCAGCACCTGGACGTCATCCTGGTGTCGGCCACCAACGGCAAGACCACCACGACGCGCCTGATCGCGGAGGCGCTGCGCGCGGCGGGCCCCGTCGTCTCGAACGCGCTGGGGGCGAACATGCCTGCCGGCATCACCTCCGCGCTGGCCGGCGGCTCGGAATCGCGGTACGCGGTCATCGAGGTGGACGAGAAGTACCTCTCCGGTGTGGCGCGGGACACGGATCCCAAGTGCATCGCCCTGCTCAACCTCTCCCGCGACCAGCTCGACCGTGCGGCCGAGACCCGCATGATGGCCGAGCACTGGCGTGAGGGCCTGGCGGGCTCGAAGGCCGTCGTCGTGGCCAACGCGGACGACCCGCTGGTCGTGTGGGCCGCTTCCTCCTCGCCGAACGTGGTGTGGGTGGCCGCCGGTCAGATGTGGAAGGACGACGCCTGGTCCTGCCCGTCCTGCGGCGGGGTGATGCAGCGCCCCGGTGACGACTGGTTCTGCGGCGACTGCGGTTTCCGTCGTCCCACGCCGAGTTGGGCGCTCTCCGGCGACCACGTCCTCGACCCGCACGGTTCCGCCTGGCCGATCCACCTCCAGCTGCCGGGCCGCGCCAACAAGGCGAACGCCGCGTCGTCGGCCGCCGTCGCCGCCGTCTTCGGCGTGCCTCCGCAGGTCGCCCTGGAACGCATGTACCAGGTGCAGGCGGTGGCCGGCCGCTACGACGTGGTCCAGTTCATGCAGCGCGACCTGCGCCTGCTGCTCGCCAAGAACCCGGCGGGCTGGCTGGAGACGTTCTCCCTGATCGACCCGCCGCCGACTCCGGTGATCCTTTCGGTGAACGCGCGCGGCGCCGACGGCACCGACACGTCCTGGCTGTGGGACGTCGACTACACACAGCTCACCGGTCACCCGATCTTCGTTCTCGGCGACCGCAAACTGGACCTCGCCGTGCGCCTAGAGGTGGCGAACCAGCAGTTCCAGGTCTGCGAGAACCTCGACCAGGCCGTACGGCTGGCGCCGCCCGGACGCATCGAGGTCGTCGCGAACTACACCGCTTTCCAGGACCTGAGGCGTCGTGTCGGCAACTGAGCCACGAAGGACGAAGAAGATGAGTGACAACAGCCTGCGTCTCGTGTGGATCTACCCGGACCTGCTGAGCACGTACGGCGACCAGGGCAACGCCCTCGTCGTCGAGCGCCGGGCCCGGCAGCGCGGTCTGGACGTGGCCCGTCTCGACGTACGCAGCGACCAGGCGATCCCCACCTCCGGTGACATCTACCTCATCGGCGGCGGCGAGGACCGGCCGCAGCGGCTCGCGGCCGAGCGGCTGCGCCGCGACGGCGGTCTGCACCGCGCGGTCGGCAACGGCGCGATCGTGTTCTCGGTGTGCGCGGGCTACCAGATCCTCGGCCACGAGTTCATCAACGACCTGGGCCAGCGCGAGCCGGGCCTCGGCCTGCTCGACGTGCACTCCACCCGCGGCGAGGGCGAGCGGTGCGTCGGTGACGTGCTGGGCGACATCGACGCGCGGCTGGGGCTGCCTCCCCTCACCGGCTTCGAGAACCACCAGGGCATCACCCACCTCGGCCCCACGGCCCGCCCGTTCGCGAACGTGCGGCTCGGCAAGGGCAACGGCACGGGCGACGGCACGGAGGGCGCGTACAACGACACGGTCTTCGGCACGTACATGCACGGGCCGGTGCTCGCCCGTAACCCGCTGATCGCGGACCTGCTGCTGAAGCTGGCCCTGGACGTCAACGCGCTGCCCCCGATCGACGACCGCTGGTACGAGGCGCTGCGCTCGGAGCGCATCGCGGCTGCTCAGCAGCCCGCCTGACCCCACGGTCGGGGCCCGTCTGGCGGGGCGTCCGCTCACCTGTGCGGGGACGTCCAGCAGGCGGACGCACGATGCGGACCCGCCCCCTGCCGCCGGTAGGGTGGCGGCGTCCCGCCGGACAGCGTGGTCCGGTTCCCGGCCCACGTTGAGAAGGTATTTCGGGCTATGCGTATTGGTGTCCTCACGTCCGGCGGCGACTGCCCCGGCCTGAACGCCGTCATCCGGTCCGTCGTACACCGTGCCGTCGTCGACCACGGCGACGAGGTCATCGGCTTCCGCGACGGCTGGAAAGGCCTCCTGGAGTGCGACTACCTCAAGCTCGACCTCGACGCGGTGAGCGGCATCCTTGCTCGCGGCGGCACCATCCTCGGTTCCTCCCGTGTCCAGCCCGCGCATCTGCGTGACGGTGTGGAGCGGGCCAAGGGGCATGTCGAGGAACTCGGGCTCGACGCGATCATCCCGATCGGCGGCGAGGGCACGCTCAAAGCGGCCCGTCTCCTGTCGGACGGCGGCCTGCCGATCGTCGGTGTGCCGAAGACCATCGACAACGACATCGCGGTCACGGACGTCACCTTCGGCTTCGACACGGCCGTCGGTGTCGCCACCGAGGCCCTGGACCGGCTGAAGACCACCGCCGAGTCCCACCAGCGCGTCCTTATCGTCGAGGTCATGGGCCGCCACACCGGCTGGATCGCCCTGCACTCGGGCATGGCCGCGGGTGCGCACGCCATCGTCGTGCCGGAACGGCCCTTCGACATCGAGGAGTTGGCCGCGAAAGTCGGCGAGCGGTTCTCGGCCGGGAAGAGGTTCGCGATCGTCGTGGCTGCGGAGGGTGCGAAGCCTCGCGAGGGCACGATGAGTTACGACGAGGGCCGCAAGGACGTCTACGGGCACGAGCGCTTCGCGGGTATCGCCCGGCAGCTCTCCATCGAGCTGGAGGAGCGCCTCGGCAAGGAGGCCCGGCCGGTGATCCTCGGGCATGTCCAGCGCGGGGGTACACCCACCGCGTACGACCGGGTGCTCGCCACTCGGTTCGGGTGGCATGCGGTGGAGGCCGTGCATCGGGAGGAGTTCGGCAAGATGACGGCTCTTCGGGGGACGGACATCGTGATGGTGTCCCTGGCGGAGGCCGTGGAGACGTTGAAGACGGTTCCGGATGAGCGGTACGCGGAAGCGGAGTGCGTTCTCTGACACTCCGCGGAGAGCACCGTAGGACTGCGGGTCGTTCGTAGGCTGCGGGTCGCCCGTGGCTGATCGCGCCCACGCGGCGGAGCCGCATATCGACACAGCCCCGCGCCCCTAAAAGAACCTGCCCCCGGCCGCAAGCCTCGCCGGGGGCGGTTCTAGTCTGGTGCGGACAGACAGTGCAACCCGTATGAAACAGGAGCCGGCGGATGGATCACAGCGGGCATGGCATGACCATGGATCTGCCGCCGTTCACGCTGGGGCGGGGGCTCGCTTGGTCGCCGGACCCGTTCTTCCTCGTGGCCTGCCTCCTGGGGCTCGCGCTGTACGCGTGGGGTGTGGTGCGGCTGGTCCGGCGCGGTGATGCCTGGCCGGTCGGGCGGACCGTGGCGTTCGTCGTCGGCGTCCTGAGCGTCATGCTCGTGCTGTGCACCGGGCTCAACGACTACGGCATGGTCATGTTCAGCGTGCACATGGTGCAGCACATGGTGATCAGCATGCTGTCGCCGATCCTCATCCTGCTCGGCGCGCCCATCACGCTCGCCCTGCGCGCGCTGCCGACGGCAGGCCGCGACCGCAAGGGGCCGCGCGAGCTGCTCCTGATGTTCCTGCACAGCCGCCTCATGAAGGTCGTCACGCATCCGGCGTTCACGATCCCGCTGTTCATCGCGAGCCTGTACGCGCTGTACTTCACCCCGATCTTCGACTTCCTGATGGACTCCAAGACGGGCCACATCGCGATGATGTGCCACTTCCTCGCCGTCGGCCTGGTGTTCTTCTGGCCGATCATGGGCGTCGATCCCGGTCCGCACCGGCCCGGCTATCTGATGCGGATGCTGGAGCTGTTCGCGGGCATGCCGTTCCACGCGTTCTTCGGCATCGCCCTGATGATGGCGTCCGAGCCGATGGTCCAGACGTACAAGACCCCCCCCGCCTCGCTCGGCATCGACGCGCTCGCCGACCAGACCGCGGCGGGCGGTATCGCCTGGGCGTTCAGCGAGATCCCGTCCGTGCTCGTGCTCCTCGCGCTGCTCTTCCAGTGGCATCGCTCCGAGGAGCGGCAGGCGCGGCGCGCCGACCGGGCCGCCGACCGTGACGGCGACAAGGAACTCGAGGCATACAACGCCTATCTGGCCTCACTCAACGCACGCGGTAACTGAGCCCCTTTTCCCCTTTCGGTCACTCCGTACACACTGGGAATTCCCCTTGACTGAAAGGCTTTTCCATTCAGTAGCATGATGCGTGACGCCCTGCTTCCGCTCTGCAGGGTTACGGGGGATCCGCTGGGGGGAGCGGTCATGACAATTCACGCATGCTTGCTGAGGACCGGAAAAACCGTGGTCCGAAGGCTTGCCGTGCTGCTCGCCGCTGCGGTGATCCTCAGCGGATGCACGGAACAACGCCTGTTCGCGGTGAGGGCCGTCGCGGCCGGAGTGCCGTCACTCGCACCTTTTTTCGAAGAGGACGGCTCGCTCGGCACCGACGAGACGAAGCTCAGGCCGGAGGAACCGCACAGCGGCCTGCAGCAGGGCAACACCCCTGGTCTGTACGGGGGTACGCAGAAGCCCAAGGTCTGTGACATCGACCGTCTCAAGGATTTCCTCACCGATCCCAGGAACCGTCAAAAGGCCCGGGAATGGGCCCGCATCGTGGGCATTACACCTGATCGGATCGAGGGGTACATCGACGACCTCACACCCGTTCTGCTGCGTCACGACACCCTCGTGAAGAACCACGACTACAAAAAGGGCAAGGCTGTCGCCTTCGACGCATTGCTGGAGGCCGGGATCGCGGTATTGGTGAACGACCAGGGACTTCCCGCCGTGAAGTGCTCGTGCGGAAATCCCTTGCAGTCCTTCGACAAGGATCCCGGGAAGATCTCGGTCAAGTTCGAGGACGGCAACAAAAAGTGGGACGGCTACGAGAAGTCCGACGTGGTGACCGTCAAGCCCTCGCCCCAGCCGCTGGAGCAGATCGCCCTGATCGACGTGGACAACCCGGACCAGGGCATCAACCGCCCCGTCGGCAGCTCGGGCGAGAACGACGAGCCGTTCGACGCGACGGAGCAGCACGCGGTGCCGCGCGTGGCGGGGATGACCTTCGACCAGGCCAGTCAGCGGCTGTCCGAGCTCGGCCTTGCGGCAACCTTCTCCGACGGACTCCCCGCGGGGGACGCGCCGGTGACGGGCTCCGATCCGGGGCCGGGGACCGAGTTGCGGTTCGGGGAGGCAGTGGCCCTGAGCGTCGCGGACGGCGGCGAGGAGCCGGGTACGCCTCCGGAGTCGGACCCGACCGACGGGCCGGCCACGGACGACCCGAAGTCGGACGACCCGACGTCAGGCGGGCCGACCACCGAGGGACCGACCACGGACGGGCCCACAACGGACGGGCCGACCACGGACGACCCGACATCGAGCGGCCCCACGACGAAGGATCCGGACACGGGCGGCCCGACGTCGAGCGAGCCCACCACCGACCGGCCCACCACCGGCGAACCCACGACGATCGAACCCACGACGGCCGTCCCGACCACTCCCACCACGTCGAGCACGCCGCCCACCGTCGAGCCGACCTCCGCGGAGCCCACATCCGCGGGGCCGACCTCCGTCGAACCCACCCGGAGCGAGCCGGTGACCAGTGAACCCGCGTCGGGCGAACCCGGCTCGTCCAGTGCGACGGCCCCGGGCGAGTCCGCTGTCGGTCCGGCGTAAGCCCACCCAGAGCCGAAACCCCGGGAGTGACCGGATGGCATCAGGATCACCGCAGTCGGGAGTCGGCCGGGTCATCGCCGGCCGGTACCTACTGCTGAACCAGCTGGGCAGCGGCGGCATGGGACATGTCTGGCTCGCCCACGACCAGCGGCTGGCCTGCGAGGTCGCGCTCAAGGAGATCGTGTTCCGCAACCCGGGCGAGGAGGGCGACCGCTCGGCCAGGGTCGCCCGGGCCCGTGCCGAGGCCCGGCACGCCGCGGGGCTGCGCGGCCACCCGCATGTGGTGACCGTGCACGACGTCCTGGAGCACGAGGGGCTGCCCTGGATCGTCATGGAGTACGTGCCGGGCGCGCTCGACCTGCACGCCCTGGTCACCCGGCGCGGGCCGCTGGCCCCCGCCGAGTGCGCCCGCGTCGGACTCGCCGTGCTCGACGCGCTGACCGCCGGGCACGAGCGGGGCGTCATGCACCGGGACGTGAAACCGGCCAACATCCTGCTGGCCCCGGACCGCGCCGGGTCGCCGTACGCCCGGGTGCTGCTCACGGACTACGGCATCTCCGTGCAGCCGGACGGCGGCGAGACGCGGTACACGCAGACCTCCGTGCTGGTGGGCACCGCCGGGTATCTGGCGCCCGAGCGGGCCCAGGGCGGGCCGCCCACCGCCGCCGCGGACCTGTTCTCGCTGGGCTGCACGCTCTACTACGCCGTCGAGGGCTACGGCCCCTTCGACCGCGATACGGGGCTCGCGGCGCTCACCGCCGTCGTACTGGAGGAGCCGCGCCCGACGCTGCGCGCGGGCGCGCTGGAATCGCTCCTGGCGGCCATGCTCACCAAGAACCCCGTCCACCGGATCACCGCGGAGGAGGCCGAGGGCGCGCTGTCCGCGATCCTGACGCCGCAGTCGCATCCCCGGACCCAGTTCGACCCCGGCTCGGAGCCGCCCTGGGCGGGCGGACCCACCCATACGGCCGCACCCCGTGCCCCCGAGCCACCCGGGCCCTCGCAGAGCCACGCGAACGGCTCGCAGTGGTACGCGCCGTCGGCCGCGCAGGAGTCCTCGGCGGCGCCCGGCCGGCAGAACCCCGCGGCCTGGCCGCCGCCCGGGCAGGGGCCCGCCGCCCCGTGGCCGACCGGGCAGGGGTACGGGCCTCCCCCGGCCACCACCAGCAGGCGCCGCCCGCGCCACCGCGTCCTCAAGGCCGTACTGGCGACCGCGCTCGGGCTGGCCCTGGCGGGCGGCGGGACCTGGTACGCGATGGCGTACCTGCCGGGCAAGGGTGCCGGGAAGCCGTACGGGGAGATCGTCGGGCTCACCGACCCGCTCAAGGACGGGGACTGCGTGGACGCCGACTGGAAGACGGGCACCCCCTTCACCGGGCAGCCGGGGCTCAGGGTGGTGTCGTGCGGCAGCAATGACAACGAAGGCCAGGTGATGGCGGTCTTCGAGGCCGCGTCCGCCGACGCGGCACGCACGAGCGGCGCCGCCCAGTGCGCACAACGCACCGAGCTGACCAGTAGCCGGCTCGCGAGCGTACGCTCGTACGCCGCGATCCCGACCGTCGACGGCTTCGACGCCGCCGGGCGTCGCGTCGCATGCCTGCTACTGGACGCGCGCGGCAACGCGGTGTACGGCCCGCTCGGTGACCACCGGAAGCTGGGCACACGCTTCACCGACACGGCCACCATGCAGAAGCGGGACTGCCTGGACGCGCTCTCCGACGAGAGCGCCAGGCTGGTCTCCTGCAAGGGCCCCCACAAGGAGAAGGTGCTCGATTTCCTGAAGATGGGCCTCGACAAGACCCTGGAACAGGCGCGGGACGAGGCGACCGAGGCCTGCCAGCGGGAGATGCCGCCGAACGACTACGGACACGACCCGAACGTCTACGAATCCTCCTCCTGGGTGGGCGAGAGCGCCTGGCAGTCGGGCACACATTTCGTTGTCTGCACTGCAATTCGCAAAGACGGGGGCACCATGGAGAAAGACGAACCATGAGGAGGGTGTTGCGATGCCCGGTTCCACGAAGACCATGGGAGTGCTCACCGTAGGCGGACTGGTGGTGGTCACGGCCTACACGGTGGCGCTCGGGAGCAGCGGCTGGCTGTGGTTCGGCTGGGTCGTGCTCGGTCTGATCACGCTGGCCATGGTGGTGTCGCGCCCCACCTGACGCACTCCGCGCCTCGTCCCCCGGGCAGCTTCGGCGGTCCTGTGCCCGGGGGGCTCATTCGCGGGGCAGTCGTCCCGCCGAGTGCACGCCCGGCTGGTATTTCGGCAGCCTGGCGGTGATTTTCATGCCCGCGCCGAGCGCGGTCTCGATGACGAGGCCGTAGTCGTCGCCGTACACCTGCCGCAGCCGGTCGTCGACGTTCGACAGGCCGATGCCGCCCGAGGGGCTGACCTCGCCGGACAGGATGCGGCGCAGCCGGTCGGGGTCCATGCCGGGGCCGTCGTCCTCGATGACGACGAGGGCCTCGGCGCCCGCGTCCTGCGCGGTGATGGTGATGCGGCTCTTGTCGACCTTCCCCGTGCCGCCTTCGAGGCCGTGCTTCACGGCGTTCTCGACGAGTGGCTGGAGGCAGAGGAAGGGCAGGGTGACCGGGAGTACCTCGGGGGCGATCTGCAGGGTGACCGAGAGCCGGTCGCCGAAGCGGGCCCTGACCAGGGCCAAGTAGTGGTCGATGGCGTGCAGTTCGTCGGCGAGCGTGGTGAAGTCGCCGTGCCTGCGGAACGAGTAGCGGGTGAAGTCGGCGAATTCCAGGAGGAGTTCGCGGGCGCGCTCGGGGTCGGTGCGGACGAACGAGGCGATCACCGCGAGCGAGTTGAAGATGAAGTGCGGGGATATCTGGGCCCGCAGCGCCTTGATCTCGGCCTCGATCAGGCGCGTACGGGACTGGTCGAGGTCGGCGAGTTCCAGTTGGACCGAGACCCAGCGGGCGACCTCGCCGGTTGCTCTCACGAGCACAGCCGACTCGCGGGGCGCGCAGGCGACGAGCGCCCCGTGCACCCGGTCGTCGACGGTGAGGGGGGCGACGACGGCCCAGCGCAGCGGGCAGTACGGCTCGTCGCAGTCGAGTCGGAAGGCCTCGCCGCGGCCGGTCTCCAGGGGGCCGCCCAGCCGCTCCATGATCTGGTCCCGGTGGTGTTCGCCGACGCCCTCCCAGGCGAGGACCGTGTCCTGGTCGGTGAGGCAGAGCGCGTCGGTGCCGAGCAGGGTGCGCAGCCGTCGCGCCGATTTGCGGGCCGTCTCCCCGGTCAGGCCTGCCCTCAGCGGCGGGGCGGCGAGCGACGCGGTGTGCAGGGTCTCGAAGGTGGCGTGCTCCACGGGGGTGCCGAGGCCGCCGAGGCTCGACGGCCGGGAGGTGCGCCGGCCGAGCCAGAACCCGGCGGCCAGCAGCGGGAGTACGGCCACGCAGAGCCCGGCCAGGAAACCGCTCATGCCTTGACCTCCGTGCGTACCTGTCCGCCGGCCAGTTCCTCCGGCAGATGGAAGCGGGCGAGGATCGCGGCGGTTCCGACCGGTACCCGCCCGGGTGTCGCGAGGGACACCAGCACCATCGTCAGGAAGCCCAGGGGCACCGACCAGAGCGCGGGCCAGGCGAGGAGCGCGTGCAGCGAGCCCGTGCCCGGGAAGCCCGCCATGGTGGCGGCGACCGCGAGCAGCGCCGAGCCGCCGCCGACGAGCATCCCGGCCGCGGCGCCCGGCGGGGTGAGCCGGTGCCACCAGATGCCGAGGACGAGCAGCGGGCAGAAGGACGAGGCGGACACCGCGAAGGCGAGCCCCACGGCGTCCGCGACCGGCAGTCCGCCGACGATCGAGCTGGCCGCGAGCGGCACGATCATCGCGAGGACCGTGCCGAGCCGGAAGTGCCGTACGCCGCGTGAGGGCAGCACGTCCTGGGTGAGCACGCCCGCCACCGCCATGGTCAGGCCGGACGCCGTGGACAGGAACGCGGCGAAGGCCCCGCCCGCCACCAGCGCGCCCAGCAGGTCCCCGCCGAGCCCGCCGATCACCCGGTCGGGCAGCAGCAGTACGGCGGCGTCCGCGTCCCCGGTGAGGGTCAGCTCGGGGGCGTAGAGGCGGCCCAGCGCTCCGTAGACAGGCGGCAGGAGATAGAAGGCGCCGATCAGGCCGAGTACGGCGACGGTGGTGCGGCGGGCGGCGACGCCGTGCGGGCTGGTGTAGAAGCGGACGACGACGTGCGGCAGCCCCATGGTGCCGAGGAAGGTGGCGAGGATCAGTCCGTACGTGGCGTACAGCGGGCGTTCCTCGCGGCCCGCGGCGAGGGAGGTGGACATGCCGCCGTTGCTGCCTCGGTCGGCGACGGGGACGGGGTCGCCCTTGGTGAAGGTCAGCCGGGTGCCCTGTTCGATGCGGTGGACGCCCGCCGGGAGCCGGACCCGATCGTCCTCGTACCGCACGCCGTCGACCGTGCCCGTCGCGGTGACGCTCAGTGGTTGGCCGAGTTTGAGGTCGAGTCCGGCGTCGATGCGGACGACCCGGTGCTCGCGGAACGTGGCCGGTTCGTCGAAGGGGCGGTCCGGGGCTCCGTCGCCCTGCCAGGCGAGGACGAGGAAGAGCGCGGGGACCAGCAGGGCGGTGAGTTTGAGCCAGTACTGGAAGGCCTGCACGAAGGTGATGCTGCGCATGCCGCCCGCGGCTACGGTGGCGACCACGACGACGGCCACGATGATGCCGCCGAGGGGCTTGGAGGCTCCGGTCAGGACGTTCAACGTCAGCCCCGCGCCCTGGAGTTGGGGCAGGAGGTAGAGCCAGCCGACACCGACGACGAAGGCTCCGGCCAGCCGCCGTACGGCCTGCGAGGCGAGCCGGGCCTCTGCGAAGTCGGGCAGGGTGTAGGCGCCGGAGCGGCGCAGCGGGGCCGCGACGAAGAGCAGCAGGACGAGATAGCCGGCGGTGTAGCCGACCGGGTACCAGAGCATGTCGGGGCCCTGGACGAGGACGAGGCCCGCGATGCCGAGGAAGGAGGCGGCGGAGAGGTACTCACCGCTGATGGCGGCCGCGTTCAGCCGGGGGCCGACCGTGCGCGAGGCCACGTAGAAGTCCGAAGTGGTACGGGATATGCGCAGGCCGAAGGCGCCGACGAAGACGGTCGCGACGACCACGAGCGCGACCGCGGGGACGGCGTAGTTCTCGTTCACGGGCTGCTCTCGCTCACGCGGTGCTCTCGTTCATGGGCTCAGCGGGTCTCGGTCTCGGGCTGGGTCTCCGTCGCGGTCTCGGTCTCCGTCTCGGGCTAGCGGTCCTCGACGAGGCGGACGAAGTCCTTCTCGTTGCGGTCGGCGCGGCGTACGTACCAGCGGGCGAGCAGCACCAGCGGCGGGTAGACGCAGAAGCCGAGCACGATCCACTCCAGGCTGGAGCTGTCGCCCATCGACGCGAACACCAGCGGCAGCGGGCCCACGAGAAGGACGAGCACGGCGAACACCGTGAGCGCGGCACGCAGTTGGGAGCGCATCAGCGAGCGGACGTAGGTGTGCCCGAGCGTGGTCTGCTCGTCGATCTCGGTACGCGGGCGGGAGCGGCTCAGCGGGCGCGTACGGCGCGGTGGGCCGGTGACGACGACACGGCGGTCGGTGGGGTCCTGGGGCATCTGGGTCTCCTCAGCTCGCGGTCCGGCGCATCAGCAGGTCGCGCAGTTCGCGTGCGTGACGGCGGCTGACCTGCAGTTCGACCGAGTCGACCAGGACGCTGACGGTACCCGCGTCCAGGCGGAGTTCGCTGATGTGGCCGAGGGAGACGAGATGGCGGCGGTGGATGCGGACGAAACCGCGCGAGCGCCAGCGTTCCTCAAGGGTGGAGAGCGGGATGCGGACGAGGTGGCTGCCCTGGGCGGTGTGCAGCCGCGCGTAGTCGCCCTGGGCCTCGACGTGGGTGATGTCCTCCACGGCGACGAAGCGGGTGACTCCCCCGAGCTCGACGGATATGTGGTCCGGGTCGGGTTCGTGCACGGGTATCAGCGGGGCCGCGTCCATCTGCTCGACGGCCCGGCGGACGGCCTCGGCCAGGCGTTCCCGGCGTACGGGCTTCAGGACGTAGTCGACGGCCTTCAGGTCGAAGGCCTGCACCGCGAAGCCCTCGTGGGCGGTGACGAAGACGACGAGCGGCGGTTTGGCGAACCCGGCGAGCAGCCGTGCCATGTCGAGCCCGTCGAGCCCTGGCATGTGGATGTCGAGGAAGACGACGTCGATGCCCTCGTCGCCGTCGGGGCCGCTCTCCAGGGCGCGGTTGATCCGGCGCAGCGCCGCCGTGGCATCGCTCGCGCCCTCGACGCTGCTCACCCGTGGATCGGCGTCCAGCAGATAGAGCAGCTCTTCGAGGGAGGGCGGTTCGTCGTCGACGGCGAGGGCGCGCAGCATGAACCCGGAGTGTAGGAGCAATTCGCACGCCTGCACATGCGGCGGGCCAGGTCGTCGCCGCTGGATACAGTGCCCGCATGACACCCACGTCCGCCCCCTTCGACGATCTCGACCGCAAGATCGTCACGGCTCTGATGGCGAACGCCCGCACGAGCTTCGCCGAGATCGGCGCGACGGTCGGCCTTTCCGCCACCGCGGTCAAGCGCCGGGTCGACCGGATGCGCGAGACCGGCGTGATCACCGGGTTCTCGGCGACGGTGGAACCGGCCGCGCTGGGCTGGCGCACGGAGGCGTACGTGGAGGTGTACTGCGAGGGCGCCGCCCCGCCCCGGCGGCTCGCGGAGGTGATGCGCAACCATCCCGAGATCACAGCCGCCATGACGGTGACCGGTGGCGCGGACGCGCTGCTGCATGTGCGGGCCCGGGACGTGGAGCACTTCGAGGAGGTGCTGGAGCGGATCCGGGTGGAGCCGTTCATCCGCAAGACGATCAGCTACATGGTGCTGTCGCATCTGCTGCCGGAGAGCCCGGAGGCGGGGGCGAGCCAGCCCGCTCCGGAACCGGGGGCGTGAGCGTTTCCCGCGGCGGACAGCGGTAGCGGGCCCCCTCCGGACCACCCGCGCAGCAATCGTGCGCGGACCGGTCCGAACACGCAGCATCCCTGCGGTGACGCGCAATCACTGATTCTTGTCGAGAGTGGCCTCCGCTTCCTACCGTTGAGGTATCCCACCCAACACCGCAGGAAAGCGGAGGAACCCCTCTGTGCCCATGAGCCGTGTGCCGCGATCGAGGCGCTTCCTTGTCTGCGAACCCAGACACTTCGCCGTGCAGTACGCCATCAATCCCTGGATGCATGAGGACACACCGGTCGACGTCGATCTGGCCCGAGGACAGTGGGCGGAGCTGATCCGCGCCTACCGCGCCCACGGCCACACCGTCGACAGTGTGGAACCGGTCGCCGGTCTGCCGGACATGGTCTTCGCCGCGAACTCGGCGCTGGTCGTGGCCGGCCGGGTCTTCGGCTCGCTCTTCCACGCACCGCAGCGCCGCCCGGAGTCGACCGCGTACGAGACGTGGTTCAAGAACGCGGGCTACGACGTCTACCGGCCCGAGGCGGTGTGCGAGGGCGAGGGCGACCTGGTCTTCGCCGGCCGCGTTCTCCTGGCCGGCACCGGATTCCGTACGGAACGGGCCGCCCACCACGAGGTGCAGGAGTTCTTCGGCGTCCCGACGGTCAGCCTCACGCTGGTGGACCCGCGCTTCTACCACCTGGACACCGCGCTGTTCGTGCTCGACGACGGACCCGAGGCGAACATCGCGTACTACCCGGAGGCATTCTCGGCGGGCAGCCGTGAGGTGCTCCGGCTGCTGTTCCCGGACGCGGTGATCGCCACGCACGAGGACGCGATGGCGTTCGGGCTGAACTCCGTCTCGGACGGCCGCCACGTCTTCATCGCGCCGCGCGCCGAGGCGCTCGCGGGCGAGCTCGCCGGCCACGGCTATGTTCCCGTCCCCGTCGACCTGTCGGAGTTCCAGAAGGCAGGCGGGGGCATCAAGTGCTGCACCCAGGAGATCCGCTCATGACCATCGCTGCCAGCCGTTCCGTGCGTTCGTCCGCCGAGCTGATCCGCGCCGAGGAGCCCGTCCTCGCGCAGAACTACCACCCGCTGCCCGTGGTCGTCGCGCGCGCCGAGGGCGCCTGGGTGGAGGACGTCGAGGGCCGCCGCTACCTCGACATGCTGGCCGGCTACTCGGCCCTCAACTTCGGGCACCGCCACCCGGCGCTGATCGAGGCGGCCCACCGGCAGCTCGACCAGCTGACGCTCACCTCGCGAGCCTTCCACAACGACCGGCTGGCCCAGTTCGCGGAGTCCCTGGCCGAGTTGACGGGCCTGGACATGGTGCTGCCGATGAACACGGGCGCCGAGGCCGTGGAGAGCGCCATCAAGGTGGCCCGCAAGTGGGCGTACGAGGTGAAGGGCGTCGCTCCGGACCGGGCGACCATCGTCGTGGCCGCCGACAACTTCCACGGCCGTACGACGACGATCGTCAGCTTCTCCACCGACGAGACGGCACGCGCGGGCTTCGGTCCCTTCACGCCGGGCTTCCGCGTGGTCCCGTACAACGATCTCGCCGCGCTCGAAGCGGCCGTCGACGAGACGACCGCGGCCGTCCTGATCGAGCCGATCCAGGGCGAGGCCGGTGTCGTCATCCCGGACGACGGCTATCTGCGCGGCGTCCGCGAACTGACCCGGCGCACCGGATGCCTGTTCATCGCGGACGAGATCCAGTCGGGCCTCGGCCGTACGGGACGCACGCTCGCCGTCGAGCACGAGGACGTCGTCCCGGACATGCTGCTGCTCGGCAAGGCGCTCGGCGGCGGCATCGTGCCGGTCTCCGCGGTGGTCGCGCGGCGTGACGTGCTCCAGGTGCTGCGGCCGGGTGAGCACGGCTCGACGTTCGGCGGCAACCCGCTGTCCGCGGCGGTCGGCTCGGCCGTCGTGGAACTGCTGGAGACCGGCGAATACCAGCGCAGGGCCGCGGAGTTGGGCATCGTACTGCGCGGCGGCCTGACCTCCCTCGTCGGCAAGGGCGTCCAGAGCTTCCGGGCCCGCGGCCTGTGGGCGGGCGTCGACATCGACCCCGCCATCGGCACCGGCCGCGACATCAGTGAACGCCTCATGCGAGAGGGAGTCCTGGTGAAGGACACCCACGGCTCGACGATCCGCCTCGCTCCCCCACTGACGATCACGGGAGAGGAACTCCAGACGGCCCTGGCCTCCCTGGAAAAGGTCCTGACGGAAGGGGCCTGACGACAAGGGGCGCCCCTCTGCTGATTCAGAGGGGCGCCCCTGCTTTTAGGGGCGCGGGGAACTGCGCGACAAGCCCCCACCGGCCTGCGGCCAACAACCCACCCGCCCCGAGGCACGACGGCTCAGGACAGCAGCCGATCGAACCGAAACGGCGCGAGCGCTTCGGGCCGCCGCCCCGAGCGGATGTACTCGGCGAGCCGATGCCCCGTAACCGGCCCGAGCGTCACCCCCAGCATCCCGTGCCCGGTGGCCGCGAACGCGTTCCCATGCCCCGGCACACGGTCGATCACCGGAAGCCCGTCGGGAAGGAAGGGCCGCCCCCCGACCCAGGGATCCCGGATCAGACTGACCAGATCGTCCGGATCGTCGAACCAGCGCCCCAGATAGTGCCGACTGGCAAGCGCGACAGCCACGATCCGCCGCCAGTCGAGGCGGTTGTTGTTCCCGCTCAACTCCATCGTGCCGCCGATCCGCGTCGTGCCCCCGATCGGCGAGGCGACAGCCCTGCGCTCGCCGAAGTACAGCGTGTGCCGGGGCGCCGGATCCAGGTCGACCGAGAAGCTGTAGCCCTTGCCGGCCTGGAGGGGCAGCGGACTCCCCAGGGCACGCAGCAGACCCGGCGAACGCATACCGGCCGCGACCACGACGGCGGAACAGGGAATCTCGCCCTGGGCGGTGCGCAGCGCGGTGACCCGCCCGCCCGAGGACCGGAACCCGGTGGCCTCCGCGTTCTCGTGGACCTTCACGCCCAGGGCCGCCAACGCCTCCCCGAGCGCGCGGGCGAACGCCTCCGGGTCGACCACCCCCTCCCCCTCGACGAGATAGGCCGCCCGCACCCGGGACGACAGCGCGTCGTCCAGCAGTCGCGCCTCGCGCCCCGTGGTCACGTCGTCGGGCATCGGATAGCGGCCGTCCGCCATCTCCCGCTGGACCGCGAGATGGTGCCGGGCCTCGGCCGGCGACAGGAACGCGTGGACCATGCCGGGCCGGGTCAGCGTCGTGTCGACGCCCGCCTCGCGAAGGCCGTCGAAGAGGTCGAAGGTGTCCTGGTTGAGCTCGGCGATCGCCGCGTAACCGCGCCGGAAGGCGGCCGGAGTGCTGCTGCGCCAGAACCGCCACAGCCACCGCACGAACGCCGGGTCGGGCAACGGCCGCAGATAGAGCGGCGAGTCGGGCCGGCCCAGCGAACGCATCGCATAGCGCAGGACCCCTGGGGCGGGCACCGGCGTCGAATGGCTGAGGCAGACCCATCCGGCGTTGCCCCGAGACACCCCCGAGCCGAGGCCGCGCCGCTCGACGACCTCCACGGAGACACCGGCCACGGCCAGGTAGTACGCCGTGCACAGCCCGACGACACCGCCTCCGACGACCACGACGGGGTGGTCGCCGACCGGTCCCGTCGTACCGGCCGCGGTGGACGCAGCGGTCATGACGCGGTTCCGTACGAGGCGAGGAACTCCCGGGTACGGGCCTGGGCGGGGCTGTCGAGGACGTCCTCGGGCCTGCCCTCCTCCACGATCCGGCCGCCGTCGACGAAGACGACGTGGTCGGCG
Organism: Streptomyces sp. NPDC058697; assembly: GCF_042715345.1. Lineage (NCBI taxonomy): Bacteria > Bacillati > Actinomycetota > Actinomycetes > Kitasatosporales > Streptomycetaceae > Streptomyces > Streptomyces sp. NPDC058697. Next base: position 168,586 of record NZ_JBHXSU010000008.1, read on the forward strand.
ACCTCGCGGGCGAAGGGCAGTTCGTGGGTGACCAGGAGCATGGTCATCCCGTCCGCGGCGAGTTCACGCATCACGCTCAGGACCTCCCGGGTGGCCTCCGGGTCCAGGGAGGACGTGGGTTCGTCGAAGAGGAGCACCTCGGGCCTGAGCGCGAGGGCCCGGGCGATGGCCACGCGCTGCTGCTCGCCACCGGAGAGCTGGTCGGGGTGGGCGAGGGCGCGGTGGGCGACCTTGACCCGGCGCAGGAGGGCGACGGCCCGTTCCAGCGCCTCCTGTTCGGGGATGCCCGCCTTGCGCTGGGCGAGGACGACGTTCTCGACGGCCGTGAGGTGCGGGAACAGATGGAACCGCTGGAAGACCATGCCGACGGTGCGGCGCAGCCGGGCCAGATCGCGGCAGACCGTACGGCCGCCTTGGTGGACGACCTCTCCGGCGACCTCGACCGTGCCCTTGTCCGGCCGTTCGAGGAGGTTGACGCAGCGCATCAGAGTCGTCTTGCCGCCGCCGCTCTGGCCGATGACGCTCACGATGCGGCCGCGGCCGACCTCCAGGTGGACGTCGTCGAGCACGAGGCGGCCGTCGAAGGACTTGCTCAGCCCGTCGATCCGTACGACGGCTTCGGGAGCCGGAGACGCCCCCGTGGTCTGGTCGGCCTCGGCGGTCTTCGTGGTCTCGTTGGACTTCGTGGTGGTGACGGGCTCGGTCATACCGTCGCCTCCTTCCGGTCGGCGTCCACGACGAGGTCGCTCGCGAGCAGGGCGCGGGCCGCCCGCATCCGGCGCCGGCGCCACGGGGACAGCGGGACGCCCGCCCGTACCTTCCGCTCCAGCAGCAGGAGGAGCTGGGAGAGCGGGTAGCAGAGGGCGAAGTAGATGGCCGAGATGACCAGGTAGACCTCCAGTGCCCGGAAGGTGGCCGACGTGATGAGCCGTCCCTCGGACATCAGCTCGGCGGCGGAGACGGTGACGAGCAGCGAGGTGGATTTCAGCAGGTCGACCAGCATGGTGTTGGTGCCGGGCAGCGCCTGCCGCAGGGCCTGTGGCAGGACGATGTGGCTGAAGATGCCGGTCCTGCCCAGGCCGAGAGCCTCACCTGCCTCGGTCTGTCCGGCGTGGACGCCGCTGATCGCGGAGCGGAAGATCTCGGACAGGTAGGCGGCGTAGAAGACGACGAGGCTCACACAGCCGGCCGTGAAGACGTCCAGCCGCAGCCCGGCGGAGGCCAGCCCGAAGTAGGTCAGGAAGATGATGGCCAGCAGCGGGACGTTCTTGAAGACCTCGGTGTAGACGGCGGCGACGGCCCGCGCGGGCCACGCCCTGCTCAGCCGCAGCAGTGCCACGGCCAGGCCGAGGAGCACCGCGCCGACGAAGCTCACCGCCGTGTAGGAGACGGTGCGCCAGAGTGCGTCGAGGAGGTCGGACCGGTAGTCGGACCAGGGGACCTGGAAGAGGCCGGAGGCGATGTCGTTCGTCACTGTTCAGCCCCTCACTGCGCGATGGACGGGGGCGTCCAGTCCTGGGGCCGGTCCACTCCCCGGCGCGCGGTGGCGACGTCGGCGGAGGGCTTGAGGAACTGCTCGGGGTCGCCGCCGTACTTCTTGACGAGCTTCTCCAGTTCGCCGTTCTCGTACATGGCGTCGATCTGCGCGGAGAGGGCCTTTTCCAGCTTGGTGGCCTTCTTGGGCAGGTAGAAGCCGGTCTGGTAGGGCTGGAAGTACTCGTAGGCCGGCTTCGCCTTGACCTGTGCGGCGGTCGGCGGCGTCATGTACTGGGTGTCGATCTTCAGGTCCGGGCGTTCCTTCTGTGCCGCGATGATGATCAGCGGGTCGAGGAATCCGACGTCCACGCGGCCCGCGCCGAGGTCGTCGAACACGCCGTTGGCGTCGGGGTAGGCGTGCAGCTTGGCACCGGGCACGGCCTGGATGGACTTGACCCAGACGTACCCCTCGACCGTGCCGAGCTGCAGGCCCTCCAGGTCGTCGACCGTCTTGTACGTCCTGCCGGACCGTACGGCCATCGCCGGGGGCGAGTAGTAGGGCGGGTCGGTGAACAGGCCCTGTTTCTGCCGGTCTGCGGACCAGGCGACGCCGCCGATCGTGACGTCCACGCGGCGGGACTGCACCCCGGCGAGCATGCCCGCGAAGTCGGTCACCTGGGGCTTGACCTCAAGGCCGAGCTTCTTGGCCGCGTAGGCGAGGATGTCGCCGTCCAGACCGACGATCTTGTCGCCCTGGACGCTGGTGTAGGGCGCGTACGGCTGGACGGCCACCTTGATCACGCCTGGCGTGATCGTGCCGAGCGCGGCGGTCTTCGCGGACACGTTCTTCGGTTCGTCGTCGCCGTCCGAACCACAGCCGGCGACCGCCGGTATCAGGAGAATCGCTGACAGAGCAGCGACGAGTGAGCGCACACGGATCATCGGCTTGGGCCTTCCGTAAGGCACGGGTATCGGCACTGAAGGAGCCCGCCGTTCACCGCGCTGTGCCCCCGGCGGGGATGTGATGGGCTCATACGCTAGGGACCGGCCGGTCGTGCGTCACCGTTCACTTCGTACGAACTTGCGGCCGAAATCACGCGGTCTGCTGTACGGTGCGTCCACTCCGACACCTCGGGTCCATCGTCGATCCACCCCCGGTCCGTCCGCCGGTCCGGCCCCGGTCCGTCCCCTCGACGGGAGGAACGCCCGTGCTGAGTCCGTCGCTCGCCCAGGAGATCGCCGGGGACACCTCCGCGGTCATCGGCTTCAACGTGCTGATCACCGACGCGGACGGGATGGTCATCGGCAGCGGTGACACCCACCGGGTCGGCACGTTCCACGAGGCGTCCGTCGAGGTGATCCGTACACAGGAACCGGCCACGCACAACGCGTCGCAGGCCCATCGGCTCCAGGGCGTACGCCCGGGTGTCACCCTGCCGCTGGTCACCGACGGGCAGGCGGTGGGGACGGTCGGGATCACCGGTACGCCCGCCCAGGTGCGCCGGTTCGGCCTGCTGGTGAAGCGGCAGACGGAGATCCTGCTCCGGGAGTCGGTGATGCTCCGCTCCCGGCTGCTCGCCGAACGGGCGGCGGAGAAGCTGCTGGCCGACCTCGCCTCGTACGACCCGCAGGTGGTGGAGGGCGACTTCCTCGTCTTCCGGGCCGCCGAACTGGGCTTCGACCTGCGGTTGCGGCGGGTCGCGGTGGCCTTCGAGGTGACCGTGCCGGACACGGGCGGCCGTCGGCACGGCACACCGACGCGGGACATGGCGCTGGTCCGCTCGGAGCTGCTCCGCACGGTCCGCGAGGTGTTCGCCGACCCGCAGGACATCATCGCCACGACGGCTCCCGGCTGGATCGGCGTACTGCACCGGCTCCAGCCCGACCAGCCGGAGGCCGGCCTGTCGGTCGGCTGCCGACGCGTCACCGACCTGATCGCCGCTCAGGGCGGCCTCACGGCCCGCGCGGGGATCGGCGAACCGGCCGCCTCTGTCGGCGCCCTGCACGACTCCTACCAGGACGCGTGCGACGCGCTGCGCCTCGGCGCCCGGCTGGCGGGCCGTGCCCCCGTCCACCTGATCACCGATCTGCGGGTCCACCAGGTCCTGGCCGCGGTCGGCCAGCCCGCGCGCAACCGCCTGCTCGACCTGACCGCCACGGACCTGCGCGCCCAGCCGGACTGGCCGGTGCTCCGCGACACGATCACCGCGTGGTGCGAGAACGGCTTCAACCTCGTACGGGCGTCCGCGGCGCTGCACGTCCACCGCAACACCGTGGTCTACCGCATGAACAAGATCGAGCAGATCACCGGCCGGCCCCTGCGGGAGCACCGGACCACCATGGCGTTGTATCTCGCCTGCCTGGCCGACCAGTTGGGCAGCGGCGACGCGTCAGGATCGAGCCAGGTACTGCCCTGACAGGTGGTCCGGAAGAGGACAGCGGGGCAGCATGAGTGCGTTCGGGGACGGTTACGGGAAACCGCCCCTGCACATACACTGGCGTCCCGCAGCACACCTGTTGACCAGCCAGAACGCGGCGGTTGAGCCGATCCTGTGAAGTGAGGAGCGACCCCTTGTTCTATTACGTTCTCAAGTACGTGATTCTGGGACCGCTGTTGCGGCTGGTCTTCCGCCCCCGGATCGAGGGTCTGGAGCACGTACCGGCGACAGGTGCGGCCATCGTCGCAGGCAATCACCTGTCGTTCTCGGACCACTTCCTGATGCCCGCGATCCTCAAGCGGCGCATCACGTTCCTCGCCAAGGCCGAGTACTTCACCGGCCCGGGCGTCAGAGGCCGGCTGACGGCGGCCTTCTTCCGCAGCGCCGGGCAGATCCCGGTGGACCGCTCCGGCAAGGATGCGGGCCAGGCGGCCATCCGCGAGGGCCTCGGCGTACTGAGCAAGGACGAGCTGCTCGGCATCTACCCGGAGGGCACCCGCTCGCACGACGGGCGCCTCTACAAGGGCAAGGTCGGCGTCGCCGTGATGGCGCTCAAGGCCGGGGTCCCGGTCATCCCGTGCGCGATGATCGGCACCTTCGAGGCCCAGCCCCCGGGCCGGAAGATCCCGAAGATCCACCCCGTGTCGATCCGCTTCGGCGAGCCCCTCGAATTCTCCCGCTACTCGGGCATGGAGAACGAGAAGGCGATCCTGCGCGCCATCACCGACGAGATCATGTACGCGATCCTCACCCTCTCCGAGCAGGAGTACGTCGACCGGTACGCGGCCGTCGTCAAGGCGGAGGAGACCGCCGAGAAGGCGGCGCTGGCGAAGCGCAAGTTCCCCCGTATGCCGCTGAGGTGACTGTCGCCGGGCCGATGTCCGCCGGGCCGGGACGATCTGCCCTCAGCTAATGCACTGGGATCCCGGCGGCCCGGGCCCTACGGTCACCCCATGGGACGAGCTGTGGTGATCGGAGCGACGGGGCAGATCGGGCGGGTGGCCGTGGGGGCGCTCGCCACGGACGGCTGGGAGGTGACGGCCGTCTCGCGGGGCGGGGGACGGGACGAGTCCTGGCCCGATGGAGTGCGGACGGCACGGGCGGACCGCGCGGACGACTCCGCCCTGGCCGCCGCGGTCGGCGACGGCTGCGACGTACTGGTGGACATGGTGGCCTACGGGCCGGAGCACGCACGGCAGTTGACGAGTCTGGCCGGTCGCGTCGGATCGGCCGTGGTGGTCTCCAGCCTCTCGGTTTACGAGGACGACAAGGGCCGCAACTTCGATACGCAGGAGCAGCCCGACGGGTTCCCGGAGTATCCGGTGCCCGTGCCCGAGGGCCAGCGGACCATCGCGCCCGGCGAAACCTCCTACAGCACCCGCAAGGCCGGTCTGGAACGTGAACTGCTCGCCGCGGCCGACCAGTTGCCGACCACGCTGCTGCGCGCGGGCGCGATCCACGGGCCGCACTGCCGTACCCCGCGCGAGCTGTACTTCGTCAAGCGCAACCTGGACGGCCGGCGGCGACGCGTGCTCGCGTACGGCGGGGAGAGCCGGTTCCATCCGGCGAGCGTCCACAACATCGCGGAGCTGGTCAGGCTGGCCGCGCGGAGGCCCGGAGCCCGGGCGCTGAACGCCGTCGATCCCGACGCGCCCACGGTGGCGGAGATCGCCGTGGCCATCGATGCGGTGATGGGCGTCGAGACCGAGAGCGTCCTGGTCGACGGGCCCGCCCCCGCCGAGACCGTGGGCGACACTCCGTGGTCCGTTCCGCACCCGGTGGTCTGCGACATGACGGCAGCCGAACGGGAGTTGGGGTACCGGGCGGTGGCGCGGTATGCGGAGACACTGCCGGACACGGTCGCCTGGATCGAGCGTCAACTGGCAGGCCGGGACTGGCGGGAGGCGTACCCGAAGATGTTCCAGAGCTACGGCGACCTCTTCGACTACGCGGCGGAGGACGCCTGGCTGCGGGCATGAACGAGGGGCGGCCGGAATCCCGACCGCCCCTTATCCACGTACTGCTGCTTGACTCCTACTGCACTCCTGCTGCTACGGCTTGGGCGTGGCGTGCGGGGTGCACGTCACGTCGGCCGCGTCGACCTTGCCGGTGAGCAGGTAGGTGTCCACCCTGTCGTTGATGCAGGGGTTGGCCAGACCGGTCACACCGTGCGAGCCCGCGTCCTTCTCGGTGATCAGGCGGGAGCCCTTGAACCGCTTGTGCAGTTCGACGCCACCCTCGTACGGAGTCGCGGCGTCACGCGTGGCCTGCACGATCAGGACGGGCGGCAGACCCTTGCCGGACTTCACGTTGACCGGGGTCTGCTGCTTGGCGGGCCAGGTCGCGCACGGCAGGTTCAGCCAGGCGTTGGCCCACGTCATGAACGGGTAGTTCTTGTGCAGCGCGGTGTTGTCGCGGTCCCACTTCTTCCAGCTGGTGGGCCACTTGGCGTCGGTGCACTCGACGGCCGTGTAGACGGCGTTGCCGTTCTCCGAGGCGATGTTGCCCGCGGTGTCCGACGGGTCGGGGGCCGCGGCGTCGACGAGTGCCTGGGTGTCACCGGCGACGTACTTGCTGAACACGGTCGCGACCGGCACCCACGACGAGTCGTAGTACGGGGCGCTCTGGAAGAAGCCGATGAGCTCGGCCGGGCCGACGACACCACCGATGGGGTTCTTCTTGGCGGTGGCGCGCAGCTTCAGCCACTGCGCCTGGACCTTGGCCCGGGTGTCGCCGAGGTGGAAGGCCGCGTCGTTCTTGGCGACCCAGTCCTGCCAGTCCTTCCAGCGCATCTCGAAGGCGACGTCCTGGTCGAGGTTGGCCTCGTACCAGATCTTCTCGCGCGACGGGTTGACGACACTGTCCGCGATCATGCGGCGGACGTGGGTCGGGTACATCGTGCCGTAGACGGCGGCGATGTACGTGCCGTACGAGACGCCCAGGAAGTTGAGCTTCTTCTCGCCGAGCGCGGCCCGGATGACATCCAGGTCACGGACGGTGTTGGGGGTCGTCATCTGCGGCAGCATGTCGCCGCTGCGCTCGGCGCAGCCGTCCGCGTACTCGGCGGCGAGCTTGCGCTGGGCGCGCTTGTCGGCCTCGGAGTCCGGCACCGGGTCCATCTTCGGCGCCTTCACGAACTCCTGCGGGTCGATGCAGGAGATGGGGGCCGAGTGGCCGACGCCGCGCGGGTCGAAGCCCACGAAGTCGTATGCCTTCGACGCCTTCACCCAGAGCGGGTTCTTGTTGGTGACCCGGGTCGGGAAGCGCAGTCCGGAGCCGCCGGGGCCGCCCGGGTTGTAGACGAGTGCGCCCTGGCGCTCCGCCTTCGTGCCCGTATTGCCGATGCGGTCCACGGCGAGCTTGATCTTCTTGCCGTTGGGCTTCGCGTAGTCGAGCGGGACCGTGACCCAGCCGCACTGGATGGGCTTCGCGATCCCCCAGTCGGCCGGACAGTCCGTCCAGTCGATGCCTGCCTTGGCCGCGCGAGCGGCGGCGATCGCGGCGCCGCGCGTCTGGCTGTCCTGGCCGTGGCGGCTCTCCGCGCTGGCCGTGGGGGCCGCGACGGCGCCGGCTATCAGCGTCGCTGTGACGAGCGCTCCGGCCGAGCCGAACGCCGTCGCCCTTCTCAAACCCCTCAAGTGAGTCCTCCCCCTGCTGTCTACTGTCGTTGTGGTCAGTAGGGGGGATCCTTCCGGCTGTGAGGTCCCTGAGAACAGGGGTGAAGTGGCTTTTTTGCCAATCCGATAACCGGAACATCACTGCCCGTTGAGCGGTGCGGTTTGTTTCAGTCGAGTGCGCCGAGCGCCTCGTCGAGGACGCGCCGCAGGCGCAGCGCGTCGGGCGCGAGCGCGGTCACGAGAGCCCCGGGACCGGCGAGCGGAGTGAGCACGGCGTACTCCCCCAGCAACCGCGCCGCGACCGGCTGCCGACCGAACTCCGGTCGTACGACGACGAGTTGCCCTAGCGCCCGATGCCCGGCGAGCACGGCGGGACCGTCCCACCCGCCCGGCGCCCCGGGCCCGCAGGACAGCTCCTGGTCGAGCAGCGGACGCCCGTCGAGCCGCACGGTGAGCCGGCTGGCAAGCCGCCCGGGCTCCTCGTTGGCCCGCCCGAGCACCTGCTCCTCGCGCAGCACCAGCCGCGCACCGGCGGCAAGGTCCACACAGGTGCTCACGCACAGCTCACTGCCATTGGCGGAGATCAACTGCTCGGGCAGCCAGCGCAGTTCACCGCCTTCGGCCACCGTGAGCCGTACGTCGTAGCGCGCCTCGCCCTTGGCCTGCCCCGGCAGCGCGATGGTGGCAGCGGCCGACCCGACGTGCAGCCGCGCACCGCCCCCGACCTCCGCCTCGACGGTGAAGTGATCACCGCCCAGGGGCCCGCTCATCGCCCCGACCAGCATGACCCGCGCCTCGGAACCACTGGCCCGCGTACGCCGCAGGGCGAGCGGCCCCTGCCCCTCCAGAGTGGGCAGGGCGGTCCCGCCCCGCCCGTCGTCCCGAGCCAGGATCCGCGCGAGGGCACGCACCCCAGCCACCTCGACCTCGCCGGTCGTCATGCCGTCCACGCGGCGAGCTGCGCCCGCACCCAGGCGGCAACGTCCTTCACCCCGTCCTCGCCCCGCAACGACTGGAACACGACCGGCAGTTCGGCCCGCTGAGCCTTGGCATCGGCGGCCATCCGCCCGAGGTCGGACCCGACGTACGGAGCGAGGTCGGTCTTGTTGACCACAAGCAAGTCGGCGGTAGTAACCCCAGGCCCACCCTTGCGCGGAATGTCGTCCCCGCCCGCGACATCGATCACAAAGATCTGAGCGTCAACAAGCCCCTTGCTGAAGGTAGCGGTGAGATTGTCACCCCCGGACTCGACAAGGACGAGATCCAGAGGCCCGACCTCATCCTCCAGATCCTCGACGGCTTCGAGATTCGCGGAGATGTCGTCCCGAATAGCCGTGTGCGGACAGGCCCCGGTCTCCACGGCAGTGATCCGCTCGGGCGGCAACACGGCCTCCCGCAACAGAAACTCGGCGTCCTCACGCGTATAGATGTCATTGGTCACGACGGCCAACGCCAACTCATCCCGCAGAAACCGACAGAGCGCCGCCACGGTAGCGGTCTTCCCGGACCCGACGGGCCCCCCGAGCCCGATCCGCAGGGCCCGCCGCCGCCCGTCGGGCCGGTGGGCGTCGGCGCTCACGGCCGGGGGGCCGTCATGGGTGTGAAGGTGATCGAGGTGCATGGTGGCGGCTCCTTTTCGCTGAGTGTTTTCTCTCCGTGGCGGAACACTTCTTGGCGGAACACTTCTTGGCTTCTTGGCGGAACTCTCTGGGCCCGGGCCGACTATTCAGCCCGTCCGGCGTTTGAGGACGAGGCCGTTCAGGCCGACAAGGGGGGTTTGGGGGCGCAGCCCCCAAAAGGGACGGGAATGGGTAGGGGCGGCGGGGGCGAAAAAACCTACGAGGCAAACAGCCGCACAGCCCAAGCAGCATGCACCTCCGCACTGATCTCCAACACGGGCGCAGAAGCCGCAGGCAACACCCCGACCCCACCCCCCAACGCACACCGCGCCACCGCACTCGCCTGCCCCGCCACCAGATCAACCTCAGGAGCCAACCGAGCCAACACCCCGGTCGCATCGAACGGATCAAGACTCAGCAACCGCACCGTCGCACTCGCCGGCCCACTGACACTCTCGTACACAGCGCAGTACGCGGCATCCTCCGCCCCGAGCCCCGCGGCCCGGGCAGCCAGCCCAAGAACGACCGGCTGATGGGCACCCTTGGGGAACTCCCGCGCCAGCGCGTCGAGTTCGGCGGACGGCCATGTCGCCCGAGCGGCCCGCATCAACTGCCGCCCGAGCTTCCGGGCGGCGACCCGCAGGGCGAGGGACGGCGTACGGGCGTCCGCGGCCCCGTCCAGTTCCACGGGATCGACCCCAAGGGCGGCGGCAGCGGCAAGGGAGGCCGACACCAGCCCGGCCGTGTACAACCGCCCCCGGCAGAACTCCTCCAGGCTCCCCGCACCGGTGATCCGCCCGGCCTTGACCGCCGCCTCGGCACCGCCGGAGTGGGCATGCCCCCCGGCGGGAAACCGGCCGTCGGCCAGCACAAGCAACGCAGCACGTGACATGACGAGCCTCAGCACTCGGAATCAGCAGAAATCGAACCCGGAAGAACCACAAGAACCAGCTGGCCCAGCCCAGCTGAGCCAGCAGGATCAGAACAGGAAATACCTCTGAGCCATGGGCAGTTCGGCAGCAGGCGTGGCCTCCACCAGCTCCCCGTCGATCGTGACGGCGAAGCTGTCGGGATCGATCTGCACCCGCGGCCGCGCGTCGTTCTCCCGCATGTCCGCCTTGGTCACCCCACGCGTCGACTCGATCGACACGAACCGCTTGCCGAGCCCGAGCCGCTCCGGCAGCCCGTCCTCGATCGCGATCGGTGCGACGAAGTTGAACGAGTTGGAGGCGGGCGCCCGCCCGATCGCCCCGAACATCGGCCGGGGCAGAATCGGCTGGGGCGTGGGAATGGACGCGTTGGCGTCGCCCATCTGCGCGTACGCGATCTGCCCGCCCTTGACGACGAGATGCGGCTTGACGCCGAAGAACGCGGGCTCCCACAGCACGAGGTCGGCGAGCTTCCCGGTCTCGACGGAGCCGACCTCGCGGGCGAGTCCCTGGGCGAGGGCCGGGTTGATCGTGTACTTGGCGACATAGCGACGTACACGACGATTGTCGGCGCGTCCGTCCCCGGGCAGCGCGCCCCGCCGCCGCTTCATGACGTGCGCGGTCTGCCAGGTCCGCATGATGACCTCGCCCACGCGCCCCATGGCCTGTGCGTCGGAGGAGATGATCGAGATCGCGCCGAGGTCGTGCAGGATGTCCTCGGCGCCGATGGTGGTGGGCCGGATCCGGGACTCGGCGAAGGCGAGGTCCTCGGGCACGGCCGCGTTGAGGTGGTGGCAGACCATCAGCATGTCGAGGTGTTCCTCGGCGGTGTTGACGGTGTAGGGCCGGGTCGGGTTGGTCGAACTGGGCAGCACATGCCCCTCGGAGACCACACTCATGATGTCGGGCGCGTGCCCACCGCCCGCACCTTCCGTGTGGTACGCGTGGATTGTGCGGCCCGCGATCGCGGCGAGCGTGTCGGCCACGAACCCGGCTTCGTTGAGGGTGTCCGTGTGGATGGCGATCTGCGCACCGGTCCGGTCCGCCACGGTGAGCGCGGCGTCGATGACGGCGGGCGTGGACCCCCAGTCCTCGTGCAGCTTGAGGCCGAGCGCCCCGCCGCGCAGCTGGGAGAGCATCGCCTCGTGGGAGACGGTGTTGCCCTTGCCGAGAAGCCCGAAGTTGAGCGGGTACTCCTCCATCGCCTCCAGCATCCGGGCCAGATGCCAGGGTCCGGGCGTGACGGTGGTCGCCTTGGAACCCTCGGCCGGGCCGGTGCCGCCGCCGACGAGCGTGGTGATGCCGGAAGCCAGCGCCTCATCGGCGATCTGCGGACAGATCAAGTGCACATGGGCGTCGATCGCCCCCGCTGTCAGGATCCGCCCGTTGCCCGCGATGATCTCGGTCTCCGGGCCGATCACCAGGTCCGGGTGCACCCCGTCCATGGTGTCCGGGTTGCCCGCCTTGCCGATGCCGGTGATCCGGCCGTCGCGGATGCCGACGTCGGCCTTGACGATCCCCCAGTGGTCGATGATCACCGCACCCGTGATGACGGTGTCCGGGGTGCCGTCTGCGCGCGTAGCGCGCGACTGGCCCATCGACTCGCGGATGACCTTGCCACCGCCGAACACGGCCTCGTCACCGGCGCGTCCGGGGCCGCCGGAGCGGTCCTCCTCGATCTCGATCAGCAGATCGGTGTCGGCGAGCCGAATGCGGTCGCCGGTGGTGGGGCCGAACAGGTCGGCGTACGCGGCACGCGAGATCTCAGGCATCGAGGGCACCTCCGGTCTCGCCGCGCAGGCCGGGCACGACGCGGGCGCCGGTGAGCGGGACGATTTCGACCTCGACGGGGATCCCGGGCTCGAAGCGCACGGCGGTGCCGGCGGCGACGTTGAGCCGCTTGCCACGCGCGGCGGCGCGGTCGAACTCCAGACCGGGGTTGGCCTCGGCGAAGTGGTAGTGGGAGCCGACCTGTACGGGCCGGTCGGCGGCGTTGAGGACGGTGAGCTGGGTGACCTCAAGGCCTTCGTTGAAGGCGACGGGTCCGTCTGCGAACAGGATCTCTCCGGGAATCATGGCTGCCGCTCCCCCGTCAGACGATCGGGTCGTGGACGGTGACGAGCTTGGTGCCGTCCGGGAAGGTGGCCTCCACCTGGACGTCGTGGATCATCTCGGGGATGCCCTCCATGACGTCCTCGCGGGTGAGGATCTTGCGCCCGGAGGCCATGAGTTCGGCCACGGTACGGCCGTCCCGGGCCCCTTCGAGGATGTGCGAGGTGATCAGGGCGACGGCCTCGGGGTGGTTGAGCTTCAGCCCCCGGGCCCTGCGCTTCTCGGCCACATCGGCGGCCACATGGATGAGCAGCCTCTCCTGCTCGTGCGGCGTCAGTTGCACGGCGTCCACCTCACAGTCCTCGCTCCGGACCGTGCGGGGTCCGGCTGCCGCAGCCACCACGAAGGATTCGGATGCAGTACGCGACTGCGGTACGCGGCCGGAATGCGCGACTCTGCGCGTCCCGGGCTGCGAAAACCCCTGGTGACGTGGTGGTGCAGGCTAGTTGCGCGGGATTTCAGGGACGTTAACCGCCGCGCGGGGATTCGCACGGGAATCACGGAGAACGAGCCGACCGGCCGACGGGATCGCCGGCCCGTGCCCCGCACCCCGACGTCGATGAACCGGGCCACGTCAGCGCGGCGCCTCCATGCTCATCAACCCCCGCAGACCGTCCTGGATCACCTCGACGGGCGCCGAGCCGAAGAGCGCCTGCTGGGCGGCGAAGCCCTGTGCGGCGGCGATCATGGTCCTGGCGACGTGGTCGGCGGGAATGTCCGCGCGCATCAACCCGGCCTCCTGATAGCCCTCGACGACCTTCACCCAGGCCGCGCGCACGGTGACGAAGCCCGTGCGCAGCACCTGCGACAGCTCGCTGTCACGGAGCGTCTCCGTCCAGACCTGGATCATCAGCCGGGGGAAGGATGTCTCTCCGTCCCAGCTCAGCCCGAACTTTCCCCCTCCCCCCAGCCCGAGCACCTGGGTCATGACCCGACCGACGAGCACGTCGGGAGGCGGGGGCGGAGTCTGCCTGGCGGCCTCTTCGAAGGCCCCGCGAATACCTCCGAGGACCTCGGTGACGATGGCCGCGATCAGCTCGTCCTTACCGGTGAAGTAGCGGTAGACCGCACCCGCCGAGAGGTCCACCTCCTTCAGCACGTCCTGCATCGACGTGGCATGGAACCCGTTGCGGGCGAAGCAGCGGGCCGCGCCGTCGAGGATCTGACGGCGACGGGCGTCGAGGTGTTCCTGGGATACGCGGGCCATGCCTGAAAGCTAAAACGAACATTCCTTCTTGACAAGTCGAGGCACCGGCAGGACAGTGACGGAACAAGCAAAACGAACGATCCTTCTTTTTAGCGGGACCGCTCTCACTGCCGACCCCCATCCCATCCACATCCCCATCCACATCAAGGGAAGAGACGATGTCCGCCGCATCCGCTACGCACACCGGGACCACGTCACCAGGCTCACCGCAGCCGTCACAGTCGCCGCAGCAGCCGAGCCCGTCGTCGCACGGCCGCCATGTCGTCGCCGTCGTCGTACTGGTGCCTGTACTGGTGGCCCTCGCCCTGTGGGCCTTCGCCTGGCCCGCGGCCCGTACCGCGCCGCGCGATCTGCCCCTCGGCGTGGCGGGCCCGGCGACAGCGGCCGCCCAGGTCCAGAAGCAGCTCGAAGAGCACGAGGGCGCCTTCGAGATCCACCGCTACGCCGACGAGGCCGCCGCCCGGGACGCCATCGAGGACCGGACCGTATACGGCGCGGTCGTCGTCACCGCGCAGGGGCCGAAGCTGTTGACCGCCTCTGCCGCGAGCCCGCTCGTGGCGCAGCTGCTCCAGCAGTCGGTGACCCAGCAGGCGGGCGGCGCACAGGTGCGTACCGTCGATGTCGTACCGGCGGCCGAGGACGACCCGCGCGGCTCGGCCCTGACGTCGAGCGTGCTGCCGCTGACGCTGGCGGGCATCGCCGCGGGTGCCGTCGTGACCCTGCTCGGACTGAGCGGGCGGCGCGCGATCGCCGCGCTGGTCGGTGCGTCCGCGCTCGTCGGCCTGGTGGCTGCCGCTCTCGCGGGCAGCTGGCTCGGCGCGCTCACCGGGAACTGGTGGGCCCAGGCGGGCGCCCTGGGCCTGGCCACGCTGGCGGTCGGCGCCGCCGTCGCGGGTCTGGCGGCCCTGCTGGGCACTCCGGGCGTCGGACTGGGCGCGTTCGTCGTGATGATGCTCGGCAACCCGTTCTCCGGCGCCGCCACGGCACCCGAGATGCTGCCCGACCCGGTCGGCACGATCGGCCAGTGGCTGCCACCGGGCGCCGGCGTCTCACTGCTCCGCTCGATCTCGTTCTTCGACGGAGCCGCCGCATCCGGCCCGGCCCTCACCCTGACCTGGTGGGCCACCCTGGGACTCGGCGCGACCCTCCTGGGCAGCGCACTCAAGCGCCGCAAGGAATCAACGGCACCGACAACGACCGAGCACGAGCCCGCGCCGGCGAACTGACACCCGCAAAGCCGACCGTGCACCCCTGAAGTAGCGGACAGGGGTGCACGGTCTTACGCGCTTCAGGGGTAGGCGATCTTACGCGTTTACCTACTCAGCCTTATGAGCGCCGCTCAGCCCAACCCACCCAGGGGCGCGGGGAACTGCGCGACAAGCCCCCACCGGGCCGGCACCCGGCACACAAGCGCAACCACCCCACACCACAAGCCGCCTAGGACGCCCCCGGCCCCCGATGCTCCGCCGCAATCCCGAACCGCTGCCGTTCGCGAGGAGCGGAACCCACCTCCCGAACACTCGACACCGCACTGACCACCGGCGACTCCACCCCCGCCTCGATCGCCGCGTCGAGTTTCTCGAGTCGCTCCAGGTCAGCCGCGGACACGAGAGCGACAAGCGCCTTCCCGTGCCGCGTCACGACGACGCGCTCACCGCCGTACACCACGCGGTTGATCAGGTCGGCGAGCTCAGCCCTGGCTTGCGTCACCGGAATCTCGTAGGCCATGCTCCCCATCATAACGTCATGTACGTCCTGTACATTTTTTACAGGACCTCTCCCGGAGGAGCGTGTGTCATGACCCGACCGTCCGCCCGCCATGTCCTGCCCGAGTTCACCGAACGCACGAGTTCGGGGAGTCGGACCATGGACCCGTACTCGAAGCTGCTGGAAGAGCGGATCGTGTTTCTCGGGACGCCGATCGACGACGTGTCGGCGAACGACGTGATGGCGCAGTTCATGCACCTCGAGTACCAGGCGCCCGACAGGGACATCTCGCTCTACATCAATTCGCCCGGCGGCTCGTTCAGTGCGATGACGGCCGTCTACGACACGATGCAGTTCGTCAGCTGCGAGGTGGAGACCATCTGCCTGGGGCAGGCGGCGTCGGCCGCGGCGGTGCTGCTCGCGGCCGGCACACCGGGCAAGCGGTACGCGCTGCCGGGCGCCCGCGTGCTGATCCACCAGCCGTCGTTCTCCGAGCCCGTCCAGGGACAGGCGTCCGACCTGGCCATTCAGGCCGACGAGTTGATGCGTACGCGTGGGCAGTTGGAGGAGATGCTCGCCCGGCACACGGGTCAGAGCCGGGAGCGGATCGGTGCAGACATCGAGCGGGACAAGATCCTGGACGCGCAGGCGGCGCTGGAGTACGGGCTGATCGACCGGATCGTCCCGAGCCGGAAGTCCACCCAGAGCGCACGCGGCGCGAGGTGAGCGGCCCGATGCTCCCACCCGAGTTGCCGCCGCTGCCGGCCCTGACCCGCGCGGAGGCCGAGCTGATCGACCGTTACCTCGAAGTGGTCGACCTGCTCGGCCGGATCAACCCGGCCCACTCCGGGGACACCTACCGGGGGCTGCGAGCGGCCCAGGCCCTGGTCGGCAGGGCCGCCGCGCTGCGTGACGCGCTGGCCCTGATGCACCAGCGCGGCGAACACGAGGTGCACGCGCCGACCTTGGCGCGGGCGCTGCGCGTCCTCGACGGTGAGCGCCGAGCGGGCCGGATCGCGCTACCGCCGCGCTCCGACAGCTGACGTACCGCCACGGACCCGGCGTCACGCAGGCATCTGACGAGACGTCCGGGTCAGGGTTCAAACGCACCGAAAGGTGTACCACCGAACAGCGTAGACAGAGCTGCTTTTTCAAGCCCGTGGAAGTTGCGCAACACGCGTAGCCTCCGTACGGAATCAGACGTTCCGGTGCTGGTACGAGGGTCGTCGACCCTGTCGACGCCCTCCCGTAGGAAAGGCTGTCCACCCGAACGGGTGAGTGGTGAGTAAGCCCACAAATCGCCGATTCCGCTCGGCTTTTGGGACATCCGTGCGTCAAGATCCCTTCCGACGACAAGCCCCCGCCACAAGCGGCGGGGCGATCCGGGCGGACGCCGAGTCCTGCCGCCGCCCGGATGACCGGTCGACAGAAGTGGATCGGCAGGAGTGGAGGACCCAAGCACGACGGGTCGCCGGAACGGTCACGCCATGACCGGCCCGAGCAGCCCTTGGGGTGAAGCCGCGTCAGCGGCCGGGCAACTTCGCCAGCCCGAATCCGACAGGTCATCCTTCACAGGCGGCTGACGAAGGGTTGCGCATGACTGCGCTCAATCGTGTCCCGTCGCTGTTCAGCAGGGCCGGTACCGCATCGGCTCTCACCATCGCCGCTGTCGGCGGCGGCATAGTGGCCCCCGGATTCACGTCCGGCGCGGAAGCGGCCACACCCGCGACGAAGGCACTCCAGGTAGCGGCCTCCAAGAAGGGCTCCCCGTACAAGTACGGGGCCGTGGGGCCCAAGCGCTTCGACTGCTCCGGCCTCACGCTCTACTCGTTCAAGAAGGCGGGCAAGTCCCTGCCGCGTACGGCCGCCGCGCAGTACAACAAGACGAACCATGTCTCCGCTTCGAACCGCAAGCAGGGAGACCTGGTCTTCTTCCACTCGGGCCGGAACGTCTACCACGTCGGTATCTACGCCGGGAAGGGACGGATCTGGCACTCCCCGAAGACCGGGGAAGTGGTGAAGCTCCAGAAGATCTGGACGAAGAGCGTCTGGTACGGCCGGGTCAGGTGACCCGCCCGGGAGGTGGCCGCGGTGATCGCCGCGGCCGCCTTCCGGGGCCCGGTGCGTGATATTCGCGCCAGAGTGGTTACTCCTTCACTCATGGGCGACCTTCATCACCACGAGGAGCGCAACGAGACCCGGCTTGAGCGCGCCGACCGCAACTTCAACGAACTGCTCCAGGAACTGCGGGTCACGCAGACCGGGGTGCAGATCCTGTTCGCCTTCCTGCTCACCCTCGCGTTCACCCCGCGCTTCCCCTCCCTGGACTTGTTCCAGCGCACCACGTACGTCGTCACGCTGCTGCTCTCCGTACTGGCGGCCGCCCTCTTCACCGCCCCCGCCGCGCTGCATCGCCGGCTCTTCCAGCAGGGCGCCAAGCCGCAGGTCGTGAAGGCGTCCTCGAATCTGGCCGAGATCGGGCTCGGAGTGCTCGCGCTCGCCCTCTCCGGTTCGGTCCTGCTCGTCGTGGACGTGGCGACGGGCCGGGCGGGCGGTATCGCGGCCGGTGCGACCACCCTGGTCGTCTGCGCGGGGCTGTGGGCGCTCATCCCCCACCTGATGCAGCGCTCCGCCGACGAGGAGGACTAGCAAGCGCCTTCACGCCGCCAGTGGGGCACGGCTCTCAAGTAGTGCAAGCGGCTCTCAGTCCGCTGTCACGGGCTGCACCGGCGCCGTCCAGGGCAGCATGATCGAGACCGTCTTGCCGCCCTCTCTGGTGGGCCGGACCGTCAACTTGCCGCCGCACTCGACCGTGAGCCAGCGGACGATCACCATGCCGCGGCCGTTGTCCTGCTGGACGGCCGCGGGCAGACGTTTCGGAAAGCGCGGGTGGCTGTCGGTGACACCGATGCGCAGCTGTTCGTCGCGGTCGAGTTCGATGTCCACCGTGAAGGTGGGCGACTGCCCGAACGTGTGCTGTACGGCGTTGGTGGCGAGCTCCGAGACGATGAGCCGGACCGTGTCGGCGGCCTCCGTGTCGGATGGAAGTCCCCATTCGGCCAGCACGTTCATGACGTATGTGCGGGC
This sequence comes from Streptomyces sp. NPDC058697, assembly GCF_042715345.1. Classification (NCBI taxonomy): domain Bacteria; kingdom Bacillati; phylum Actinomycetota; class Actinomycetes; order Kitasatosporales; family Streptomycetaceae; genus Streptomyces; species Streptomyces sp. NPDC058697. Next base: position 186,778 of record NZ_JBHXSU010000008.1, read on the forward strand.
GGCGTAGACCGAGGCGGGATCGCTCGGCAGAGTGACGGATGCTTCCTGGTGGTCTGCCATGGCGAGGTCGTCCCTTTCCCACGGGACCGGAGTCCGACACGAAGCGGATGACTTCGAGTACGGTCCCGGACTGGTGCTTGCGCCAGAGTGCCACTACCTCGGCGTTCGTGGTGCCGATCCACCGAGATATGCATATATCTGTCGCTCGAAGCGGTGAACTCTGCGACGGCCGACCGTATTTGGGCGGGGGGCCGGTTCGTCCTCTACGGTCGGCGTGACGCCGGACGATATAGCGCCGGCGCGACGGTCGGAAGGAGACGGCCATGCAGTACGGTCCCGCTGTGCGCCGCCGGAAACTCGGTGCCGAACTGCGTGCCCTGCGTGCCCGTGCGGGCCTCAAGAGCGGCGAGGCGGCCCGGCTCGTCGGCTGGCACCAGTCGAAGGTGAGCCGGATCGAGACCGGCCGCAGCGGGGTGAAGCCGACGGACGTCGAGCTGCTCCTCGACGCGTACGAGGTCCGGGACGCGGAGCTGCGCGAGTTGCTCGTGGTGCTGGCGGGCTCCGACGACAACGGCCGGCACCACTGGTGGCACGCCTACCGGGGTCTTCTGCCGTCCACCTACAGCGACTTCATCAGCCTGGAGTCGCAGGCCAGCGTGATGCGCACGCTGGAGAACACCGTCGTGCCGGGGCTGCTGCAGACGCCGGAGTACGCCCGCGAGGTGACCCTGGCGGCCGTGGACGGGGCGCCGGACGACAAGGTCGACGCGCTGGTGGAGGTGCGCATCGCCCGCCAGGACGTACTGCGTTCGAATCCACCGCTCCGACTGAGTGCGGTTCTCGACGAAGCGGCTCTACGACGGACGGTCGGCGGACCCGAGGTCATGGCACGGCAGTTGGATCACCTCAGAGAGGCCGCGCACCTCCCTCACGTGCGGATTCAGGTGCTGCCGTTCGGAGTTGGAGCTCATGTCGGCGTCACAGGGCCCTTTGTTATTTTTTCGTTTCCGAGCACATCTGATCTGGATGTGGTTGTTCTAGACCACTTGACGAGTAGCCTCTATCTCGAACGGAAAGAAGACCTCCAGGCCTACAGCGAGGCCTTCGACTCCCTTCAGGTCCACGCCCTTTCGCCCGAGGAAACGTTGGATTTCATCGCCGGTGTAGCTCACGGCGCATAAGGAGGCACCATGCCCGCCCCCCTGCCTCGGTCCCTACCTTCGAGCACCCGTCTGCCCGGTGTGCGGTGGCAGCGCAGCAGCCGCAGCACGGGAATGAACAACTGCGTCGAGACGGCCCGGCCGGGCTCCGGTCCATGGACCGGCCTGCTCGCGGTGCGCGACTCGAAGAACACGTCGGGTCCCGCCCTGCTCTTCGCCCCCGCAGCCTGGGAGGGTTTTATCGCCGCGCTTCGATGATCAGGCGTACGGCACGGTCGAGTTGCCCGTCGGTGAGGTCCGCGCGGGCGGTGAGCCGCAGCCGTGAGATGCCGTCGGGCACGGACGGGGGGCGGAAGCAGCCGACGGCGAGACCGGCCTCGCGGCAGTCCGCGGCCCAGCGCACGGCCCGCTCCGGGGAGGGTGCGCGCACGGAGACGACGGCCGCGTCCGGTCGTACGGCTTCGAGACCCTCGGCCGTCAGCCGTTCGTGCAGGGTGGTCGCTACGGCACGCGCGCGCGTGGCCCGTTCCGGTTCTCTGCGCAGCAGACGCAGGGCCGCGAGGGCCGCGCCCGCCGCCGCGGGGGCCAGACCGGTGTCGAAGATGAAGGTACGGGCCGCGTTGACCAGATGGTCGATGACGTGGGCCGGTCCGAGGACCGCGCCGCCCTGGCTGCCGAGCGACTTCGACAGCGTGACGGTGGTGACCACGTCCGGCGCGCCCGCGAGGCCCACCGCGTGCGGCGCGCCCCGGCCGCCGTCGCCGAGTACGCCGAGACCGTGTGCGTCGTCCACGAGCAGGGCGGCGCCGGACTCCCGGCAGGCGGCGGCGAGCCCGGTGAGCGGGGCCGCGTCGCCGTCGACCGAGAAGACCGTGTCGGAGACGACGACGGCGACTCCGGCATGCGTGCCCAGCGCCTTGCGCACGGCGTCGGGGTCGGCGTGCGCGACGACCTGGGTGGTGCCGCGCGCGAGACGGCAGCCGTCGATCAGCGAGGCGTGGTTGCCCGCGTCGGAGACGACGAGGGAGCCGTGCGGGGCCAGCGCGGTGACGGCGGCGAGATTGGCCGCGTATCCCGAGGAGAAGACCAGCGCGGACTCGAACCCGCAGAATTCGGCCAGCTCGCGTTCGAGTTCCGCGTGCAGTTCCGTGGAGCCGGAGACGAGCCGGGAGCCGGTCGCTCCGGCGCCCCAGGTCCGCGCGGCGCTCGCGGCCGCCTCGGTGACCTCGGGGTGCCTCGCCAGGCCCAGATAGTCGTTGCCCGCGAGATCGAGGAGCGGGGAGTCGGCGGGGCGGGGACGCAGGGTGCGCACGAGTCCGGCGCGGCGGCGCGCCCGCGCCTGCTCGTCGATCCACTCGAAAGGCGATCCCGACATATGTCCTCCGGGCCATGAGGTGAGGGTGTCCCATGGGGCACCGACACATGACATTTCGTCCGGGCCGTCCCCACCTGCCTTTTGTAGGCAACGCACAGACCCTAGCCGGACCACCAGCCGCCCATGATGTGGCAATACCCACACGTCGAACGGCCTCTGTTGTCCGGTCCCTCCTTGGCCCGGCGCGGTCGGATAGGCCAGGATCGGACCTCATGGACCTGCTGAACACGCTGGTGGACAAGGGGCTTCGGCGAGAGCTGCCGACCCGCGAAGAGGCGCTGGCCGTACTGGCGACCTCCGACGACGAACTCCTCGATGTGGTGGCCGCGGCCGGCAAGGTACGCCGGCAGTGGTTCGGCCGACGGGTGAAACTCAACTACCTGGTCAACCTGAAGTCGGGCCTGTGCCCGGAGGACTGCTCGTACTGCTCGCAGCGGCTCGGCTCCAAGGCCGGGATCCTGAAGTACACGTGGCTGAAACCCGACCAGGCCTCCGAGGCCGCGGCGGCCGGGCTCGCGGGCGGCGCCAAGCGGGTCTGCCTGGTGGCGAGCGGACGCGGTCCCACCGACCGTGACGTGGACCGGGTCTCGGACACCATCAAGGCGATCAAGGACCAGAACGAGGGCGTCGAGGTGTGCGCCTGCCTCGGGCTGCTCTCCGACGGCCAGGCCGAGCGGCTGCGCGAGGCGGGCGCCGACGCCTACAACCACAACCTCAACACGTCCGAGTCGACGTACGGGGACATCACGACCACCCACACGTACGCCGACCGCGTCGACACGGTCCAGAAGGCGCACGCCGCGGGCCTGTCCGCCTGCTCGGGGCTGATCGCGGGCATGGGCGAGAGCGACGAGGACCTCGTCGACGTCGTCTACTCGCTGCGCGCGCTCGACCCGGACTCGGTGCCGGTCAACTTCCTGATCCCGGTCGAGGGCACCCCGCTCGCCAAGGAGTGGAACCTCACGCCGCAGCGCTGTCTGCGGATCCTCGCGATGGTCCGGTTCGTCTGCCCGGACGTCGAGGTGCGGATCGCGGGCGGCCGAGAGGTCCATCTGCGCACGATGCAGCCCCTCGCCCTGAACCTGGCCAACTCGATCTTCCTCGGCGACTACCTGACCACCGAGGGCCAGGCCGGCAAGGCCGACCTGGAGATGATCGCGGACGCCGGGTTCGAGGTGGAGGGCACGGGCCAGGTGACGCTTCCGGAACACCGGGTCACCGCGGGCGGCGGCTGCGGTTCCCACGCCGAGGCCGGCTGCGGCTCACACGCGGACGCCGGATGCGGCTCCCACGAGGGCGGCGGCTGCGGCCCCTGCGGCTCGTCCGCCGACGAGAAGGCCCCCGCGGCGGCGCGGGTCCCCGAGACGGCCCGGGTCTCCGAGGCCCGTACGGACCTGGTCGCGGTACGCCGCCGGGGTGCCGGAACGGACCTCGCGCCCAATGCCTGACCCGCACGTGTCCGGCCTCTCCGTGCCCGAGCTGCTGGAGCTCGACCGGCGGCACGTCTGGCATCCGTACGGGCCGATGCCCGGCCGGCAGGAACCGCTCGTCGTGGAGTCGGCGAGCGGGGTGCGGTTGCGGCTGGCCGGCACGGACACCGAGCTGATCGACGGCATGTCGTCCTGGTGGTCGGCGATCCACGGCTACAACCACCCCGCGCTCAACGAGGCGGCCCGCGACCAGCTCGGCCGGATGAGCCACGTGATGTTCGGCGGGCTCACGCACGAGCCCGCCGTACGGCTGGCGAAGCGCCTTGTCGACATGTCACCTGAAGGGCTCGAACATGTCTTCCTGGCCGACTCCGGCTCGGTGTCCGTCGAGGTCGCGGTCAAGATGTGCCTCCAGCACTGGCGTTCCCTCGGCCGCCCGGGCAAGCAGCGCCTGCTGACCTGGCGCGGCGGCTACCACGGCGACACCTGGCAGCCCATGTCCGTGTGCGACCCCGAGGGCGGGATGCACGAGCTGTGGCAGGGCGTGCTCCAGCGCCAGGTGTTCGCGGACCCGCCACCGGTCGCGTACGAGGAGTCGTACGCGGACCAGCTGCGTGAGCTGATCGAGCGGCACGCCGACGAGCTGGCCGCGGTGATCGTGGAGCCGGTGGTGCAGGGCGCGGGCGGGATGCGGTTCCACTCCCCCGCCTATCTGCGGGTGCTGCGCGAGGCCTGCGACGCGCACGACGTACTGCTCGTGTTCGACGAGATCGCGACGGGCTTCGGCCGTACGGGCGCCATGTTCGCGGCCGAGCACGCGGCGGTGACGCCGGACGTGATGTGCGTCGGCAAGGCGCTGACCGGCGGCTATCTGACGATGGCGGCCACGCTCTGCACCGCGCGGGTCGCGGACGGGATCTCGCGGGGCGAGGTGCCGGTGCTCGCCCATGGCCCGACCTTCATGGGCAACCCGCTCGCCGCCGCCGTGGCCTGCGCCTCGATCGACCTGCTCCTCGGCCAGGACTGGCAGACCGAGGTCAAGCGCGTCGAGACCGGGCTGCGGGAGGGGCTGGCTCCGGCGGCGGAGCTGCCCGGGGTCCGGGACGTACGCGTGCTCGGTGCCATCGGGGTCGTGCAGCTCGACCACGAGATCGACATGGCGGCGGCGACCCGGGCCGCGGTCCGCGAAGGCGTGTGGCTGCGCCCGTTCCGGGACCTCGTCTACACGATGCCGCCGTACGTCACCGGGGACGCGGATCTGGCACGGATCACGGCCGCGGTGTGCGCGGCGGCTCGGGAGGGCTGACATGTCTTCGGTACTGGTGATCACGGGGACGGGCACGGAGGTCGGCAAGACGATGACGACCGCGGCCGTCGCCGCGGCGGCTCTCGCGGCCGGGCGTTCCGTGGCCGTGCTCAAGCCCGCGCAGACCGGTGTGCTGCCGGGCGAGCCCGGGGACGCCGACGAGGTGGCCCGCCTCGCGGGCACGGTGACGTCCGTCGAACTCGCCCGCTATCCCGAGCCGTTGGCTCCCGCCACGGCGGCCCGGCGGTCCGGTCTCGCACCGGTGCGTCCGGTCGAAGTGGCTGAGGCTGCGGGCAAGTTGGCCGCCGACCACGACCTCGTGCTGGTCGAGGGAGCGGGCGGCCTCCTCGTACGGTTCGACGACGAGGGCGGCACACTCGCGGACGCGGCACGGCTGCTGGACGCCCCCGTGCTGGTGGTCGCCTCGGCAGGACTCGGCACGCTCAACACGACAGAACTGACCGCCCGCGAACTACGGGCCCGCCAACTCGACCTGCTGGGTGTCGTACTGGGCAGCTGGCCGAACGAGCCGGATCTCGCCTCGCGTTGCAACCTGACAGACCTGCCGGTGGTAGCAGAGGCGCCACTGCTGGGCGCACTCCCCGAGGGCTGCGGCGGGCTCCCGCCGGCCAACTTCCGCACCACGGCGGCAAGTTGGCTGGCACCACAGCTTGGCGGAACTTGGACCGCCCCGTAAGGGGCGCGGGGAACTGCGCGACCAGCCACAGACGGCCCGCAGACAAAGAACAGCATCCCGGCGGAGCTCACTCCTCCGACGAAGCCAACAACCTCACCAACTCGATCCGCGACCGAATACCAAGCCGGTTGAACACCCCCCGCAGATGATGATCGATGGTGCGCGGACTGAGCACCAGCCGGGACGCGATCTCCCGATTGGTCGCCCCGTCGGCCGCCATCCGGGCCACCGTCAGCTGCTGAGCGGTGAGCAGAGAGGACAGGTCACGGGGGCTACCCGGCGCCCCCGCGGGCTCGCCCAGGGCACGGAGCTCCCCCCGGGCCTGCGCGGCACAATGCGGCGCACCGAAGTGCAGGAACGCTTCGAGCGCGCTGTGCAGCCGGTCACGCGCCTCCGTGCGGTTGCGCAACCGCCGCAGCGCACCGCCGAACAGCAGCTCCGTACGGGCGCGTTCGAAGTCGCGGGTGCCGCCGGCATGCAGGTCGAGGGCGGTCCGGTAGTGCTCGACGGCTTCGGGCCCGGTGGCCAGCAGGGCCCGGCAACGGGCGCTGAGGGCAAGGTCGTCGGGGCTGCGGACGGCGATCGCCCAGCGGTCGTAGTCGGCGTGGGCGGCCCGCGCGACCCGGGTGTCGCCGGTGCGGACGGCGGCTTCCACGTAGTGCGGGGTGGCGAGATGGCGTACGGCCCGGTGCCCGTGCCCGGGGCCGAATCCGGCGAGGGCGCGCAGCCGGGACGCGGACGCCGCGTAGCGGCCGGTGCTGAGGTCGAGGAAGGCGAGCGCCCACAGGGCGAGGGCGGCGGCGAGGCCGAGTCCGCGTTCCAGGGCGTGGGTACGGGCGGCTTCGGCGCGGGCCCGGCAGACGTCCTCGTCGCCGGTGACGGCGGCGAACATGGCGAGGGCCGCCTGGAGATGGCAGGCCCCGTTGTCCTGCCCGGTGGCGTACGCCTGGCGCAGGGCGTCCAGGGTGGCGGCGCCCGCGGCCCGTGGGCGGCCCGTCCAGAACTCGGCGTACGCCCGGAACTCCATGGCCTGCGGGACGGTCATCGACTCGCCCCTGGCACGGGCGGAGGCGGCGGCGCGTACGGCCGCTGAGGCGGCGCGGGTGTGGTCGCCGAGCATCAGGGCGGCGATCGAGGAGTGGATCAGCGAGGTGGGGTCGCCGCCGGGCCCGCAGCGCCCGGCGGCCGCCTTGAGGAGGTCGCGGGCGTCCTCGTACCGCCCTTCGAACGCGGCGGCCAGGCCCCCGAGTGTGCCCGGTGGCACGATCCCGTACCGGTCGGCGACAGCTGCGGCCTCCAGGCATCGGCGCAGGTCACCGGTGTAGACGGCGGCCTCGATGGCACGTGCCACCAGGTGCGCGGCGACGTCGGGAGCGGCGGGCGCGGCAGGGCGTACGACTCGGATGCCGCCCGCGCCCTCGATCAGCGCGCCGCCGACCGTGCTGTCGCCGTCCGCGCCTCCGCCGGGCTCGCCGCCGAGTGCCCGCTCTCCGAACTCCATGCCGCGCACCGACTCCGCGAGCAGCGCGTCGAAGGACTCCGTGGCGTTCCCCGCGCGTAGAGCCAGCAGTCCGCTCAGTCCGTCGACGTCGCCGTGGGCGGCGAGGCGGCGGGCCCGGTCGGCGTCGCCGGAGCGCCAGGCGTCGGCGGCGGCCCGGGCCAGCAGACGGGGGCGTTCGCACGGGTCGGGGGTCAGTACGGCGGCCCGTTCGAGGAGAGCGCAGGCCAGCGCGTGTTCGCCCGCGGCCCGGGCCTCGTGCGCCGATGCGCGCAGCTCCCCCGCGAGCCGCCGGCTGGGCCCGAGCGTGGCGGCCGCGCGGTGCCAGGACCGGCGGGGCGCCTCGCCCTCGCCGCGCAGGACACGGGCGAGCAGCCGATGGGTCTCGCGCCGGTCCAGGGCCGACGCGGTCTCGTAGGCGGCGATACGGGTCCAGGGGTCACGGAACACGACTCCGGCGGACGTCGGATGGGCGAATCCGGCCGCCTCGGCCTCGTCGAGGGGCCCGGTGTCCAGCCGGGCCGCGGTCACCGCGCGCTGGAAGGCGTGGGTGGCGAGCGGGTACTGGTCGGCGGCGGCGATCAGCAGGAGCCGCCGGGTGTCCGGCGGGAGGGTCCTGATCTCGCGCCGCTGGGACCGCAGCAGACCGGGGGCCACGGCGACGGGCTCGGCCGGAAGCGGTTCCAGACCGGCCAGTTGATGCTCACTCAGGGCGGCGGCGAGTTCCACGGCCGCGCGCGGATCGCCGTGCACGGCACGCAGCACCCGGACCCGGACGCCTTCGGACATCGGGGTTCGCGGGTGCGTTCGCGGCGCGCCGCCCGGTTGTTCCGGGGCGTTCATCAGGGGCGGTGGCGAATGCTGCGGGAGAGGCGGGGGGTTCACCGAGGTCACCACACCTCTCACGTTACTGGCGAGTTAAGTGGTGCGTAAAGACCGGCGATTTCACCGATGCGGCGCGCGTAGACCCCACCTGACACTCCTGACGAACCCACCCGCATCAGGAGGCACCATGACCCGCCGCACACGCACTGCCGGCACGGTCTTCGCAGCGGTCCTCGCGTCGCTGCTTCTGTCCCTGTCCCTGCCCGCGTCCCCGGCGAACGCCGCCGCCCGCAATCCCGTCGTCTTCGTGCACGGTCTGAGCAGTTCGTCGAGCAGCTGGGACGACTGGACCGCCGACTTCAAGGCCGACGGCTACACCAGCTCCGAGCTGTTCGCCTGGTCCTACGACTGGGGCAAGTCGAACGTCACGACCGCCCAGCAGTTGTCCACCAAGATCCAGAGCGTGCTCTCCCAGACCGGGGCGGCCAAGGTCGACCTGATCGTGCACTCGATGGGCGCGCTGAACTCCCGCTACTACCTCAAGAACCTCGGCGGGACCGCGTACGTCGACGACTTCGTCTCCACGGCCGGGACGAACCACGGGACGTCGACCGCCGGCTGGTGCAGCTGGCTCTACACGTCCTGCGCGGAGATGTACACCGGCAGCTCGTTCCTGACCTCGCTCAACTCGGGGGACGAGACACCGGGCAGCGTCTCCTACGCCAGCTACTGGTCGAACTGCGACGATGCCCTGAACCCCGATTCCACCGCGCTCCTCAGCGGTGCCACCAATGTCGGGGTCGGGTGCATCTCGCACACCGACATGAACAACGACCACGGCGTCTACGAGCAGGTGCGCGACTTCATCGCCTGACCCGTGCCGCATGCCCCGTGCCCCACGCACCGCGGCCCGCCCTGTGGTCCCCGCACGGCCGGGACCACGGGGCGACGCCGTGCCTGCCGAACAGGACGAGCCGCGAACGGGTGAGCGAGCCCGTCCCGGGGGACAATCGCGGTAGGCCCCGACCTTCAGGGGAGGTCCCTCATGCGACCGCGCGGCTCCAGCACCACCAGGACGGGCCGGCCGGCCCCGTCCCCGGTTCACCACCCGCTGTTCGCCCGCTTCTACGCCAAGTGCAGCGTGGCGGCGGAGCCGACCATCGGCGTCCACCGCGAGGAGCTGCTCGCCGGGCTCTCCGGCCGGGTCATCGAGATCGGCGCGGGCAACGGACTGAACTTCGCCCACTATCCGAGCACGGTCTCGGAGGTCGTCGCCATCGAACCGGAGCGCCGCCTGCGGACGTTGGCGGTCACCGCGGCCCTCCGCTCGGACGTGCCCGTCGACGTGGTCCCGGGCGTCGCGGAAGCGCTCCCGGTCAAGAGCGAGGCCTTCGACGCGGCCGTCGTGAGCCTGGTCCTGTGCAGCGTACGAGACCTGCCGCGGGCCCTCACCGAGATCCGCCGTGTGCTGCGCCCGGGCGGTGAGCTGCGGTTCTTCGAGCACGGGAGGGGCGGCGGCCGTGCGATGAACGCCGGTCAGCGCGCCCTGGACCGGACGGTGTGGCCGCTGCTCTTCGGCGGCTGTCATGTGAGCCGTGACCCCGTCGGCGCGATCAGGGACGCGGGGTACGAACTGGGTCCGTACCGCCGCCTGCTGGTGCCCGAGAAGGGCCCGCGGATGCCGACTTCGTACTGCGTGCTGGGAACCGCGCGCCGGCCCGCGGCCGAGAGCCCACCCGATTCCTGACGCCGAGAGCCTGCCCGGTCCCTGAGGCCAGGGCCGCCCGGCCCCAGGAAGCCGCATTGGGATTCCGGCTCAGGATTCCGACTCAGGATTCCGACCCGGGCTTCCGGCTCAGGCCTCCGAGGGGCTCACAGGCTCCACTGGCGCAGTTCGCGCGCGATGTCGTCCACCGTGGCCTCGCCGGTCTTGACCAGGCGGGCCAGTTCACGGACCTGCTCGGGCGAGGTGACGACCTTCAGGCCGCTGGCGACGAGGTAGGCGTACGCGACGGCCATGGCGAACATCGCGTTGGAGCGTTCGAGTGCCGGGACGTGCAGCAGGAGCTGGAGGAGCGCGGCGGCACGGGTGTGCGGGGTGTCGTAGACGGGGACGCCGAAGATCTCGGCCTCGTGGCGGCTGACGGCGGCGACCAGGGCGCCGAAGTCGGTGACCTGGGGGTCGCCCGGCGTCTTCTGTTCGGCGACCATGAGGAGCCAGGCGAGGTCGACTCTGATGTTCAGGGGTTCGTTCAAGGGCTCAGCGACGGCCTTCTCGCTCCGCGCCGAACTCCTCGACGAAGACGGACTCGTACTGCTTCATGAAGTCGGCGGCGGCCTCGACGAAGGTGTGGCCGGCTTCTCCGGTGTCCTGTCTGACCAGCTCCTCGATGTAGCGGTTGACGCTCATTCCGCGGGCCAGGGCGCGTTCGCGCGCGGCGCGGGCGGTGCCCTCGTCCACGCGCACGTTCAGCTGGGTCTTAGCCATACCTCGAAGCTAGCGCCGATGTGCTAGCAGAGGCAAGAGGGCCCGAATCACCCCTCCCCTAAGGGTGCCCCTTACACAGATATCGGGGTCACCGACCTGCGGCGGAGAACGACCGGCACTTCGGGGGGATACCAAGTGTGCCGCGCATCACACTAGGCTCGCCCGCGGACACCGGAGTCCCACCTAGGAGGCGGCCTTGTCCACAGCAGCTGCGGAGCACGCCCTCGGGCGCACGGATGCCGAGGGGATCGCGGCCCGCGCCCGCGGCCTCACGAAGGCGTACGGGTCGGGTGAGACGACCGTGCTCGCCCTCGACTCGGTCGACGTGGACATCGCGCGCGGCCGCTTCACCGCGGTCATGGGCCCCTCGGGCTCCGGGAAGTCCACACTGATGCACTGCCTGGCGGGTCTGGACACCGTTTCGGCCGGACAGGTGTGGCTGGGAGACACCGAGATAACCGGGCTGAAGGAGCGCGAGCTGACCCAGCTGCGCCGCGACCGGATCGGCTTCATGTTCCAGTCGTTCAACCTGATCCCGACCCTGAACGCGGCCGAGAACATCACGCTGCCCATGGACATCGCGGGCAAGAAGGCCGACGAGAAGTGGCTCAACCAGGTCATCGACCAGCTCGGCCTGCGCGACCGGCTCAAGCACCGGCCCGCGCAGCTCTCCGGCGGGCAGCAGCAGCGCGTCGCCTGCGCCCGCGCCCTCGCCTCGCGCCCCGAGCTGATCTTCGCGGACGAGCCGACGGGCAACCTCGACTCGCGGGCCGGCCTCGAAGTGCTCGGCTTCCTGCGGGACGCGGTCGACGAACTGGGCCAGACCGTCGTCATGGTCACCCATGATCCGGGCGCCGCCGCCCACGCCGACCTGGTGCTCTTCCTCGGGGACGGACGGATCGTGGACGAGATGGCGCGCCCCACGGCGGAGGCGGTGCTGGAACGCATGAAGAGGTTCGACACGATTCGCGGGACGGTCGAGGGCGACGGCGCCACCGGCCAGGGCATCGTGCCCGACCAGGGCATCGCCCTCGACAAGGACTGAGGCAGGCTGTCGTGCTGAAGGCGACACTCCGGAGTTTCCTCGCGCACAAGGGCCGGCTGCTGCTGTCGGCGCTGGCCGTCGTCCTGTCCGTGGCGTTCGTCGCGGGCAGCCTGATCTTCTCGGACACGGTCACCCGCACCTTCGACCGGCTGTTCGCGTCCACGTCGGCCGACGTGACCGTGACGCCGAAGGAGGATCTCGACTCGCAGATCCCCTCCGGGGTCACCGCGACCGTTCCCACGAGCCTCGTGGCGCGCATCGACAAGGTCGACGGGGTCGCCCTCGCGCGTCCGGACGTGGCCGTCGAGAACATCACCGTCGTCGACAGCGAGAACGAGTCGGTGGGCCCGACCACGGGCGCGCCCACCATCGCGGGCGACTGGTACGTCACCGAGCGCAGCCCTGTGGAGCTGACCTCGGGGCACGCCCCGCGCGGGCCCGACGAGGCGCTCCTCGACGCGGACACGGCCGACAAGAAGCACGTCGCCATCGGTGACACGCTGACCGTCATCGCACAGCCCGGCTCGTTCAAGGTGAAGGTCGTCGGCATCGCGACCTTCAGGACCACCAACCCGGGTGCCGCGCTGGTCTTCCTGGACCCGGCGGTCGCACGGACCAAGCTGCTGGGCAAGGCTGACGTCGCCACCAGCATCCAGGTGGACGCGGCGCAGGGCGTGAGCGACGCACAGCTCAAGCAGCGCATCGCCGCCGCGATCGGCTCGGGCACCTACGAGTTGGAGACCGCCGACGAGCAGGCCGAGACCGCCGCCGCCCAACTGGGCGGATTCCTCGACGTGATCAAGTACGTGATGCTCGGCTTCGCCGGTATCGCCGTACTGGTCGGGGTCTTCCTGATCGTCAACACCTTCTCCATGCTGATCGCCCAACGCACCCGTGAACTGGGCCTGTTGCGCGCGCTCGGCGCGGACCGGCGGCAGGTGCGCCGGTCCGTGCTCCTGGAGGCGACGCTGCTGGGCCTGGTCGGCTCGACGCTCGGCCTGGCCGCGGGCATCGGGCTCGCAATCGGGCTGATCGAGCTCATGGGCCTGCTCGGCATGAACCTGAAGACCGCCGAAATGGTCATCGGATGGCCGACCCCCGTCTCGGCGTACGTCGTCGGCGTGGGCGTCACCTTCGTCGCGGCGTATCTGCCGGCCCGCCGGGCGGCCGGTGTGTCGCCGATGGCAGCGCTGGCGGACGCCGAGATCGCCGGTGTGGGACGGCCGTTGCGGGTACGGGCCGTGGTGGGGCTGATCGTCGGCGCGCTGGGCGCCGCCGCGCTCGTGGGGTGCGCGACGGCCACGGAGACCGGGTCGGCCGCCTCCCTGCTGGGCCTCGGCGTCGTCCTCACCCTCATCGCGACGGTCATCGCCGGGCCGTTGCTCGTCCGGCCGGTGATCCGCGTCCTGGGCGGTTTCTTCCCCGCCGTGTTCGGCCCGGTCGGCCGGATGAGCCAGCGCAACGCGCTGCGCAACCCGCGCCGCACCGGCGCCACCGCGGCCGCCCTGATGGTGGGCCTCGCGCTGGTCGGCGGCATGTCCGTGGCGAGCGCGTCCATGACCAAGTCCTTCGACGACCAGATCGACAAGACGCTGGGCGCCGACTTCGTGGTGCAGAACGCCAACTTCCTGCCGTTCCCGCAGGAGATCACCGAGAAGGTGCAGGACACGGAGGGCACGGGACTCGTCGTACGGCAGCGGTTCACGCCGGTCGCCGTCCGGCTGCCGGACGGCAAGCGCGTCGAGACGACCGCTGCGGGCTACGAGTCGCAGCTCGACGAGGTCGCCCGCATCACGTACGCCGAGGGCGACACGGCGGCCGCACTCGCGGACGGGAACATCGCCATGGACGCGGGCTTCGCCAAGGACCACGACGTCCGCGTCGGCAGCACGATCCCCGTCGACTTCCCCGCCGGGCAGAAGACCGAACTGAAGGTGGGGGCGCTGACCGACCAGGACGCCGCCGAGGGCTTCGGCACACAGGGCGGGCTGTTCTTCGGCTTCGGCACGATCGAGAAGTACGTGCCCGGCGGGCAGGACTCCGCGCTGTACGTGAACGCGGCCTCCGGCACCTCCGCCGACACCCTGCGCTCGAACCTCGACAAGACACTCGACCCGTATCCGCAGGTGCAGGTGCGTGACCTGGCCGACTACAAGAAACTGATCCACGATCAGATCGCCGTGCTGCTCTACCTGGTGTACGCGCTGCTCGGCCTCGCGATCGTCATCGCCGTGCTCGGAGTGGTCAACACCCTTGCCCTGTCGGTCGTGGAGCGCACCCGGGAGATCGGGCTGCTGCGGGCGATCGGGCTCGCCCGGCGGCAGTTGCGGCGGATGATCCGGCTGGAGTCGGTGGTGATCGCCGTGTTCGGCGCGGTTCTCGGGCTCGCGCTCGGGCTCGTGTGGGGCGTGTGCGTGCAGCAGGTTCTCGCTCTGCAGGGGATGAAGGCGCTCGCGATCCCGTGGACCACTCTCGTCGCGGTGGTCGTGGGATCGGCCGTCGTCGGCATCGTGGCGGCGCTGTTGCCGGCGTTGCGCGCATCGCGCATGAACGTGCTGGCGGCCATCGCGCACGAGTGATCGACTGACCGACTTTTCGACTGACCGACTGACCGACTGACCGACGCGTGGAGCGTGCTCGACCGCACGGCCTGTTCCAGCTGTGCGGAGCACTCAAGTCCCTTATCGGTGAGGAGAGTTCATGGCCCGCCCGTTCCGTTTCGGCGTCAATCTGATGAGCCTTGCACCCGCCGACGAATGGCGCGCGAAGTGCCGTCGGGCCGAGGAACTCGGCTACGACGTGATCCTGGCCCCGGACCACCTGGGTATGCCCGCCCCCTTCCCGGCGCTGGTCGCCGCCGCCGAGGCGACCGAGCGGCCGCGCCTTGGCACGTTCGTGCTCAACGCCGGGTTCTGGAACCCGGCGTTGCTCGCCCGCGAGGTGGCCACGACGGACGCGTTGACGGGCGGCCGCCTGGAACTCGGGCTCGGCACCGGTTACGTACAGGCGGAGCACGAGAGAGCGGGCCTCCCCTGGGGTTCGCCGGGTGAACGCGTGGACCATCTCCGGCGTACGGTCGAGGAGTTGGAACGGCTCCTCGACTCGGAGGACCAGCCGCAGTCCGTGCAGAAGCGCGTGCCCCTGCTGATCGGCGCCAACGGCGACCGGATGCTGCGGCTCACCGCCGAGCACGCGGACATCGCGGCGTTCACCGCGGCGCGCACCCGGGACGGCGGTGCGCTGGAGCCGATCGCGGCGGAGGAGCTCGACGAACGGGTGGCCCTGTACCGGAAGTTGGCCGCCGGGCGTGCGGCGCCGGCCGAGCTGAACCTGCTGGTCCAGATCGTCACCGTCACCGACGATCCCGGTGCCGCGATCCAGCCGTGGCTGTCCCACATCCCCCACCTGACCGAGCAGCAGGTCCTTGAACTGCCGATCGTCCTCGTGGGGACCCTGGACAACATCGTCGAGCGGGTGCGGGCGCAGCGGGAGCGGTTCGGGTTCTCGTATCTGACCGTCCTGGAGCCGAACATGGAGGCGTTCGCCCCCGTGATCGCACGGCTGCGCGAGGCCTAGGCCGACGGGACCCGGCAGGAACTGACGGGCAGGACCCGGCAGTTCAGGATGCTCGATCGCCGGAAACTGTCAGTGGGTGCCTCTAATCTTTCGCGGAAGTCACAGTGGGGTGGGCCGATTCGGACTGCCGGCCGTGCTGTGCCGGTTTCCGAACGGTGAAAGAGGCTGAGAAGACTTATGGGTTGGCTGGCAGTGGGCGACAGGTATGAGATCGCTCTGGTGGGGGGCCGGGTGGTGGCCCGGTCCGTGGCGGAGAGGTCGTCGGCGGGGCAGGTGAGGGCGTTGCCGGGGGAGTTACGGGACCGGCCGGAAGTGGTCGAGTTGCAGCGGTTCGCCGAGTGGCTGGAGCGGCACGCGGCGGATTGCGTGGCGCAGGTCGACACCTGGATGGTGTCCTCGTTGCCGGTGCCGGCGGGTCTGCTGGGCCGGGTGTGGCCCGATGAGGCGTGGCGGTCGGTGCTGCGTGATCTGGTGGTGGTGGGTGAGGGCCGGGGCGAGGTGGGTTTTCTGCGGGATGCCGATGCCTCGGGTGGGCTTGGTGTGGTGAATCTGGACGGTGAGACCGTCCGTCTGTCTGGCCGTACGGTGACCATGCCGCATCCGGTCCTGCTTGCGGATCTGGGTGAACTGCGGGTGTTCGCAGCGGAGTTGGGTGTGGTGCAGGGGGTTGAGCAGATCCATCGTGCCACCTGGCACAGGCCGGACGACCTCGATGGTGGCGCGGAGACGGTGACCGAGTTTGCCGGGGCTGAGTACGGCTCGTGGTTCCATCTCTCGGCGCGTGCTGTTTCGCTGGGCTACAAGGTGTCCGGCGGCTGTGTCACCGGCCGGGTGCGGGACGGTGGGCGGGTTGTCACGGCGTCGGTGGACATTGGCAATCCGTATTACGACGAGGGGGGTCACACCGGTGATCTGAGCTGGCGTCATGGCTGGGACCGGCTGCGGTTGTCGGAGGTGGGGCCGGTGGCGTGGTCGGAGGGCATGCGGTTGGCTGCGGCGCTGCACGCGGGTCGCACCGTGGCCGCGGACCATGTCGCGTGAACGGCACGGCGGCACGCCTGGGGGCCACGGCGGTGGCCAGGGCACCTCGCACGACAGAGACCGGCGGGCGCACACGGATGAGCAGGGCCCAGGGGATCGGCCGCACGGCCGCGAAAGGCACGGAATCATGAGCGACGCGGTGACAGCGGATAGGGCGCAGGCTGAGGCGGAGGTCGACGCGCAGGAGTTGCTGCGGGCGGGTGCGGTGCTGCCTCCGGGGACGGCCGGGGGTGGTGACCGGGCGGTGCCGATGTTCACGCAGGCCTACCGGCATCCGGGCCTGGACGACCGGATCGTCGTACGGCTGGTCGCGGCCGGACAGGGAGAGGGCTTAGGCACCGGTTTCCTGGGTCTCGAACCCGAGGGCGGGCCGGCGGAGGTCGGTCTGGGGCAGCCGCGGGCACTGGGCTTCCCGGAGTGGGTGCTGGTTCATCACCCGTCGGACGGCCACCTGGCCATGTCCCTGGTCGAGGAGATGACCACGGTGGCGCGGACGGCGAAGTCCAGGCCGAAGAAGGCGCGGGCCGCCTACGAGTCGATCGGCGAGCGGCTGGCGGGTTCGGTGCCGCATTTCCTGCCGACCTTCTACGAGCAGGCGGGCCGGGTGTTCCTGGCCGCCGACGAGAAGGCGTACGCGTCGCAGATGTTCGTCAACGCGCGCAGGGCGGAGACGGCGCACGCGCTGCCGTTCGACGAGGAGCGCATGGACGTGGTGTTCCTGGAGTTCGCCCTGGCCGAGGCGGTGCCGACGAAGATGCTCTCCGGCTACGCCAAGGGGCTGTCCTCGCGGGTTGCGGCCGCCACGGCGTTCCGGCACGTGCGCGGGCTCTTCGTGCGCCTGGCCGCGCACGGGCTGCCTCCGTCGAGTCCGGGCGCGGGTGATCTGCGCAGACTGGCGAAGGCCGCCGCGGGCCGCAACGCGCTCGCGCAGGAGGTCGCCTATCTGCGCGAGATGCTGACCCTGCCGGGCACTGTCAAGGCGCCGCCGGGCTGGTGGAAGGCGCACCGGCCGGCGCTGCTGGAACTCGCCGGGCAGGAACCCGCCGTCCGCGGCACCCTGCTGGACCTGATGCCCTCGGGGTGGGAACTCGCGGACCTGCCGCAGTGGCTGGACCTGCTGGAGAAGACGGGTGCCACCGCCGGGCTCTGCGACACCACCCTGCCCGCCGAAGTGCGCCCCGCCGACGGCACGGCCGGATGGACCCGCAGATTCCTGGAACTGTGCAAGGCCGACTACCACCTCGCTCCGCCAGAGCTCTATCCACTCGTCGACCGCATGGCCGGCGCGCTGCGCATCGAACTGGAGTCCTCCGGCGGCCTGTTGACGCCCCCATGCGGTGATGTGAACCTCCTCGACCAGCTGCTGGCCCTGGGCGTACCGGTGGCGGAGCCCGAGGAGCGGCACCAACTCGACCTGGTGGCGTGGGCAGCCTGTGAACACCGGCGCGATCTCGTCGCCCTGGAAGCCGACCACCGCTTCCACCGGGCGTTCCGGCGCGGCTGCCCCGAGGACGCCCGGACGGCCCATCTGCAGACCGTCGTCACCTTGGCCGGGTCCCCCGGTGGACGACCGATGCTCGCCGAATGGGTGGGCGAGATCAGCCGGAAGTACGTCACGGCGGAGCTGCCCGCGTTCGACGGCAACCGCGGCGTTCTCCAGACGCTGAGCTGGCTGCCGGGAGAGGTGCTCGCGATTGCCGAGACGGCGGTACGAGAAGCGCTGAGCACCGGCATCGCCCCGGCCCTCGCCCGCGCCCTGCGGTCCGGACTCCTCGACGAACTCGGCTGGCCCGCCTGGGAAGAGGCGCTCGAAGGACACGAATCGGGGAATCTGCAGCGGGAGGTCCTCGTCACCGATGCCTGGCCGCACCTCATCGTCCTGGCCGGCATGCACCTCCGGGTGATCGGCTCGGAGGGCACAGCGCTCGCCCACGAGTTGTGCGTCCCCGAGCAGGCGGCGCGCTACCGCAGGGATGTCGACTACCACTACGTGGACGGCGAGTTGTTCGTCTGGTGGCGTCCGATCGGCACAAACGGCAGGCAGGGTTACTGGCACCACACCCCCTCGCAGTGGGTGACGGTCGAGGACGCCCTCTACTCCCGCACCAGCACTGTGGACGGGCGCGACGGGCTGGGCGGGAACATGGCCCCCGTCTCGCTCCCGCTTCCCGGCGGCGGCCGGACCACCGGTCACGGCGTGCTGCGCCGCGGGGACACGGCCGTTCCAGGGGCACGGCAGGTGATCAGCGACGGCACGTCGTACTGGGTGTGGTCGACGGTGGGCACCGACCACAAAAACAAGACCTGGCACGCGTACGACCCGGTGAGCGACGCCAAGGGCGAACCCGGGCTGCCGGACTGGTTCGGCAAGGGCGTGCGCACCGCCCCGGAGGGAAGCACCTTCGAGGCGGGCTGGCTGCTCCCCGCCCCCTCCGTCGCGCCGGGTCCGATGTGCGCCCCGGTGGACGGGCTGCTCGGCTGGCGGGTGGTGACGCTGCCCGACGGCTCGCGGCGGGGCGAGGACCTGGCCGGGCGCTCGGTCGTCGTACCGCCGGGCAGAGGCCGCAGCCGCAGCCCGCGTTGGGTGCTGGAGTTCCCCGGGGCCGACCGGCCGCTGGCCGTGATACAGGAGTACGACGGGATCAGGCTCGTCGACGGGAACGGCACGGAGATGGCCGAGATCCCGCGGGACCACACCGCCGGAACCTTCACCGCGGGAACGCGGCTCCTGCCGCCCCTGCGCTACTGGCACCTGCTCCAGCCCCGCGACCCGCAGGGCTCCGCGGCACTCCGCAAGGTCGACGAGGACACCGCGGCAGCGCTTCTGGCGGACCTTGGGACGGAGCGGCCCGAGGACACCGCGGGCCAGGACGGTCCGGTGAGGGAACAGGCCGGCCGGGACCGGCTGCCCGGGCTGATCCGCACCCTGCTGCCGGAGGTCGGCCACCAGGCGCTGCTCACAGGCGTCACCTCGGTCGTGCGGTACGCCGCCACCAAGCAGCGCGCCCTGGACGCGGCACGCACCCGGCTCGACACGGCGGTCACGGGCGCTGTCCGGAAGGAGCAACGGCCCGAGCTCAGCGACGGCGCGCTCACCGCGGCGCTGCAGGGACTCGGCCTCAACGGCCGCCGGTACCTGGTGCAGGGCAGTGCGTACTACTACCACGGCTCGTCCGGCAAGATCGTCCAGCTGCTGCGGCTGTTCGGGAAGGCGCGGCGGGGCCTCAACGAACCGGCCCCGGCGGGCAGTCCGCACCCCGCCCTGCCCGAGCAGGGTGCCTTGAGCGACATGGACTGGGTGACCCTGCCCACGCTGCCGTCCCTGTTGGCTCTGCGGGCCGGCTCGACGGCCACCACCGAGGACCACAGGCAGCTGCTGGACACCTTCCTCGCCGAACTGGACGCCCAGGAACTCGCGGTGCTGGACCCCGGCCACTGGCGCCTGGTCCGGCTGCGTCTGGACCAGAGTCTGTTCCGGGGGCCCGGCTCCCTGAGCAGCAATGTGGCGACGGTGCTGCAGTTGGACGGCGGCGCGTTCCTCGTCTTCCTCAACGAATGGAGCCGAAGCGACGCCGACGGCCAGGTGTTCAGGGCTGTCTTCCACGATCCGGCCGGCCGTTTCGAGGCGCCCGCTCCGTACACGCTGGTGTCCGCCGAGCCCTTCGCCCCGGACCCGGCACGTGCGCCCGGCTGGTTCACGGCCTTCCGGACCGAGCTCGCCGCGCGCGGTCCTGCGCCCTGGTACCCGGCGGCCGCCGAGGAGCTCGCCCGGCTCACCGGAATCACCCCGGCCATGGCCCGGCTGACGATCGCCGGAGTGCCTCTGACCGACGACGCTCGGAGGCCCGTGCCCGCCGAGACGCTGAAGACCATCGGAGTGAAGTCGGCCGACGTGGCCGTGGCCAGAGAGGCCGTGGGGTGCCGGGACGCCGGCGTCTGGCAGGCCGTCATGGCGGCGCTGCTGCCCGCCGAGCCGTCCGGGCTGTGGACGGACGGCCCGGACGTGGTCGCGGCGGCGGAGGTCTTCAACCGGCGGGTGGGCCGGCGGACGGCCCTCCCCGAGGACGTTCTCCACGAGGCGGTCCGCACCGTGCGGACCACGTCGTGGTGGGCACCGTCCGAAGCGCTGCGCGGGTTCGTCGACCGAGCGGCCGAACCGCGGTTGAACCAGGACCTGACCTGGACGACCAGAGGCCACTACCTGGACACCGTCGAGAACACACCCGGCTTCGGCACGGGCCCCCTGAACGGTTCGGTGGCCCTGGCCGCGTGGCTCGCCCACCGGCTCCCGTCCGGCGATCCGGTCCGCGCTCTCCTCCCGGGGGTGCTGACCTCGGTACGCGCCCGGCTGGCCCACCCGGACCTGCTGATCGGCCTCGGCAGGCAGGTCGATCTGGAGGCCTTCCGCCGGGGTGCCGGGGACCCTTCGGAGACCGGTGACGGCTTCGTGCGCTACGGCGCGGTCGTGCTGAGCACCACGGTCCCCGACCCCTTCGCCGCCGTCCGCCCCGCGCTGCTGGACGCCGCCGGGAACGACTCCTACCTGGCGGCGGTGGTCCCCGGTGAACGGCCGACCGCCGAGGACACCGCCCTCCGGCTGGTCCACGACCGGCGGTTCGCGGAGCTGCTCGCCGACCCCGGGGAACCGGTGGCGGGCGAGCGCGACGCGGACGGTCTGTGGTGGCCGCAGGATCCCGCCCGGTCCGTTCCCGACCTCGTCGGCGAGGTGGCCGAGCGGTACGGCATCGGCAAGGACGCCGCCGTCATCTATCTCATGCTGCTCGCCATGCCGGATCCCACCGACCACCACACCGCCCGCTGGACCGGCTGGGCGAAACAGCGGGGCGGCACGGCCCGGCTCCGCGCCGCCCGCGCCGAACTCGCCGCCACCGATCTCGTACTCGAAGGCAGCCGCACCCGGGCGGGACGCTCCCTGTTCCTGCCCGGCGGCTGGACCCATCTCGCGAAGCCGTACGTTCCGCTGGAGCGGTGGAAGGTGCCGATGTACGACCTGCTCCACGGCGAGGAGGCCGCCCTGGGCGTCGTCGTGCCCACCAGGCCCGTCGCCGATCTCTACCGGGCGGCCTGGCAGCGGATTCTGGACGGTGACGAGCCCCGGCTGGAGGAACTTGAGGTACCGCGGCCTGGGAAGGGGCGCCGCTGATCCCTGGTACGGAGGCGGGGCGGGCCGGGGCGCCGGGGGCGCCGAGGGCGGGGGCGCCGAGGGCGGGGCGGGGGCGGTTGTGGCAGGGCGCACGACCGTCCCCGCCGACCGCCGGGTACGGCTCCGGTGGGGAGCGACTCCTGCCGGGACGCCGACCGGGGCTCCGGTCGGGGCTCCTGCCGGGGCTCGGATCGGCTCTCCGGGTCGGGTACGGCTCCGGTCGCTTCGCCCGTCGGATCGTGCACCCGTACGCCGTTCGATTGCCCGGCCGCTCACGGCGGCGGTCCGAGCCGTACCCACCGTCCCGTCCCGCACCCGCATCCTTCGGTCCCCTCCCCCCTCTCCCCTCCCCCGCCCGTCCGGCGGGGAGCGCCCTCGTGGAGCACCTCGATGACCCAGTCCGGCACGACCACCCCACTCCCACCGGTCGCACCGGAGGTGTTCGCCTCCGCGGTGGAGAGTCTCACCACCCGGCTCCGCGGCAGACTGGACGCGGCCGTCGAGGCGCTGACGGCCGCACCCGTCACCGCCGAGGGCGGCACGTTCGGCGTCCGCTGCGGCGAGGGTGCCCTGGTGACCCTCGCACCGGACCCGTCCGGCGCGGTCACCGACGCCGAACAGGCCCGCTGCACCTGCCTGTTGGCACCGCGCTGTCTGCATCGGGCGGCGGTCCTCGGCGCCTGCCCGGTCGCCGTCACGGAAGCCGCCCGGCCCGTGGCCATCGCCCCGTCCGCACTCTCCGGGCCCGGCGCAGCCGCTGAACCCACCAGTGCTGTTCCCCCGGCCGAACCGGACTGTTCCGCCGGACCGGACCGTATCGCCGGAGCCGACCGTTCCCCCGGACCGGACCGCAGCGCCGAACCGGACCGGCCCACCGGCGGGGTCCGCCCCACCGGGCAGGTCAGCCCCACCGAACGAGCCCGCCTCGCCGAGCCGAACCGGCTCGCGGTCCCCGGCCCCGCCCACGAGCCCGCCCACACCCCGGCCGACACCGCCGCGGGCCCCTCAGTCGCCCAGATCCGTGCGGCCGCCGGCCTCTGGACGGCCGCGGCAGCCGTGCTCTCGGCCGGAACGGCCGCTACAGGAGCGGTTCTTGAGGCCGAGTTGCTCCGCGCCGCCCACACGGCACGTCTGACCGGCCTCCACCGCGCGGAGGCCGCCGCCCTGAGCGTGGTGCGCAGTCTGCGTACGGCGCGCGACCCGTACAGCCCGGGCAGACTCGCCGAGTTGGTGACCGCCCTGCGTGAACTCCTCCTCGTCGCACATCTGTTGAAGGCGGGAGACCCCGAGCCCGCGCTGATCGGCGCCGTCCGCCGCAACCACCGCCCCGACGGGTCGCTGCGGCTCTACGGCGTCTGCCGCGAGCCGGTGATCGGCGCCGACGACCTCGGCGGCGTGGTCACGCACCTCATCGACGACGACGGCCGCTGGTACACGCTCCGCGACGTCCAGCCCGGCGGCCCGGCGCGGGCCCGACGGGCCGGTACCGCCCTTGTCGCCATCCGGAGCTTCCTGAGCGACCACTTCCGGGTGTCGCGCGGCGGCCTGATCATCTCGGGAGCGACCGTCTCTCAGGAGGGGCGCCTGCTTGCGGAGAGAGGTGTCCGTGCCACCTTCGCCGCCGGACGGCCCTGGAGCGAGGCCGCGCCGGCGAAGGTGTTCGCCCGTCCGCTCGCCGAGTCCGCGGCCGTGCGGTTCCCGGCGTCGCTCGTGGGTGACCCCGGAGGGACCTGCGACCACGAAGAGGCCGGTGAACCCGGAGGGGCCGGGTACGCCCGTCCCTTGATCGGCTGTGATGTGGAGATCACCGCGACGGACGGAGAGGACCTGCTGGTCCGTGAACTGCCCTGTGGAGGAGGCGCGTTCGCGGGCGGCCGATCCGCCCCCGCCCCCGCCCCCGGTCCACCGGTTCGGCTGGCCCCCGCCCAGAGCCACCCCGCTCTCGCCCACACCGCCAATTTCCGGCAGCTGGGCGCACATCCCGGCTTACGGATCCGGGTCCTCGGCCGCCTCGACCCCGACCGGGTCACCACGCTCCGCGCGCTCGCCGTCGGCCCCGTACCCGGCGCGGGGGCGACCCTGCGTCTCCCGGACGACTGGCACGGTCGCGCCGATCTCGGCTACGACCTCCTGCACAGCGACCACTTCCCGCCGGACATCCCCTCGCCGTCCCCGCCCACTCCCTCCTCCTACGCCTCCCGCGCCACCCCTTCCGGCGACTCGCCGCTCTGGCGCGTCCGGCGGCTGGTCGAACTGGCCGTCACGGGAGGACGCCGGATCGCCGCCGAATCCACGCGCGGCAACGATCACGACAGCCACGCGGCCGTGCTGCGCCGCAGCGGGCTCGTCACCGGCTCGGACCTGATCACCGCGCTCGGGGCGGTGGCCGGGCGCCGCTCCCTCGACGTCTTCGGACGCCACAGCGGAGCCGACCCGGACCACTACGCGACCCAGTGGCTCGCCACGGCCGTCTATCTGGCCGCCGCCGAAACGGCCCTGAAGCACGGAACCTGGCCCGGGCACGAGCACACCGACGCCGACACGGGCACCGACACCGATGCCGGTGTCGACACCGGCATCGACACCGACGATTCATGATCCATGAGGTCGATCACTCGCTCCGGAAACCGTTCGCCAGACAGGTCGGCGCTCTGCTTGGCTCGCCCCATGAGTGATCTCCACATCCGCTGCGCCACCCTCGCCGACATCGACACCGTGCTGCGGTTCTGGCGCGAAGCCGCGGAAGGAACGAGCATCAGTGACGACCACGCCGGAGTGGCCACCCTCGTCACACGAGACCCCGAAGCCCTGCTCCTCGCGGAGCGCGACGGCGCCCTGGCGGGAACCGTCATAGCCGGGTTCGACGGCTGGCGATGCTCCGCGTACCGGCTGGCCGTACACCCGGACCACCGTCGGCAGGGCATCGCGAGCGCTCTGCTGGAAGCAGCCGAACAGCGCTTCGCCGCCCTGGGCGGGCGCCGCGTCGACGCCATGGTCCTGGAGGCCAACGAACAGGCGCACCACACCTGGGCCGCCACTGGCTACCATCGCGAGGACCACTGGCGACGCTGGGTCAAGCCGCTGGCCGACTGACCGACCGAAGCGCGGGACGTGCTTGATCCTCTGTCCGCGGGGGACCCGGTCGTCCCGAAGGAAAGTCGTCTTCCCAGGAAAGGTGTGAGCCTCCGCCCATGGGCGAGCCCCCCGGTACCGGACGGCACGGCGTCCCGCTGTGCGGTCATCGCGCGATTCCCCCGACCGTGGCCGATCATGGGACGGAGGTGACCCGATGACCGAAGTGCTCCTCCTCGCCGTGGCGGTGCTGCTCTCGCTCGCCTGCGGTGCCTTCGTCGCGGCGGAGTTCTCACTGACCACGGTCGAGCGCAGCGAACTGGAGCGGGCCGTCGAGCGCGGCGAGGTCGGCGCGGCGGGCGCCTTCAAGGCCGTACGGAACCTCACCTTCCAGCTCTCCGGCGCCCAGCTCGGCATCACGGTCACGAACCTGGTCGTCGGCATGCTGGCCGAGCCGTCCGTCGCCAAGCTCATCGCGGGTCCGCTGGAGGCCGCCGGTGTCCCGGAGTCCGCGTCCTCGTCCGTGGCCCTGATCATCGGTACGGCCCTGTCGACGGTCTTCCTGATGGTGGTCGGCGAGCTGGTGCCCAAGAACTGGGCGATCTCCTCACCGCTCGCCGTGGCCAAGCGGGTGGCGACGCCTCAGCGCTGGTTCAGCTCGCTGTTCCGGCCGTTCATCAGCCACCTCAACAACACCGCCAACCGTGTCGTACGCCGCTTCGGTGTCGAGCCCGCCGAGGAGCTGGCGTCGGCGCGCGGCCCGCAGGAACTGGTCGCCCTGGCACGGCACTCCGCGAAGCAGGGTGCCCTGGAGCCGGACACCGCCGAGCTGTTCGTGCGCACGCTGAACCTCGCGGACCTCACCGCGGAGAACGTGATGACGCCGCGCGTCCAGGTCATCGCCCTCGACGTCCAGGCGACCTGCGAGGACGTGGCGAACGCGACCCGGGCGACCGGGCTGTCCCGTTTCCCCGTCTACCGCGGCAGCCTCGACTCGGTCGTCGGTGTCGCGCACATCAAGGACTGCGTCGCCGTGCCCGCCGACCACCGGGCTCGTACGCGCGTGTCGACGCTGATGCGTGAGCCCCTGCTCGTACCGGAGTCGCTGACCGTCGACCGGCTCCTGGACCGGCTGTCCGGCAGGCGCACGATGGCCGTCGTCATCGACGAGTACGGCGGCACCGCCGGGGTCGCGACCCTGGAGGACATCGTCGAGGAGGTCGTCGGTGAGGTGCGGGACGAGCACGATCCCCACGAGACGCCCGATCTGGCCCCGGCCGGCACGGACGACGAGGACCGCACGCTGTACTCCGCCGACGGCTCCGTACGCATCGACAGGCTGGCCCGGGTCGGTCTGCGCGCGCCGGAGGGGCCGTACGAGACACTCGCGGGGCTGATCGCGGCCGAGCTGGGGCGCATCCCCGCCGAGGGGGACACGGTCGAGGTCGCCGGGTGGCGGCTGGACGTCGGGGACGCGTCGGGGCGGCGGGCCGCGCGGGTGCTGATGCACGCGCCGCGTGCCGTGGACGTCCCGTCCGAACGGCCCGGGAAATCCCGTGAAGGGGGCGAGCGATGACCGCCGTACAGCTGCTGATCGGTCTGGCGACCCTCGTGGTGAACGCCTTCTTCGTGGGGGCCGAGTTCGCGCTGATCTCCGTGCGCCGCAGTCAGATCGAGCAGTCCATGAAAGGCGGCCCGGAGGGCGACCGGCGGGCGCGCAGCGTGCTGTGGGGTCTTGAGCACGTGTCCGCGCTGATGGCGGCGGCGCAGCTCGGCATCACGTTGTGCACGCTGGTCCTTGGTGTGGTCGCGGAGCCGGCGATCGCGCATCTCCTGGAGCCGGTGTTCCACGCGGTGGGTCTTTCGAAGGGCACCGGGCACGTGATCTCCTTCGCGATCGCGCTCTCCCTGGCCACGTATCTGCACATGCTCCTCGGTGAGATGGTCCCGAAGAACATCGCACTCGCCGAGCCGGTACGGACGGCGCTGCTGCTCGGTCCGCCGCTGGTCGCGCTGTCGCGGGCGCTGCGGCCGGTGATCTTCACGATCAACGCCTTCGCGAACGGGCTGCTGAAGCTGATGCGGGTCGAGGTGCGGGACGAGGTGTCCGCGACGTTCTCGGACACGGAACTGGCCCGGCTGGTCAAGGACTCCAGCGAGGCCGGGCTGATCGACGACCGTGCTCAGGAGAGGCTGCACGACGCCCTGGAACTGGGGCGCCGTCCGGTGCGGGACGTGGTGCTCCCGCTGGAAAGCGTCGTCTACGCGCGCGTGGGTGTCACGGCCGAGCAGTTGGAGGCGCTGTCCGCCGAGTCCGGCTTCTCCCGTTTCCCCGTCGTGGACGAAGGGCGCCGCATCGTCGGCTACCTCCACGTCAAGGACGCACTGGACGCGATGCCGCGCGACCTGCCGTTCCGGATCCAGGACATGCGGTCCATCGCTCGCGTCCGGGAGAGCACGCCGCTGGACGACGTACTGACGGCGATGCGACGCAGCCGTACGCACCTGGCCGCGGTGCTGGGCACGGACGGACGGCTGGCCGGGCTGGTGACGATGGAGGACGTGCTGAGGGAGTTGTTCGGGCAGCCGGTGTGATCCGCCCGGCATGGGGGCGCCCGGCGGTGGAGATCGCGCTGTGGGCGTGCGCCGGGTGGCAGACCGGTGGGTATGTGCACGGGTTATCATCTCTTCCGCCATGCAGACGAATGCCACCTACACCAGTCTTGTCGCGATCGGCGACTCCTTCACCGAGGGCATGTCGGACCGCCTCCCCGACGGCTCGTACCGCGGCTGGGCCGACCTCCTCGCGGCCCGGATGGCCGCCCGGGCTCCCGGATTCCGGTACGCCAACCTCGCGGTACGCGGAAAGCTCATCGGACAGATCGTCGCCGAGCAGGTCGACGTCGCCGCGGCGATGCAGCCCGACGTGATCACGCTCGTGGGCGGGCTCAACGACACGCTGCGGCCCAAGTGCGACATGGGGCGGGTCCGCGGGCTCCTGGAGGAGGCCGTCGAGCGCCTCGCCCCCGCCTGCAAACAGCTCGTGCTGATGCGCAGCCCCGGCCGCCAGGGCCCGGTCCTGGCACGGTTCCGCCCGCGCATGGAGGAACTGTTCGCCTGCGTCGACGACCTCGCGTCCCGGCACGGCGCGCTCGTGGTCGACCTCTACGGCGCACCGTCGCTGGGCGATCCCCGGATGTGGGACGTGGACCGGCTGCACCTGACGGGCGAGGGGCACCGCCGGGTCGCGGAGGCGGTGTGGCAGACACTCGGGTACGACCCGGAGGACGCCGACTGGCACGCACCCGTGCCGCCGTCCCCGCCGCCCGGCTGGGGCGCCCGCCGCACCGCCGACGCGCGCTTCGCACGGCAGTACCTACTGCCGTGGATCGGCCGCCGCCTCACCGGCCGCTCATCGGGCGACGGCCGCCCGGCAAAGCGCCCGGACCTGCTGCCGTACGAGACGCCGGAGGCGTAGGCCCTGACAGGGGCCGGAGACACCGTGTCGAGCCTGCCGATGCTGTCGAGCCGGCCAGTGGTGGCGGGCCGACCAGTGGCGGGGGATCGGCCAGTGGTGTCGGGTCGGCCAGTGACGTGTGCGGCCAGTGGCGTGTGCGGCCCGTACGGCGCATGATCGGGCTCGCCGCCGCGCGAGCCGCGTCAAGGGATCGGAGTCCGCTGTGACCACCACCGTCATCAACCTCAAGGGCCGCATCCACGACTTCGGCCCCCGCCTGGAGGACGCCCCGGCGGACCTCGTGTACGTCGGCCGCCGCTGGACCATGGGGCACTGGGACCTTCCCCAGCACCCGCTCTACAACCCGTTCGCCATCGACACCGCCACCAGGAAGCGCGACGGAACCCGCGCCGAGGTGATGGCCAAGTACCGGGCCCACCTCCTCGAACGCCCCGAACTCCTCGCCCTCGTACCGGAGCTGCGCGGCAGGACGCTCGCCTGCTGGTGTGCGCCGGAGCTGTGCCACGGCGACATCCTGGCGGAGCTGGCCGACGCGGGATCGTAGACCGCGAGGCCAGAACCGTGGACCGCCGGGACGGAATCCGTGGATCACCACGGGCCGCCTCCCGGCCGCGCGCCGCACTCTCGTAGCTTCCGACAAATGAGCCCGTGGCGCTGGCCTGCAGGAACCGCCAGTAGAATCTGGACACGTGACTGCGCCCGCAAAGCCCCGTATCCCGAACGTCCTCGCCGGCCGCTATGCCTCGGCCGAGCTCGCCACGCTGTGGTCCCCCGAGCAGAAGGTGAAGCTGGAGCGTCAGCTCTGGCTCGCCGTGCTGCGGGCCCAGAAGGACCTCGGGATCGAGGTGCCGGAGGCCGCGCTCGCCGACTACGAGCGGGTGCTCGACCAGGTCGACCTGGCCTCGATCGCCGAGCGCGAGAAGGTCACGCGGCACGACGTGAAGGCGCGGATCGAGGAGTTCAACGACCTCGCCGGGCACGAGCACGTACACAAGGGCATGACGTCCCGGGACCTCACCGAGAACGTCGAGCAGCTGCAGATCCGGCTCTCCCTGGAGCTGATGCGCGACCGCTCGGTGGCCGTCCTGGCACGCCTGGGCAAGCTCGCGGGCGAGTACGGCGAACTGGTCATGGCCGGTCGCTCGCACAACGTGGCGGCGCAGGCGACGACGCTCGGCAAGCGTTTCGCGACCGCCGCCGACGAGCTGCTCGTCGCGTACGGCCGGGTCGAGGAGCTGCTCGCCCGTTACCCGCTGCGCGGCATCAAGGGCCCGGTGGGCACGGCCCAGGACATGCTCGACCTGCTGGGCGGGGACGCGGCCAAGCTCGCGGACCTGGAGCAGCGGATCGCCCGGCACCTGGGCTTCTCGCAGGCGTTCACGTCCGTCGGCCAGGTCTACCCGCGCTCGCTCGACTACGAGGTCGTGACGGCGCTGGTGCAGCTGGCCGCGGCGCCCTCGTCCACCGCGAAGACGATCCGGCTGATGGCCGGGCACGAGCTGGTCACCGAGGGCTTCAAGCCCGGTCAGGTCGGCTCCTCCGCGATGCCGCACAAGATGAACACCCGCTCCTGCGAGCGCGTCAACGGCCTGATGGTCATCCTGCGCGGCTACGCCTCGATGACGGGCGAGCTGGCGGGCGACCAGTGGAACGAGGGCGATGTGTCCTGCTCGGTGGTGCGCCGGGTCGCGCTGCCGGACGCGTTCTTCGCGCTCGACGGTCTGCTGGAGACGTTCCTGACCGTGCTCGACGAGTTCGGCGCGTTCCCGGCCGTCGTCGCGCGTGAGCTGGACCGCTATCTGCCCTTCCTCGCGACGACCAAGGTGCTGATGGGCGCGGTGCGCGCGGGCGTCGGCCGTGAGGTCGCGCACGAGGCCATCAAGGAGAACGCCGTGGCCTCCGCCCTCGCCATGCGTGAGCAGGGCGCCGAGCGCAACGAACTGCTCGACAAGCTCGCCGCCGACGAGCGCATCCCGCTGGACCGGGCCGGCCTCGACGCCCTGATGGCCGACAAGCTGTCCTTCACGGGCGCCGCCGCCGACCAGGTGACCGCGGTCGTCGCCCGGATCGAGGAGATCGTGAAGCAGCACCCGGAGGCCGCCGGTTACACGCCGGGGGCGATCCTCTGACGCGGTACACCCCCGCCGAACTGGAGGCCGCCCGCGACCGGCTCGTGCCGGATGTCGCCGCGGACGGTCTCCAGGTGCTGTTCTGCGGTATCAACCCCGGACTCATGACGGCCGCGTCGGGCCACCATTTCGCGCGCCCCGGCAACCGCTTCTGGCCGGTCCTGCACCTGTCCGGCTTCACGCCCCGGCTGCTGAAGCCTTCTGAGCAGGGCGAGTTGCTCTCGTACGGGCTCGGCATCACCAATGTGGTGGCGCGGGCGTCCGCCCGGGCGGACGAACTGAGCGCGGACGAGTACCGGGAGGGCGGTCGGCTGCTCGCCGCCAAGGTGGAGCGGCTGCGGCCGCGGTGGCTCGCCGTGGTGGGTGTGACCGCGTACCGGGCGGCCTTCGACGACCGCAAGGCCGCGATCGGGCCGCAGGAGCGGACGTTCGGCTCGACTCGTGTGTGGGTGCTGCCCAACCCCAGCGGCCTGAACGCGCACTGGACGGCGGCGACGATGGCGGAGGAGTTCGGCCGGTTGCGGGCGGCCGCGCAGGTGTGACGGGGCACGGTAGGGCCGACTCCGAGACGCGTCACGGCAGGGCCGACTCCAAGACCCGTCACGGCGGTGCCAACTCCGTGACCAGTGCGAAGAGTTGAACCTCCAGCCCCTCCTTCAGCTCCGAGACCCCCACGGCCACCCAGCGTCCGGTGCCGTCGGCCTCCCACAGGTCCACGTATCTCACGTAGGCGCTGAGGTAGGCCCACGGCTTCGGTATCTGCTCGTCCGGGTCCTCGGAGCGCAGGAAGACACCGTCGAGGCTCGTGGGATACGCCTCTCCCCAACGCTCGTTCAGCCTCTGTGAGACGCCGTCTCTGTAGGCGGTGAACTGGTCCGCGATCTCCGTCCGCTCCGACTGGTCACCCGTCCCGAAGCCGTGCGTCGTCTCCAGCACCACCAGGTGGTAGCCGGGTCCCCCCGCGCCGACGTCCGACCAGCCGTGCGCCGCGGGGAAGTCGCGGACGCACAGCTCGTCGATCGTGGCGAGGTGTCGCTCAGTGGTCATGAAGTCCAGTAAAGCGGTCACCACTGACATTTGGCGGCCCGTCAGGTGACAACGGGCGCCGAACCCGGGCGGGCGGCTGTCGGCGCCGGGACGATGAAGTCCCACGTCAGTGCCGTACCGGCGAGGGCGGGGGCGCGGGACCGGGCCCAGGCAGTGATCTCGGTGTACGGGTCGGGGTTCGTGGCGTCCGGCCGATCCGGGCCCCGCGGCCCGGAGAGGGTCCCCGGCACTCGCCGGAGGCCGCCGCGCCGAGTACGATCCGCCCAACCGACACGCGCACTAGCTGGGAGGACGGACGTTGGGGCGGTTGACCGGCGGGGATCCCTCTCTGCTTCGGAGGATCAACTCCGCGGTGGTGCTGCACGCCCTGCGCGCCACGGAGTTCGCGACGCTCACCGAGATCACCCGGGTGACCGGGCTGTCCCGGCCCACGGTCGAGGGCGTCGTCGAGGGGCTCATCGAGGGCGGGCT
Source organism: Streptomyces sp. NPDC058697 (assembly GCF_042715345.1). Taxonomy (NCBI): domain Bacteria; kingdom Bacillati; phylum Actinomycetota; class Actinomycetes; order Kitasatosporales; family Streptomycetaceae; genus Streptomyces; species Streptomyces sp. NPDC058697. The sequence goes on from NZ_JBHXSU010000008.1 coordinate 218,580, forward strand.
CGTCGTCGAGACGGCGGCCGAGGAGGGCGCTGCCCGGCGCCAGGGCCGTCCCGCGCGCCGGTTCCGCTTCCGGGCAGAGGCGGGCCATCTGCTGGGCCTGGAGATCGGCCCGCACCGCGTCGCCGCGCTCCTCTCCGACCTGGACGGCCGGATTCTCGGCTCGCTCGCCAAGGACGTGTGCGAGACCGCGTCGGCGGACGAACGGCTCGAAAGGCTGCGTACGGCCGTCGCGGAACTGCTGCGCCGCGCGGGGGTCGCGCGGGGGTCCCTGCGTGCCGTGGGCGTGGCCTCGCCCGGGATAGTGGAGGCCGACGGCACCGTACGCCTCGGTACGGCGCTGCCGGAGTGGACGGGGCTTCCGCTGGGCGAGCGGCTGCGCCGTTCCTTCAAGTGTCCGGTGCTGGTCGAGAACGACGCCAACGCGGCGGCGGTCGCCGAGCACTGGAAGGGCGCGGCCACCGAGTCGGACGACATGGTGTTTGTGCTGGCCGGGCTGAGCCCGGGTGCCGGATCGCTGATCGGAGGGCGGCTGCACCGCGGCTTCGGGGGCGCGGCCGGCGAGATCGGCGCGCTCCACCTGCTGGGCCGCGAGGTCACTCCGGAGACGCTGCTGTCCACGACGGACGAGCCGCTCCATCCCCTCGACGAGCAGGCCGTCGCGGAAGTGTTCACCCACGCGCGTGAGGGCGACGAACGGGCCCTGGCGGCCGTCGACCGCTTCATCCAGCGTCTGGTCCACGACGTGGCCGCGCTCGTCCTGGCACTCGATCCCGAGCTCGTGGTGATCGGCGGCTGGGCGGCGGGCATCGACGGCGTACTGGAGCCGCTGCGCAAGGAGCTGGCCCGCTACTGTCTGCGGCCGCCCCGGGTGACGCTGTCGCTCCTGGGCGAGGCCGCGGTGGCGACGGGCGCGCTGCGGCTGGCGCTCGACCATGTGGAGGAGCAGCTCTTCGCGGTGGAGGGCACCGTGACGGCACGCCGCTGAACGACTCCCCCACGCGCAAAGCGGAACGCGTCGCGGCCCGGAGTCCCGGGGCGCGACGCGTACGGGTGGAGGACCGTCAGGAGGCCCGGCGCTCGGGGTCGTGGTGGATCTCCACGCCGCCGGAGTCGCCGAACGTCAGCCGGCAGGTGTCGGCACGGTACGTGGCGACGGAGACCGCCGCGGTGCCTCCCTCGGCGACGAAGCGGGTCGTGACGACGAGGACGGGCGCGCCGGGGAGCCGGTCGAGTTCCTTGGCGTCGTCCGCGCGGGCCGAGCCCAGCTCCACTGAGCGGTCCTGGCTCTCCAGACCGAGGCGCTGGAGCTCTCGCAGCACGGCACGCGCGCGTGCGGCTCCCGAGGGCGCGTCGATGCCGGAGAGGTCGGGCACGGACGAGGCCGGGATGTAGAGCAGTTCGGCGGCGACGGGCTGACCGTGTGTCATCCGGGAACGGCGCACGATGTGCACCTGCTCGTCGGGTTCGGTCTCCAGGGCCCGGGCCACCGCCGAGGGCGGGACCGCCAGCGTGCAGTCCGAGAGCTGCCAGGCGTCGCCGACCGCGCCCGGCCATGTGTGCTGCTCGGATCCGACGGCCACGCCCATGCGTGGCGGTGCCACGGTCGTGCCGACGCCGCGGCGGCGCTGGAGCCGGCCTTCCAGTTCGAGCTGCTCCAGGGCCTGGCGGAGCGTGGCCCTGGCGACGCCGAACCGGGCTGCGAGATCACGCTCGTTGGGCAGGATCTCGCCCACCGAGAACTCGGAGTCCAGTGCTTCGCTGAGCACGGTCTTGAGATGCCAGTACTTGGGCTCCGGCACCGTATCCAACTGCGTGGTCCCCACCGTGTCCTCCGCAATCGCCGTGTCCCGGCGGCTTTTAACGCCCTTGTTTATTAAAGGTTCCTGCACTATCCATGCGACCATATGGCGGCCCCAAACCCTTGGTCAAGACCAATCCTCGATCCGTTACAGCTCGCACAGTTGTGTTTACACAGAGCGTTCATGCGGCGTTCGCGATGCGCCGTATTCGTGACACAAAGGCAAAGCCCCCGCCTGGTGGGCGGGGGCTCGGGCCGGGCGGAGCGTGTCAGTCGACGGCGAGCGACAGCAGCTTCTCAGGGTTGCGGATGATGTAGACGCACTGGATCCGGCCGTTCACGACGTCCAGTTGGAGGACGCTGTCGGGCTTGCCGCCGGACAGGGTCAGGAGGGCAGGTCCGCCGTTGACCTCCAGGAAGCGGAACGATGCGTCCGCAACGCCCTTGCGTGAGATTCCGGCGATGAAACGGCCCACCTTGTCGGCCGACTCCAGGACCCGCAGCGGCGCCTGAGCCAGGCCGCCGCTGTCGCCCACCAGGCGTACGTCGGGGGCGAGCAGAGACATCAACCCGTCGAAATCGCCCTCTGTCGCGGCGGCGAGAAACCGTTCGGTGAGATCGCGCTGTTCAGCGGGGTCGACCTCGTAGCGCGGTCGCTTCTCCTCGACGTGCCGACGGGCCCGCCCGGCGAGCTGCCGCACCGCGGACTCGCTGCGGTCGAGCGTGACCGCGATGTCCGCGTACGGATAGCCGAAGGCCTCCCGGAGCACGAACACCGCGCGTTCCAGCGGCGACAGGGACTCCAGGACGACGAGAACGGCCAGGGAGACGGAGTCGGCGAGCACCGCCCGCTCCGCCGTGTCGGGGACCGTGGCCCCGAAGTCGGTGACGTACGGCTCGGGCAACCAGGGCCCTACGTAGGCCTCCTTGCGGGTCTGGGCGAGCCTCAGCCGGTCGATGGCGAGTCGTGTCGTGACGCGCACCAGGTATGCGCGCGGTTCGCGCACGTCGGAGCGGTCGCCGCCGGACCAGCGCAGCCACGCCTCCTGGACCACGTCCTCGGCGTCGGCCACCCGGCCGAGCATGCGGTAGGCGACGCCCGTCAGGACGGGCCGGTGTTCTTCGAAGACCTCGGTCACGGTGTCGGTAGCCACGGCACCATCCCAACCCGACGTGTCGGGTCGTGTCCAGGCAAAAACGCTTGGTCGCGCACACCGCGGCCTGCGCACGGGACCGATCGGGAGGTGCGCGGACGGCGTTGAGGGCCGGACGCCCGGGAGGTTGACCGCATCCGAGGGCTACCCGCGGGTAGCAATTGCTGACAAGCTGTCTAGGAGTCAGCCGGTCATCAGACGAGGAGCAGCTCCATGTCCGCCACGGTCTCCTTCAGCGTCCCCTCTCCGCATGGCCCGCGGACCGTGACCCTCGCGTACGCGCGCGTGGGCAGCGGCGAACCGCTCCTGCTGCTGCACGGGATAGGCCACCACCGGCAGGCCTGGGACCCGGTCGTCGACATCCTGGCGGCCGAACGCGACGTGATCGCGGTGGACCTGCCCGGCTTCGGCGAGTCGCCCGCGCTGCCGGACGGACTCGCCCACGACCTGCCGACGATGAACGCCGCGCTCAGCGGGCTGTGCGAGGCGCTGGACCTCGACCGCCCGCATGTGGCGGGCAACTCCCTGGGCGGGCTGCTCGCCCTGGAGCTCGGCCGCGAGAAGCTCGTACGGTCCGTCACGGCGCTGTCGCCCGCCGGGTTCTGGTCCCCCGTCGAGCGGCGGTACGCGTTCGGTCTGCTGCAGGCGATGCGGGCGGCCGCGCGGAGCATGCCGCTGCCGATGGTCGAGCGTCTGTCCCGGTCCGCGGCCGGGCGCACGGTGCTGACGAGCAGCATCTACGCGCGCCCGGGCCGCCGTTCACCCGAGGCGGTCGTCGCCGAGACCCTCGCGCTGGCCAATGCCGAGGGATTCACCGAGACGCTCAGGGCCGGTGGCTCGGTGCAGTTCGCCGACGACGTCCCCGGACTTCCCGTCACCGTCGCGTGGGGCACCCGGGACCGGATTCTGGTGCGCCGCCAGGGGATCCGGGCCAAGCAGATCATTCCCCGGGCCCGGCTGGTGCGGCTGCCCGGCTGTGGGCACGTCCCGATGAACGACGATCCGGCGCTGGTCGCCCGGGTCGTCCTGGACGGCAGCCGCTGACCTGCCTCGCGTCCACCGGCTCAACGCGCCTGATCCCAGGGCGACTCCGGCACCGACCAGCGCGCTGCCGACGGCCTGGGGCGGCCCGTAGGAGCCCGTTCCGACGAGCGGGGCCGTGCAGGCCGCCGCGACGGGGATGAGCCCGGAGAAGAGCGTGGCGCGCTCCGCGCCGATGCGCTGCATGCCCATGTACCAGCAGACGAAGCCGACGACCGTGACGATCGCCGCCTGCCACAGCAGGGCGACGGTCTCGGTGGTGTCGGGTGTCCGCAGCCAGGCGCGGCCGTCGACGATCACTCCGGCCACCGCCGATTCCACGGCCGCGACTGCGCACACGGTGGCGGACAGCAGCCGCGGCCCGAGCGGCCGCAGCACGGGCACGGCGAGTACCGCGAAACCGACCTCTCCGACGAGCGCGCACAAGGAGAAGGCGATTCCGGCTCCGTCGGCGCGTCCCCATCCCTGGACGGCGAAGGCACCGCAGGCCACGAGCAACGCCCCGTAAAGGACGATCCGTTGGGGCCGACGGCCCTCCAGGAGGGGTACGAGAACGGCCACGACGACCGGGGCGCAGCCTACGAAGACACCCGGTACCGCGGGTTCCGCGGTGCGTTCGGCCGCGATCACGGCGAGGTTGAAACCGACCATGCCGACGGCCGCGAGCAGCGCGAGCCGTGTCCACTGGGCCGGCGTCAGGGTGCGCAGGGGTGCCGCGCCGCCCCGCCCGACCAGGGGCAGGAGCAGCAGACAGGCAAGGCCGTAGCGGAGGAACTGGCCGCCCGCGTACGGGTAGTGGCCCAGGACACTGTTGGCGGTGAAGGAGCCTCCGACGAGGACGCAGGCGAGGGCGGCGAGCAAGGCCCCGCGGGTGGTGGTGGCGTTCATGCTCGTGACGCTATGAAGGGCGGCGGTCCGGTTTAAGGTCCACTTCCATGACGTCATCGGGGACCAGTCCGGACGCGCCCGGAGCGGCGGGGTGGGCCGCCGCGTGGGAGCTGCTCCTGCCCGCCGCTTCGGCACCGGCACGCGCGCGTGGCCGTTCACTGCAGGCCGCGCTGCGCGAAGCGGTGCGTTCGGGGCGGCTGACACCCGGCACCCGGCTGCCGTCCAGCCGTGAACTCGCGGCCGATCTCGGGGTGTCCAGGGGCCTGGTCACCGAGGCGTACGAGCAGCTGACCGCGGAGGGCTATCTGCGCAGCGACCAGGGCGCCGGAACGTGGGTCGGCGGGGCCGTCCGGGCAGCCCTCCCCCGCGCGCGGGACCTCGCGCCCCGCTCCCCCGGTGCCCGCGCCGACTTCCTGCCCGGCACGCCCGACCTGTCGCTCTTCCCGCGCGCCGCCTGGTCGGCCGCGCAGCGCGGGGTGCTCGCCGAACTGCCGCACCACACGCTGGGATACCCGGACCCGCGCGGGCTGCCACGGCTGCGTACGGCTCTCGCGGAACTGCTGGCCCGGCGCCGGGGTGTGGTCGCGGATCCGGAGCGGGTGACGGTCGTCTCCGGTGTCGCCCAGGCCATGACACTGCTCGGATTCGTGCTCCACGCGCGCGGGGTACGCACCGTCGGGGTGGAGGATCCCGCGAGCCCGGAGCACGCCACTCTGTACGCGTCGGCGGGCATCGGCACCGTACCGCTGCCCCTGGACGACGAAGGGCTGGCCGTCGGACCGCTCCGGGCTTCGGGCGTACGGGCCGTGGTGACCACGCCGGCGCACCAGTTCCCGTCGGGGATCGCCTATTCCGCGCGGCGTCGCGCCGAACTCCTCGACTGGGCACGCGATGTGGACGGGCTCGTGGTGGAGGACGACTACGACGGGGACTTCCGGTACGACCGGGCACCGGTGGGCGCCCTTCAGGGACTCGATCCGGAGCACGTCGCGTACACGGGGTCGGTCAGCAAGTCCCTGGCGCCGGGGCTGCGGCTCGGCTGGCTGCTGGTGCCGGCGGCACTGGCCGAGGAGGTCGTCGAGCGCAAGCGCACGATGGACCTCGGCAATCCCGTCGTCGACCAGGCCCTGCTCGCCCGCTTCGTGGAGCGGGGCGACTACGACCGCCAGCTACGCCGCTGCCAGCGCGCGTACAAGGAGCGCCGCGACACGCTCGTCGCTGCCCTGGAGGAACACTTTCCCGGCGCGGAGGTCTCCGGCATCGCCGCCGGCCTCCATGTCATCGCCACCCTGCCCGACCGCTACGGGCCGCAGGACCGCTTCCTGGAATCCATGACCACGGCCGATGTCGCCGTCCGCCCCCTCACCGACTACACGTGGGCTCCGAAGGAGGACGACGTGGTACGCCTGGTACTCGGATACGCCCACGTCTCTCCGACACGCATCCGAGAGGGCGTACGCCTGATGGCGGAGGCGGCAGGCCCCGCCCTGTGAGGGGCGCGGGGAACTGCGCGACAAGCCACAGGCAACCCGCACGTCACCCACCGACGTCGACCACCCTGTCCCAACCCGGCGGAGCACTTTGTTCACTTGTGGTTTGTGTGCGCGCTGCGGCGCGCCAGTAAGTGTGGCCCTGCACACTGGTCGAACCCGTCCCAGGAGGCGTCCCATGTCACACCGTCCGCCGAACCCGTTCCCCGGCCGCCGCAGCGTCCTGCGCGGCTCGCTCGCCGCGTCGGCGGCGCTCGCCCTGCCCTCTTCCGTGGGCATCGCCCCCGCGTTCGCCCTGTCGGGCCGGCCGAAGGCGCAGTGGGGTGTGCAGGCGGGAGACGTGACGACGAACTCCGGCCTCGTATGGGTGCGTTCGGACCGCCCCGCGCGCATGATCGTGGAGACCTCCGCGACCGAGTCGTTCCGCAGGCCGAAACGGTGGCACGGCCCGCTCCTGGGCGCCGACACGGACTTCACGGGTACGGTCCCGCTGCGCGGTCTGCCGGCGGGCGAGCAGATCCACTACCGGGTGACACTGGCCGACCCGGACGACTACCGCCGCACCGGTGAGCCCGTACCGGGCACCTTCCGGACCGCCCCCGCCAAGCGGCGCCAGGGCGTCCGGTTCCTCTGGTCGGGCGACATCGTGGGCCAGGGCTGGGGCATCAACCCGGACATCGGCGGCCTCTACGCGTACGAGGAGATGCGCCGCCTGAACCCGGACTTCTTCCTGTGCAGCGGCGACACGATCTACGCGGACGGTCCCCTGTCGGCGTCCGTGGCGCTCCCGGACGGCCGTGTCTGGCGGAACGTCACCACCGAGGAGAAGTCCAAGGTCGCGGAGACCCTCGCCGAGTACCGGGGCAACTTCCGCTACTCGCTGCTCGACGAGAACGTACGCCGGTTCAACGCCGAGGTACCGACGATCATCCAGTGGGACGACCACGAGGTCACCAACAACTGGTACCCCGGGGAGATCCTCGCCGACGCCCGCTACACGGTGAAGGACGTCAACACGCTGGCCACGCGCGCCCGCAAGGCGTTCAGCGAGTACTTCCCGATCTCCACGCTGCCCTCCACGGGCGAGGACGGCCGGGTGCACCGGGTCGTGCACCACGGTCCGCTGCTGGACGTGTTCGTGCTCGACATGCGTACGTTCCGCAACGCCAACTCTCCGGACCGCCAGCCCGACGACACCATCGGCATCCTGGGCGCGGAGCAGCTGGTCTGGCTGAAGCGCGAGCTGGCACGGTCGCGCGCCGTGTGGAAGGTGATCGCCTCTGACATGCCGCTCGGTCTGGTCGTGCCGGACGGCGCGACGGACATCGAGGCCGTCGCGCAGGGCGACCCGGGCGCTCCGCTCGGCCGCGAGCTCCAGATCGCGGAGCTGCTGCGGTTCGTCAAGCACCGCAGGATCACCGGCACGGTGTGGCTGACGGCGGACGTGCACTACACCTCGGCGCAGCACTACGAGCCGTCGCGCGCGGCCTTCAAGGACTTCGCGCCGTTCTGGGAGTTCGTCTCCGGCCCGCTGGCGGCCGGCGGCTTCCCGGCGAACGCGCTGGACGGCACCTTCGGTCCCGACCGGGTCTTCATCAAGGCGCCGACGACGGCGAACGTCTCGCCGATGGAGTCCCCGCAGTACTTCGGCGAGGTCGACATCGACGGTGACAGCGGTGAACTGACGGTCCGTCTGCGGGCGACGGGAGGTTCGGTGCTGTTCACGAAGGTGCTGCAGCCGGGGCGTGTGGGCCAGTAGTCCGCGTGTTGGTCCGGGTGCGCGCGGGACCGGCGAGATCGCCCCTGTGCCGGTCGGCAGGTCCCGTACCCTCGAACCTCGTGCCGCGTACCGGAGTCATCCCCCGGTGCGCGGCACGGTAGTTGCACCAATTCTTGAGTCTTCGCAGGTCAGAGCCGATTGTCAGTGGTCGCCTCTACGGTTTTTCCATGACGCGATCTTTGCAGGCCGTGGCCTACACCCGACCCTCCGCGCTGGAGTCCGCACCGGACGGACGGCGCCTGGGACTTGAGACCTCGCGGGGTGCGACGCCCCGCGGTGCCGTGGACCATCCGCGCTTCTTCGCGGGCTTCCTGACATCGCCTCAGGTGGCCTCGGCGGGTCTGCTCGCGGTGGCCGACGTGGCGGGCGCGCGGTACTACCAGCGGCAGCTGCTCGCTTCACTGGACCCGGTGGTCACGGGCAACGGCGACCGGCTCCGCTTCGAGTCCTTCTCCGGGTGCGGTGGGGTGTACGCGCGTCTGGACGTGCTGGACACGGGCCTGGACGGCGGGGAGGTGGGCCACGGCACGACGAACGTCGACGTCAACAACCCGCTGCGGGAGGCCCTGTCGAGGATCGGCTCGGACGATCCGCTGCATCTGCGCGTCGGCCCGGACGAGATGGCCGTGACCACGCTCGACGGGCCTGTCGTGGAGAAGAAGGTGCCGCTGCCGGACCGGTGGCTGCGCGGATTCGCCGAGGCCCAGGTGATAGCGGCCGGCTTCGACCTGCGGGCCGAACTGCCCGCGGCGGAGGCGGTGCGGTTCCTGCGGTCCCTGCCCCGTTCCACCGCTCGTGGGGCCTCCCGGAGTGCTGGGTGGGTCGTGCCGGCCGGGCGGGGTCTGCGGCCCACGACCAGGCCGGTGCCCGGAGCCGTGTGCCTGCCTGGTCCGGAGCGGCTGACCGCCCTCCAAAGGGTGCTCCGCCATGCGACGGCGCTGCGGGTGTACGGTCCTTCGCTCGCCGGGGACACCGCGGCGGCCAGTGCCTGGGAGGTCGTGCTGCCCGGGATGCGGCTCACGCTGACGCTGTCCCCGGAGGCTTCGCGGGGATTCTCCGGTGAGGGCGGCGTCCTGGACGCGCTGGCCACCGACGAGGCCGCCGAGGACGCGGAGCTGATCTCGGTGCTCCTCGCCTGGGAGCCCCGGATCGACATCGGGGACCTGTCCAGCGCATCGGGCCTGCCGGCCGAGCGTGTGCGGGCCGCCCTGGTCCGTCTGGGCACCTCGGGGCGCGTGGGGTACGACACGGCGGAAGCGGCCTACTTCCACCGCGAACTGCCCTACGACGCCGAGCGCGTGGAGCGGCACAACCCGCGCCTGCGGGCCGCCCGGGCCCTCGTCGCGGAGGGCGCGGTGGTCCTGGACGGCGCACTCGGCACGGTGACCGCGCAGGACGGGCACGCGCACCGGGTGCGCGACGACGCGGGAGTGCTGAGCTGCAGTTGCCTGTGGTGGGCGAAGTACCGGGGAGGGCGCGGACCGTGCAAGCACGCACTGGCCGTGCGGATGGCCCGCCGGGGAGCGGTGGCCGGACAGACAGAGGTTCTGATCGACGGGGGTGCGCGATGAGCGGTGCGGTATCGGCGAACGAAGCGTTGCTTGGGGCTGTGCGGGCGGGGCGGATGGGCGAGGCCGCGGGCCTGCTGGACGGAATGACGGATGCCGAACGACGGGCCTGTCTGCCCGCGTTGAAGGACCTCCGCAAGGAGTTGCGGGCCGCGCCCTGGGACGCCGCGTCGCGGAAGGCGTATCCCGCGCTGCACGCGGCCGGGGCCGCCTGCCACACCGGAGCGGCCGGGACGGCGACCTGGCTCACCGCCGCCGACCTGCGCTGGTCCCAGGCCTCGCCCGGAGTGCTGCTCCATGTGCTGGGCGACCGGGAGCGCGACTGGCTGGGCGACGTCGTGCACCGGCTCGCGGAGCGCCCGCCGCTCGCCCAGGTTCCGTACGAGCTGATGTCGGGCCTTGTGCGGCTGGCCGGCTGCCCGGTGCCGACGACCGAGACCTATGTGGTGGGCTGGATCGAGCAGGTCGGCAGCCTGTGGCAGCGCGGTGACACGATCCTTCAGCGGCTTCGCCAGGACCCGTACACGGCGGAGCTGGTCGCCGCCGTCTTCGGGATCGCGGACATCGGGAGCCGCCTGGACTGGCTGTTCGGTGACGGCCCGGACAGCTGGTTCAGCGCGATCGCACAGCTCACCCGGGAAAGTGCCCTCGACCGGAAGGACACGGTCGACGCCTGTGTGGCCCGCCTGCTGCGGGGCGGTGTGCCGTCCGACTGCCGGGTGTTCCTGCGGCTGCTGACGGCCCTTGAGCTGACCCGGGACGAGGAGCGGGAGCGGACCGCCGACTGGCTGGCGCTCGCCTCCGACGCGGTGTCCACGGTGGCGTCCCACGCCCAGTCGGTGCTCGGCTCCCTGGCGCTGGACGGCGAGTTGACGCCCCGGCAGCTCGCGGAGATGTCCGGCGGGGTGCTCTTCCGCCCGGAGAAGAAGCTGGTCCGGGCCCAGCTCGTCCTCCTCGGGAAGGCGCTCCGACGCGACCCGTCGAGCGCGGCCGAGCTGCTCCCCGCAGTGGCCCAGGCCTTCGGGCACGAGGACACGGACGTGCAGGAGCGCGCGCTGAAGCTGGTCGAACGTCACCTCGACGCGGCGGCACCGAAGGTGCGGTGTGAAGTGGCGGACGCGGCTGAGGAGTTGAGCCCAGGGCTGCGCTTGCGCGCCACGGAAACACTGGGCCTGAAGGGGGCCGACCGGGTGCAGGAGCCCTACGTGGAGTTGCTCCCGCCCGCGCCGGAGCCGGTTCGCGTCCCGCCCGCGCCGGACTCGGCGGTCGAGCTGGCGGAGGAGGTCGGCGCCCTGTTGGCGTCCGATGATGACATGGCGGCGTTCGAGCGCACCCTGGACGGCCTGGTGCGGCACGGGTACCGGGACCGGGAGGGGCTGGCCGAAGCGCTGAAGCCCGTGGTCGCCCGGAGCTGGTGGGCCGACGCCGACCCGCAGTACACCTCGGTGGACAAGTACTTCCGCGCGGACCCGCACGGCCTGGACGTCGTGCTCGCGGCGCTGCTGGGCCAGGTGAGTACGGCCACGCTGCACGAGGCTGTCCAGCACGGGCCCACTAGGGCCCCCTGCATGCACAACGCACTGGCCGCCGCCTGCAACGCCCGTCTGTGGGAGGCGGCCCACCGGCTGCGCACCGACCCACTGCCGTTCCTGCTGGCCACGCCCACCTGGGGGTCGGGGCTTCTGGAGCCGGACGAGTTGGTGGCCCGCCTCGACGAGTACCGCCGGCTGGGTGCCCGGCCCGGGGAGGCCGACTTCGCGCAGGCGCTGCTCCGGGTGCGCCGCGACGACCGCGTGGTGACCGCTGCCGCCGCCGAACAGGCAGCAACGCTCGGCACGGCGGAGGGTGCCCGACTGGCCCGGTGGCTCACGGCCGACGGCCCGTCCCTGCCCGGGAGCAGCCGACGGACCTCGGGGGTCCGCATCCTGGTCGAACTCGGTGAACTGGGCGGATTGCAGGGAGAGTTCCCACAGGCGTTCCGATGGCTCGGCCGGCCCATGGGTGTCCGCGAGACACGTACGTACTGCGCCCACTACTGGGACCCCAGCGAGCGGCACCACTGGCTGGCCGTGGTCCCCGGGCAGCGGGAGCTGGTGGCCGCGCGACTGCTGCACGAGCTCTCCACGGTCGCGGTGGAAGGATCCCGTGGCGATGCCTCCGTCCTGCCGCTGCTCGCCGAGGCGCCGGGCGAGGCGGGCGAGGCCGTGCATCTCGGTGTGGCGTACGGGCTCGGCGCGCGTCACCCGGAGGACCGGCTCAGCGCGGTGGACGCCCTGCTGGTGCTGGCCGCCCAAGGGCAGTTGGACGCCGGGAGACTCGGCGCGGATCTGGGGCAGCTGATGCACCGCGGGGCGGTGAAGCCGCTGCGGCTCGCCGAGTCCGTACGGACCGCGGCGACGACCGGCGCGTACGCCACCGTCTGGGAGATACTCCGCGCCGCGCTGCCCGTGCTGCTCGCGGATCTCGCGACGGACGGCGCCGCCGCGTCCGCCCGCGGGTTCGGGGAGCTGCTGGCCGTCGCCGCCGAGTGCGCCGAACGGACGGGAGCGCGCGGCGACATGGCCCATCTCGCGCAGGCGGCGGACCGCCGCGGTTCGTCCCGGCTCGTCAGCCAGGCCCGCCGGCTGCGTGCCACGCTGGATCACGGGGTGGCCGCCTGAGCTGTCGGCTCACGTCAGGGGGTCGTAAAAAATGCAACAAAGAGGGCAGAATCACACTTAACCGATGAGTCACAAAGCGTTCGTGATCACGCAACACCCATCCTTCACAGTGACTGTATGACTCAAGACATGTCTCAAGTGACGCGTGCGAAAAATGGCCGGCCGGTCCACCACTGGCGCCGGGATCTCGTCGAACTGGCCGCGCTGTTCACGGCGGTGGCGGTGGCGGACGCCGTGGCGAACCTCATCGGGCACGGCCCCGACGGTCCCACCCTCCTCCTGATCTCGGCGGTCGTGCTGGTCGCCACGGCGGGATTCCACACATGGTGGTCACGACGCCACGGCCATGCCCCTCCGACAGGCGATACCGGCTCCCGGCCGACCGCCGCCGTGCGGGAGGCCGGGGCGTCCGAGGCGGACGCGACCGGACCCGAGGCCCAGGCCGTAGCCGGGGAGACCGTGCTGTGGCGGATGCGGACAACCGTTCGCGACGAGCCGGGATCGCTGGCGTCGCTGTGCGCGGCGCTGGCGGGACAGCGGGTCGACATCCTCAGCCTCCAGACGCATCCGCTGACCGAGGGCACGGTGGACGAGTTCCTGCTGCGTGTTCCCGCGCGGGTCTCGGCCGCCGACGTCACCCGGGCGGTGTCGCACGCGGGCGGCTCCGGCACCTGGATCGAGCGGGCCGACGCCCACGACCTGGTGGACGCGCCCACCCGGGTACTGGGCCTGGCCACCCGCACGGCCCTGGACGCGGCCGAACTACCATTGGCGCTGCGGCAGTTGCTGGGACGGTGCACGATCCGGTCGCTGCCCGCCGGGTCGGTGCGCGGTGATCGCGTGGACGAAGCGGCGCCCGTCGAGGGGGCACTTGAGGACACCGTGATGCGGCTGCGTGCCCCGGAAGGCGGAGTGATCACTGTGGAGCGGCCGTATCTGCCGTTCACGCCCACCGAGTTCGCGCGGGCCCGGGCGCTGGTCGAGCTGGACGCCCGGCTCGGTCCGCGCGTCCCGCGCAGCCAGGACGTCCTGACTCTGCCGCAGGGCAACGACATCACCGTGCGCCGCGCCGACGCCGGTGACGTCGACGCCGCGAAGGCCATGCACGAGCGGTGCTCGCCGCGCACGCTGGGCATGCGCTATCACGGTCCGGTCGGGGACGCCGACAAGTACCTCAACCACCTGCTCAGCCCTCGTTTCGGGCGCACCCTCGCCGTGCAGACCGCGTCGGGGCGCATCGTCGGGCTCGGGCATCTCCTCTGGGACGGCGACGAGACGGAGATCGCGCTGCTCGTGGAGGACGACTGGCAGCGGCGCGGTATCGGCAGCGAACTGCTCGGCCGGCTGGTGGCGATGGCCGTCGAGGCCGGCTGCGAGAGCGTGTACGCCGTCACGCAGTCGTCCAACACCGGCATGGTCGCCGCGATGCGCGGCCTGGACCTGCCCCTCGACTACCAGATCGAGGAAGGCACGCTCGTCATCACGGCCCGCCTCGACGCGGCGCCGGTGACTTCGCGGCTGTCGTACGACGAGGTCCAGCAGCACCAGCCGGAACACTCCGTGCGGGACTGACTCCGTGCGGGACCGACGAAGAGGCGAGCGATCTCCTGGTCGGTCCCGCGACGGTGGCAGGCCCGGCGAACCTCGCCGGGCCTGCCACCGTTCCCGCCTGGACCCTCACCCGCGGCCCAACGCGCCATCCAGATCGCGCCAAAGATCCTCCACGTCCTCCAGCCCCACCGACAGCCGCAGCAGTCGGTCGCTCACCCCGCTGTGGCGCCGGTCCTCCGCGTCCACGATGCGGTGGCTGATCGAGGCCGGGTGCTGGATCAGCGTGTCGACACTGCCGAGGCTCACCGCCGGGGTGATGAGGCGGACGGCGGCTATCACCTCGTGCGGATCGCCGTGGATCTCGAAGGCGATCATGGCGCCGCCGAGCCGCGGATAGTGGACCCGGGCGACACGAGGGTCGGCGGCAAGGCGCCCGGCCAGTTCGGCGGCGTTCGAGGAGGCGGCACGTACACGTACGGGCAGGGTCGACAGTCCGCGCAGCAGCAGATAGCCGGCGAGCGGATGCAGCACACCCCCCGTGGCGAACCGGACCTGCCGCAGCCGCCCGGCGAACTCCTCGTCGCAGGCCACCACCCCCGCCATCACGTCACCGTGTCCGCCCAGGTACTTGGTGGCGCTGTGCAGCACGAGCCGGGCGCCCTGTTCGGCGGGGCGTTGCAGCACCGGAGTGGCGAAGGTGTTGTCGGCGAGCAGCGGAACGCTTCCGCAGGCGTGGGCGATCGCCCGCAGATCGAGTTCGGCGAGTGTCGGGTTGGCGGGCGACTCGACCAGGACGAGACCGGTGTCCGGCCGCAGGGCATCCGCGATGCCCGCCGGGTCGACCCACGTCACCTCGGACCCGAGCAGCCCGGCCGTCAGCAGGTGGTCGCTGCATCCGTACAGGGGGCGTACGGCCACGACATGGCGCAGGCCCATGGCGTTCCGTACGAGCAGCACGGCACTCAGCGCGGCCATGCCGCTCGCGAACGCGACGGCGCTCTCGGTGCCCTCCAGCCGGGCGAGGGCGGTCTCGAAGCGGGCGACGGTCGGGTTGCCGAGGCGCCCGTAGACCGGCGGGCCATCCGGCTCGGCCCCGTCCGTGGCGAACGCGTCGATCCGGGCCGCCTCGCCCCGGCTGTCGTACGACGGATAGGTCGTGGACAGGTCGATCGGTACGGCGTGCAGCCCCTGCCGGGCGAGATCGTCCCGCCCGGCGTGCACGGCCTCGGTGGCCAGCGCGCGCAAGCCCCCGGTAGCCGGGTTCCGCAAGCCTGCGGAGGCCGAGCCCCGCACGCCGTCGGTGGCCGGGCCCCGCACGCCGCTCTCCTTCACCCCGAGCGCCCCCTCCCGGGCCGCCGTCCCCTTCCTGGCCGTCGCCTCCCCGGCCGTCGCCCGGCCCGCTCCCTCTACGTCGTCACACGTGTCGCGTACATCAACGCTGCCGAAGTCCATGGACAGCAGTCTGAACACCGAACGGGTGATGGACGCGGAGTCCCGTGTTACGTTCGGGCCATGGCCGAATCCGTCGTACTGGACCCGGTGGATCTCCATCTTCTGCGGTTGCTGCAGAACGACGCCCGGGCCACCTACCGCGACCTCGCCGCGCAGGTGGGTGTCGCGGCCTCGACCTGCCTGGACCGCGTGACCCGTCTGCGCCGGGCCGGCATCATCCTGGGCCATCAGCTGCGGCTCGATCCGGCCAAGCTGGGGCGCGGCCTGGAGGCGTTGCTGTCCGTGCAGGTCAGGCCGCACCGGCGGGAGTTGGTGGGCCCGTTCGTGGAGCGGATCAGGGCGCTGCCCGAGTCCCGGACCGTGTTCCACCTCACCGGGCCGGACGACTATCTCGTCCATGTGGCCGTCGCGGACATGACGGATCTGCAGCGGCTGGTCCTCGACGGCTTCACGGCACACCGTGAGGTGGCCCGCGTCGAGACCCGGCTGATCTTCCAGCAGTGGGACTGCGGGCCCCTGCTGCCGCCCGAGCCTGCGGGAATCACGCCCACGGCGAAATCGGGCTGACGCGGCACCGGGCCCGGAAAACCGGGCTGACGCACCGGCCGTCCTCGTATGAGGATGGCGGCATGTCACAGACGAAGAACCCGCTGCCCCGCGAGGTCGCCGACTCCTACGTCGACGAGCTCATCGCCCTCGACCCGGTCACCGGTACGTATCTCGGCGTGAAGAAGAGTTCGGGCTCGTTGCCCGACACCTCGCCCGCCGGCCAGGAGGCGCTCGCGGCGCTCGCGCGGGCCACACTGGCGCGGCTCGACGAGGCGGAGCGGCAGCCCGGCGCGGACAGTGACATCGAGCGCCGGTGCGCACGCCTGCTCCGCGAGCGGCTCACCGCCGAACTCGGCGTGCACGAGGCCGAGGAGGGCCTGCGGGCCGTCGGCAATATGAGCACGGCCGCGCACGCGGTGCGCGAGGTGTTCACGGTGACGCCCACGGACACGGACGAGGACTGGGCGGCGATCGCCGAGCGGCTGCGCGCCGTACCGACGGCCCTCGACGGCTACCGCGAGTCCCTCTCCCTGGGCCTGGAGCGCAAGCTGTACGCGGGCCCGCGCCCCACGGCGACGTTCATCGAGCAGCTCACCGAATGGTCGGACACCGACGGTTCGGGCCGCGGCTGGTTCGAGGACTTCGCCTCGGCCGGCCCCGAGACCCTGCGCGCGGAACTCGACGAGGCCGCCGGAGCGGCGACCGCCGCCATCGTCGCGTTGCGCGACTGGATGCGCGACGTCTACGCGCCCGCGATCGAGGGCGCGCCGAACACCGTGGGCCGCGAGCGGTACGCGCGCTGGTCGCGCTACTTCAACGGCACGGATCTCGACCTGGACGAGGCGTACGCGTACGGCTGGGCCGAGTACCACCGGCTCCTCGCCGAGATGAAGAAGGAGGCCGAGAAGGTCCTGCCCGGCGCCGCCACCCCGTGGGTCGCGCTCGCGCACCTGGACGAGCACGGCAGGCACATCGAGGGTGTCGACGAGGTCCGCGAGTGGCTGCAGAGTCTGATGGACCAGGCGATCGAGGAGCTGGACGGCACGCACTTCGAACTCGCCGAGCGGGTACGGAAGGTGGAGTCCCGCATCGCCCCGCCGGGCAGCGCCGCGGCCCCCTACTACACGGCACCGTCGGAGGACTTCTCACGCCCCGGCCGTACGTGGCTGCCGACGATGGGGCAGACCCGGTTCCCGGTGTACGACCTGGTCTCGACCTGGTACCACGAGGGTGTCCCCGGCCATCACCTCCAGCTGGCGCAGTGGGCGCACGTCGCCGAGAACCTCTCCCGCTACCAGGCGACCATCGGCGGCGTCAGCGCCAACTGCGAGGGCTGGGCGCTGTACGCGGAGCGGCTGATGGACGAACTCGGCTACCTCAAGGACGCGGAGGAGCGGCTCGGCTACCTGGACGCCCAGATGATGCGCGCGGCCCGCGTCATCGTCGACATCGGCATGCACCTGGAGCTGGAGATCCCGGCGGAATCGCCCTTCCACCCGGGCGAGCGCTGGACTCCCGAGCTGGCGCAGGAGTTCTTCGGCGCGCACAGCAGCCGCCCGGCGGACTTCGTGGAGAGCGAGCTGACCCGCTACCTCTCCATCCCCGGCCAGGCCATCGGCTACAAGCTCGGCGAGCGCGCCTGGCTGCTGGGCCGTGAGAACGCGCGGAAGCGCCACGGCGAGGCGTTCGACGCGAAGGCCTGGCACATGGCGGCCCTGTCCCAGGGTTCGCTGGGCCTGGACGACCTGGTGGACGAGCTGTCCCGGCTCTGACGGGTACGGCGACCGCGACGGGGAGCGCCTTGCAGCGCAGTTGAGTGCGCTGCAAGGCGCCCGGTCGCCAAACCGGACGTCACGCACCGGACGCCACGCACCGGGCGTCACGGACCGCATGTCGACTGACCGCGGCTCCACGCACGTCTCAGCGCCGGAACCCGCCCTCCGAGTCGATCACCTGCCCGGTGACCCACTCGGCCTCGTCCGTCGCGAGCCAGGCGATGAGCCGCGCGGGATCGTCCGGCATCCCCCAGCGCCCGGCAGGAAACATCGCGGCGACGGCGGCGTACTCACCGCCCGTCATGTAATCCGTGTCTACGGGTCCGGGGTTCACGGTGTTCACGGTCACCGCGTGCTCGGCGAGCGTGGCCGCCAGCGAGCGGGTTACCGAGGCGAGGGCGCCCTTCTGAAGGGCGTAGGCGATCTCGTCCGGCATGCCGCCCGCGATGTCCTGGCCCGACGTCATCATCACCACGCGCCCACCCGCCGTACGCGGTGGCAGAGCGGCGCGCAGCCGGGCGTAGGCCTGGACGAGGAGGATCACGGAACGCGTGTCGACGGCCCAGTGCGCGTCGAGCATCGCGGCGTCGATCGTGTCGAGCGGGCCGTCCGAGCCGCTCAGCGCGTGGTTGGCGACGAGGATGTCGATCCGTCCGCCGAGCGCGTCGGCGGCCGTGGCGATCAGTCCGGCCGGGGCCGCCGGGTCGGAGAGGTCGCCCGGCCCGCCGACGACCCGCGCCCCGGGGTCGGCGAGCGCCTCGCGGATCCCGGCGACCACGTCCTCGGGGCGGTCCGCACCCCAGGGCATGTCGGCGTCGTGCGGCACGTGGTGATGCGCGTACACACTCGCTCCGTACGCGGCCAGCCGTCGGGCCACGGCATAGCCGATCCCTCCGCGTCGGCTGGCGCCGGTGACCAGGGCGGTACGGCCACGCAGCGGGAGGGGGTCGCGGCGCAGCTCTTCGGGTGTGGGGGAAGGGAGTTGGGGTGGCATGGCCGACCATGATGGGCGCCGCCGATGCGCGCCGCATGTCATTTTCCGTGGCGGGTGAGGCGGTCCGGTACGCGCGGACGTCGTGATTCGGCTGACGCGGGCTGGACGGCTGGGCCGGCGCGGGCCGGACGGTTCAGCTCGCGCGGGCCGGGCGGTTCACCTCGCGTGAGCGGCTTCGGGCGGGCCGCTGGGCACGGGGGCCGGGACATCATGCCTGCCCCTGGCCCGCCCCCCTCGGCCGGGGACATCACGCCCGCCCCTCGCCTGCCCCTCCCCCGCCCCTCGACCGGGGCAGGTCGCAGGCCCGCCCGTCCTCAATCACTGGGCGAAGCCATCCATCACTGGCAAGGCCCGGCGTCATGTGCTTGAGGCCAGGCGGCGCGGCCCGAGGCCGTCCGTCACTTCCCGAGCGGCCTCACTTGAATGAGCCCGATCCACGTCTCGGGTCCCGGCTCGGCCTGCGCCGCCCGTACCACGTACCGCCCCGGCGCAAGCTCGATCCGCAGATGCCCCGTCTTCGTCGACTCCTCGCCCGGCCATGCCGCGTCGAAAAGCACGACGGGCCCGGGGACCTCCCACCGCACCTCCCGCTGCCACGCCGCGCCCGCGAGGGCGGCCGGAACCCCGGCCAGCAGCTCGCGCTCGGACTCCCCCGCGCACCACCGTACGAAGGTGCCGTGCTCCGGCAGATACGCCGTCGCGGCGGGGTCGTCGCCGAGGACGAGGGCGGTGGCGTTGCCGACGGGCAGCAGGCCGACGAGGCCCTCCACCTCGCACGCCCTGTCGTAGTCGGAGGCGAGCTCGTCGCCGTCGGCCCCCGTCCAGAACGGCAGCACCACTTCCGGTATCGCTATGAGCGGTCCACCGCCCGACTCCACCCACTCGACCGAACTGGGACCCGCGTAACTCGCCATGCCCAGAAGTTACATGGCCCGACGACCCAGAATTGACGATTCCTTTGCACTCCGGGCGAGGTGATACACGACTGAGTCCGTACGTCGTCTCGACGGCGACGGTACGGCGGTCAGCAGCCGCAGTCCTCCGCGCCGACCGGGGCGGTCAACGGGTCGGCGGTGCGCCGCTCTTGGCCCTCCCAGGTCTCGAACTCGAAGCCCTCACGCGCCCAGTACTCGAAGCCGCCGAGCATCTCCTTGACCTGGAAGCCGAGTTCGGCGAGGGCGAGGGCGGCCCGGGTCGCGCCGTTGCAGCCCGGACCCCAGCAGTACGTGACCACCGGCACGGCCCTGTCCAGGAGTTGCTCCGCCTGCTCGGGGATGAGCGCGGTGGGCAGATGGATCGCGCCGGGCACGTGCCCCTGGTCCCAGGACTCCGTGGAACGGGAGTCGAGGACGACGAAACCGGGGTCGCCGTTCGCCGCCAGCGCGGCGGCGACGTCGGACACGTCGGCGTGGAAGGCGAGGCTCGCACCGAAGTAGGCGGCGGCCGCGGCGGGCGACGCCGGGGCGACTCGCAGAACCGGGTTCACAGCGCTGATGCCGCGGGTGCGGGTGCCGCCGGTGGTGGTGCTGGTCGCGGTGGTGTTGGTCGCGGTCATGGTCCGGCCTTCCCTCCCGGTCCCGCCGGCACCGTCGTACGACGGCCGGGTGCCGGCTTCTCGGCACCGTCTGCGCGGGACTCCATGACCAGAAATCTACGGCCGGTGATCCGCTTCCTGAAGGAGTGATCCATGGCCCTGCCCTTGATCCGCCGGGGATTCCCCTGCTATTCATCGACCATGACCGCGTATTCCCCGGACGCCACCGACTGGCGCATTCTCGAAGTCCTCCAGCGCGAGGGCCGGGCCAGTTTCGCCGAGCTGGCCCGTGCCGTCTCGATGTCCGCGAGCGCGGTCACCGAACGCGTGCGCCGCCTGGAGGAGGCAGGCGTCATCCAGGGCTACGCGGCGGTCGTGGACCCGGAGAGCCTGGGCCTGCCGATCCTGGCCTTCGTGCGGCTTCGCTATCCGAACGGCAACTACAAGCCGTTCCACGACCTCGTCGCCGCGACCCCCGAGATTCTGGAGGCGCACCACGTCACGGGCGACGACTGCTTCGTCATCAAGGTCGCGACGCGCTCGATGAGCCACCTGGAGGAGGTCTCGGGCAGGATCGGCACACTCGGCTCGGTGACGACGAGCGTCGTGTACTCGTCACCCCTGCCACGACGCCCCGTCGGCCGCTGAAAGCGACGACCACACGACCGGCGACCACACGACCGGCGGCCCCACAGCCGCGCGAACGAGCGGTCAGCCGCCCCCGCCCCCTTGCCGGACAACCGACCCCGACCGCCCCTTCACCACTTCGAGTTGCGCATGGATCCGCCGTCGCAGATCGGCGACATGGCTGACGATGCCGACGCTGCGGTCCCGCTCCCGCAGTGAGTCGAGGACGTCGAGGACCTCGTCGAGCGTCTGGTCGTCGAGGCTGCCGAAGCCCTCGTCGATGAAGAGCGTGTCGAGGCGTACGCCCCCGGCCTCGTCGGTGACCACGTCGGCGAGGCCCAGTGCGAGGGCGAGGGAGGCGAAGAACGTCTCACCGCCGGAGAGGGTCGCCGTGTCGCGCTCGCGGCCGGTCCAGGCGTCGACGACATGCAGGCCGAGGCCACTGCGGCCCCGCCCGGCCCGGTCGTCGGAGTGGACGAGGGTGTAGCGCCCCGAGGACATGCGCTGAAGGCGGGTGGTCGCGGCGGCCGCGACCTGCTCCAGACGGGCGGCGAGGACGTAGGACTCCAGGCGCATCTTGCGCTCGTTGTCCGCGGACGTGCCGGCCGCGAGCGTGGCGAGGCGGGCCACCCGGTCGTACTCCTCGCGCAGCGGCCCCAGTCGGCGCACGGAACCGCCGGCCCGGTGGGTCAGCCGGTCGAGTTCCGTGCAGCGGCGGCGGGCCGCGTCACGGGCGGAGCCCGCCTCGCGCACCCGTCGGCCGGCGGCAGACGCGGCCTGCTCGGCGGCCTGGAGGTCGGCGGGCGGCTGCCCGGCGGCGGCCGTCGTCTCGGCTTCGGCGAGCACCGCGCGGACCGCCGCCTCCTCCTGCTGCCAGGCGTCGAGCCGGTGCTGGAGGTCGCGATGGGCGGCGTCGTCGAGGAGGGCGTCCGCGGCGGCCGCCGGTGTGTCGAACCCGGCACGGAAGGCCGCGTCGGCGAGTCGTGCGTCGGCGTCCTTGAGCCGCTGGGCGGTGTCCGCCGCGACACGTGCGGCGTCTGCGGCCTCGGTGAGCAGCGCGGCCTGCCGCTCCAGCTGCGCGGCCCGCGCGGCGACGCTGCCCGCCGAACCCCGGGCCTGCGTCAACTCCCCCTCAAGGGAGGCTCGTTCGCGATCGAGGGCATCCCGCAGCGAGGCACGGGACGCGACCCGGCGAGCGGCCTCCTGCTGGGCGGCGAGCCGCCGTTCGCGCTCGCGCTCGGCCTTGTCCAGGGCTTCACGGGCCGCGTGCAGCCCGGAAGCCGCGCCGTGCGCCTCGGCGTGCCGCCGCTCCAACTCCTCGGCCAGTTCCGCGAGTTGCCCGGTGGGAAGGTCCCCCGCCTCGGCCGTCGCGGCGGCCAGCGCCTCGCGGACCACCCCGAGCCGCCGCTCCTCCTCGGTGCTCTGCTCATCGGCGCGCTGATACGCGGCGAGCGCCGCCTCCTCGGCCTGCTGGCCGACGTGTCCGTCGACCTTCCGGGCGGGTGCCGGGTGTTCGGTGGCACCGCAGACGGCGCACGCTTCACCGTCCACCAGCCCCGCCGCGAGTTCCGCGGCGATGCCCTTCAGACGCTGTTCCTTGAGGTCCAGCCAGTGGGATCGCGCTTCCGTGGCATGCCCACGGGCAGCGAGCACACGCCTCTGGGCCTCGTCCGTGTCCCCGGCGAGCTGGTCGCGCAGCCGGGCGGCCCCGAGCCGTGCCTGCGCGGGCTCGCGCCGACCGGCGAGCTGCTCGACGCGGGTGGCGGCCTCCTGGGCCGCCTCGATACGCGTCTGCAGGTCCGCCCGCGTCACGTCCCACTCGGCGAGCCAGGTCCCGGCGTCGTGCAGCACGTCCTCGTCGGCGCGCTCCTGCCGGTCCAACCCGTCGCGCTCGTCGGCGAGTTCGGCGATCCGGTGCTCGGCGCGGCGGGCCGACTCCAGCCCGCCCAGTTCCTCGGCGGCCTTCCGCGCGGCGGCCGCGAGGCCCGTCGCCCCCGCGTCGGCGAAGGTCTCCGACAGGAGGGCCCGCGCGCGTGCCTCGGTTCCGGCCGCCCGCCGGTGTTCGGCCTCCGTCGCGTCCCGCAGGCCGAGCGCGGGCGCCACCGCCTCGGCCTTGCGGGCACGCTCCATACGCGCCTGGGCCTCCCGGTGGGCCCCGGACCGCTCCTCCAGCCGGGCGGCCCGCTCCCGCGCCTCGGCGAACCGGCGCTGGAGCCGCGCCACTTCCCGTACGTCCTCCAGTACGTGATGCGCGGCGGCCTGGGCCGACTCGGCGGCCGCCTGCGCACAGTGGGCGATCGTGAACCTCTCGCGGGCCGTGCTCCTGGCGATCGCCGCCCATTCCAGTACGGACTCGGCGAGGCCGGGATCGCCCGGCGACAGGTCGGGCAGCGGCAGCTCCACGATGTCACCGGCCGCCTGCTGCATACGGTGGCCGTCGGCCAGCAACTCCGCGTCCCCCGCGCGCACTTGGGTCTCGGCGGCGCGTCGGAGCTCGGCCAGTCGCTGTTCGACGGCGGCGAAGCGGCGGGTGTCGAAGAGCCGGCCGAGGAGCTTGCCGCGGGCCTCGGCGTCGGCCCGCAGGAAGCGTGCGAAGTCGCCCTGGGGCAGCAGCACGACCTGGCAGAACTGCTCGCGGCTCATGCCGAGCAGCTGGGTGATCTCCTCGCCGATCTCCTGGTGGGAGCGGCTGAGGTCCTTCCAGGAGCCCGCCGGCGCGTCGTACTCACGCAGCCAGCTCTGTGCCTTCTCGGTCGTCGTGCCCGCGCCGCGCTTCTTGGGGCGCTCCCAGGGCGGCTGCCGGGTGAGCTCCAACCGGCGTCCGGCCACGGTGAGTTCGAGGGTCACCTCGGTGCGGGTGGCGGCCAGGGCGTGGTCGCTGCGCAGGGAACCGCCCTGGCGCGCGCCCGGTACGGATCCGTACAGCGCGAAGCAGACGGCGTCCAGGACGGACGTCTTGCCCGCGCCTGTCGGACCGTGCAGCAGGAAGAGCCCGGCGGCCGAGAGGTCGTCGAAGTCGACCTCCTGGGCGCCGCCGAACGGCCCGAAGGCGGTGATGTGCAGCCGGTGCAGCCTCATCGGGCCCCCGCCCCCTCGCTGTGCGGGTCGTACGTCGTCACGGCGCGCCCGTTGGATCCCGCCCCGTCGGCCGGTTCGCACCGCGCCTTCACCGGGCGGGCCATGGGGCCCGCTCCGTCGGCCGGCTCGTACAGTGGCTTCACCTGGCGACCTCACGGACCGTGTCGTCGGCGCGGACGGCGTCGAACACGTCCTGGAGCACGGCCTGTTCGCGCGCGTCGGGTCCGGCACCGCGCACATGGGCCACGAAGTCCTCCGCGATCTCCTGGTCGCTGCGGCCGGCCAGCCGCCGGGCGTACGAGACGTCGGGGTCGTCCGGCGTCCGCTCGGGCTCGAAGACGAGGCTGAGCGTGTGCGGGAAGCGCTCGCTGAGCCGCGCCATGGGGTCGGCCGGCCGTACCGGGTCGGTGAGAGTCGCCTCGACCCACGCCTCCTCGTGCCGGGCGAGGTCCGGGTCGGCGAGCAGGTCCTCCAGATACCCCCGGATACGGGCGAGGGCGCGCGGCACCGGGCAGTCCAGGCGCTCGGCGCCGACCGAGCCGTCGGCTCCCAGGTCGACCAGCCACATGGTCTTGCGGTGGTCGGTCTCCGAGAAGGAGTACGGCAGCGGCGATCCCGAGTAGCGCACGCGCTCGGTGATCGTCTGGCTGCCGTGCAGATGCCCGAGCGCGGCGTAGTCGACGCCGTCGAAGACCCCGGCCGGTACGGCGGCGACCCCGCCGACCGTGATGTCCCGTTCGCTGTCGCTGGCCTCGCCGCCGGTGACGAAGGCATGGGCGAGGACGACGGAACGGGTGCCGGGCGCGCGTGTGGCGAGGTCGGCGCGGACCCGGTCCATGGCGGCGGCGAGCACGGCCTCGTGACCCGCCTTCTCCACGCCCAACTCGTCCTTCACCAGCGCCGGTTCCAGATACGGCAGTCCGTAGAAGGCCACCTCGCCGAAGCCGTCCTCCAGCATCACCGGTGTGCCGCACGCCGAGGCGTCGGTCCGCAGATGGATGCCCGCGCGGCCGATGAGTCCGGCGCCTACACCGAGCCGGCGTGCCGAGTCGTGGTTCCCGGAGATCATCACCGTGGGCACGCCGAGGTCCGCCAGCCTGTGCAGGGCCTCGTCGAAGAGCTCGACCGCGGCCAGCGGGGGCACCGCCCGGTCGTACACGTCCCCCGACACGACCACCGTGTCCACGTCACGCTCACGCACGGTCGTGACGAGGTGGCCGATGAACTCGGCCTGGGCACCGAGCATGTTCACCCGGTGGAACGCCCTCCCCAGATGCCAGTCGGAAGTGTGCAGAATTCTCAAGAAACGGCTCCGACCTGCATGTTTCCCCCTATTTCGCCCCTGGATCCAGCACCGGACCAGCACGGTCCCCGCTATCGGCACCGACCACGCTAACGCCTGTCAGCACCTGATCCATCACAGACCTCGAACCGACCCACCGCTACAGCGGCCGTACGTACCCGATCCAGGTGTGCCGGGTGCGGAAACCGCACCGCTCGTACAGGCCCAGGGCGCCGGTGGCGTTGGCGCTGTCCACGTTGAGGCCGGCCCGGCGACAGCCCTGCTCCTGAGCGGCCCGCAGACAGGTGGTGAGCAGCGCGCTGGCCACGCCGGTGCCGCGCCAGGCCGGCCGGGTGCCGAGCCTGTCGATCCAGCATTCGCGGATGCCGGTCATCGCGGTCTCGGCGTCGTACTCGTGACTGAGGAGGTAGCCGGCGACCTCGTTCCCGTCCAGTGCCAGGAACGACGCGTCGGTCCGGAACGACCGGGCGCCGGTGCTCTGGTGACGCCACCGGTCCGGGGTGCTCGGGGTGTGTCCCCAGTGGTCGAGGAACGCCTCGTTGTGCGCCAGCCGGGTCGCGTCGTCGTACGCCTCGGTGAAGGGCACCACGCGCAGTCCGCCCGCCGGGGTCGTCGCCGGGATCGGGTCGTCGTCCAGCGGCCGACTCATGTCGAAGAACCAGCGCCGCGCCTCGAACCCGGCTTGCTTGTACAGGTCGCCCTTGGTGGTGTTCGGTGCGTGGAGTTGGATGTGCGCCTCGCCCGGCAGGTCCGGGAACCGCTCGCGATGCTGCTGTGTCGCCCGGGTCACCAGCCAGCTCACCAGGTCGGTGCCGACGCCTCGGCCGCGCGCGTCGGGTCGCACCGCCCCCTCGACGTACACCCGGTGCACGTCGGTCGCGTCGGGCAGCCCCATCGCCTTGGCGTAGCCGATGAGCTCACCGTCGGACCACACGCCCACGGAATCGCGGGCCAGTTCCACGTGCGGGTTGCCCAGTTCCTCGGCGAGGTCCTCGGCGTCGTAGTGCTCGTCGGTGCCGTCGGCCGCCTCCACCGCGGCGAACAGCTCGGCCAGGGCCGGGGCGTCGTCCAGCACGAGTGGCCGCCAGGCCGGCGTCGCAGTCATGGACGGCACGATAGGCGTCACCGGAACCACACACACCTCGGTTTCCGCTCAGCTTCCGCGCGGCGGATTTCAAGAGCACACGGCAGACCGCGGAAGGGGGCCCGGATGTGCCGGGCCCCCTTCTTCTGCCGACCCTGCTGGTGAACCTTCGGCCTCAGGGGCGAAGGGCCCGCGTCACGCCGGGTCGAGCGCCCCCGACTGGCGCGGTCCCGCCGGCTGGCCGACCGTGCGCGGATCGATGGGGCGGCCGACGAAGACCGGGGCGTCCGACTGGTAGAAGATGTCGATGTCGGCCTCCTCGCCGCCGACGATCAGCGTGTCCCAGGCGCCGCTCTCCTGGAGCGACCGCAGGGTCGACGGAGCGAGGGTGGAGAGATGGCTGCGCAGCTCCTCGTCGCTGGGCATTCCGGGGAGACGGGGGGCGAGGCGCTCGCGGATCGTGCGCATCCGGTCCAGCAGGAGGTCCAGATCGGACCCTTCGGCGTCGGGCTTGGCGACGGCCCGATCCCCTTCCATGCTGTCGGCGATGATGTCCTTGATCGCTCGGGTCACACCCCGCTCGTCGGTGGTGACCATGGCGTTCCAGGCCCGGCTCTTGTGCCGGTACTGGAGCATCGACATCGCCGCCTCGTGCCGGATGAAGTCGGCGTCGCGCAGCGGGCGCCCCTGCCAGACCCGGCTGAGGGAGCGGGCGAGCGAAACCGCCGAGGCGAGGCCGCTGTTGAGGCCGCGCCCTGGCCAGAAGTGGATGGCGTTGGCCGCGTCGCCCAGCAGGAAGCCGTACGTTCCCGGGCTCTTGGCGGTGGGGCGGCTGAGCTGGGCCGTGAACCGGGGGCGCTGCACCATGTCAAGCCGGAACGAGGTGATCGCGGTGAGATCGTCCTCGGGGACGCCGAACATCTTCAGGCCCTCCTGGATCCGCTTCCACAGCGGCGAGCCGCGCAGCAGGGCGGGCAGGAACAGGGTCCCGTGCGTCGGGCAGACGAACTCGTTGTCCCCCTGGCGGCTCATCAGGCAGGGCCGGGCCGCCACGCACTCCTCGAAGACCTGCCGGACCGGGTCGATGCCGATCACGTTGCCGGCCTCCTCGCGGGTCAGCCTCATGTTGAGGAACCCCTCGCCACGCAGCGAGTTGAGCAGGAACCGGTTCTGCGCCACGGTCAGGAGGACGCTCATGGGGTCCGAGAGCTGCGACTTGACCCGCAGTCCCAGCACCAGGTCCTGAAGGTGCTCCCCGTCGAGGGAGTAGATCGAGGAGTCGGCCGCACCGAATCGGTCCGCGAAGTGCTCCCGGGTGCGCGAGCCGCCGCCCTCGGCGATCACCAGGACGTGTTCCTGGGAGAGCCGCTGCTGCTGCTCCGACGGATCGAAGCGCTTCGGCACCAGACGGATCGCGGACTTGGCGTTGGCCAGTTCCAGCAGCTGGTCCTCGATGTAGGCGATCCGGATGTTGCGGGGCGGGCGGCCCTCCACGGAGTCCGGTCCCAGCGGCCACATCTCGGAGAATCCGCCCGTGTCGAACAGCGCCGACTGCATCTCCGCGGTGAGCGCGAGGTACTGACGGCTCTGGGCGGTGACGACCTGCATGCGCCGGTTGTTGCCGTGCGTCTCGTCCTTCCAGACCACGGTGGAGCCGTTCCTGATCCACCGGCCCTCGTAGACGGTGATGGAAACCTTCCCCGGCAGGGCGTCCTCCAGCAGCAGGGCGAAGGCGAGGCCGACCGGGCCTCCTCCGGACACCGTGACCCGCAGCTCGCCCGGGTTCGCCGAGGCGTTGGCGCGGGGCAGGTCGAGCTGGGAGAGGTCCATGACCGTCTCCACGGCCTCCTGCGTCTCGAACAGGAAGGTCTCGTCACCGATGCGTATGGAGTCGCCGGGCACGAGCACATGACGGGTGACGGGCCGGTCGTTCACGAACGTGCCGTTCTTGCTGCGGTCGTAGAGGACGAACTCGCCGTCCTCCGCCACGATCTCGGTGTGCAGACGGGAGGCGCTGACACTGACGATGACCACGTCGTTGTCGCTCTTGCGTCCGAATCGCAGCGGAGCGCTGCCCAGAACCACGCTCTGACCGGCGAAGGGACCCGTGCGTCCCACGATGACCGACGACACAGAAACTCCTTGCGAACGTCTGGGGTGCGGACAGAGGAACCGCACCCTGCGATTGATCCGCTACGCGGCAGTGGGAGTCGTGCGCCACTCCCACCGAACTCCGGTCCAGCGAGGCCCACTTGACCGGTGATGTCCGAGTCGTCCCGGCATCGGTCCGACTCGTGCTTGTTGAAGTATGGCCGATGCGCGGGGATGACTCCGCTGCTCGGCGTCGGCCTTGACGCCCGGTTGACCGGCCCGCCGTTCGTCTAGGAGCAAGTCACCGAGAACGGCACCGAGTTGGACACCGCCTCGAACGGTGAGCGGATCTCCACGGCCATCTCGCTGCGGAGGGTTCCGGACTTCGCGTACGTCGACAGCCGCACCGTCTCCTTGTGGGTGCGGGGGCCTCCGTTCGGGAACGACAGCGTCCGCCACTGCCGGTCGATCACGGACCCGTTCGTCGAGACCCATCGGTACGAGAACTGGAAGGGCAGGTCCGACACCGTGAAGGTCGCGGTGAACCAGGGCGCCTGCGAATCCGACGGAGGGCAGTCCCCTGCGTACGTGGTCGCGCCCCCGGTCGCGGTGACCGTGACGGGCTGCTCGGCGGTGTCGTCCGACCCGCTGCTCGCCGCCTCGGAGGAACCGGCGGAAGGGGTCTGCGCCTGCCCGGTGGGCGAGTTGCTGCCCTCGTTGCTCTCACCGTCGCCGCCGAGCCCGTAGATCAGGCCGCCGACCAGCAGCGCGAGCACGACCGCTCCCGCCGCCGTCGCGTATCCGATGCGGCGTCTACGCCTCGTGGCAGACGCTGGGTCGACGGGGACGGTGGGGGCGGTGAGGTCGCCGGGGGCGGTGGGGCTGTCCGCGGTGGACGGGGAGGCTGCGTCGACGGATGGGCGGGGAGCGGGGGTGGCCGTCTCGGCGGTGGCAGCAGGTACGGCACCGGGAGGCGAGGGCTGTGCCTGGGCGTAGGGGGCACGGGGGTCCGCCGCGGCCGGGGGTATGCCGACCGTGGCCGTCGGCCCCGCTTCTGCTTCCGATGCGGCAGGGGCGGGGGCGGTGTTCGCCGACGCCCCGGAAGCCGCGGGTTCCTTCGCTGTGGGTTCCTTTGCCGTGGGAACGTCGACCGTCGCCGCCATGAGCCTGGGGTCCGTGGCGCCCGTGGCGCCCGTGGCGCCCGTGGCGTTTTCCGGGACGGACGGCACCCCAGTGGTGGCCGTGACGCTGGTCGTAGCCGCGTCCGTAGGTGCGGTCTCCCCGAGCGAGGACTCGGCGGTGGGCAGCTCTTCGGCGGCCGCTGTGGGCAGCGGGGCGGACGCCGTGGCCGTGTCGGTGCCCGAGGTGCCGTCGGAGGTGCCGTCGGCACCGGCCAGGCGCAGCTCCCGCTCGGCCTCCACGGCCGACATCCGCTCCTCGGGGTCCTTGCACATCAGGCCCTCGATGACGGACACGAGGGGTCCGGCCCGGTGCGGCGGGGGCAACTCGTCGTCGACGATGGCGCGCAGGGTGCTCAGCGGGCTGGTCCGGCGGAAGGGCGAGCGGCCCTGGACGGCCGTGTAGAGCAACGCTCCGAGAGACCAGAGGTCCGACGCGGGGCCGGGGTTGCGGCCCAGCGCCCGCTCCGGCGCCAGGTACTCGGGAGAGCCGACGAGCTCACCGGTCATCGTCAGCGCGGAATCCCCCTCCACGGTGGCGATGCCGAAGTCGGTGAGCACCACCCGGCCGTCGTCCGCGAGCAGGACATTGGCGGGTTTCACGTCGCGGTGCAGCACTCCGGCGCCATGCGCCGCGCGGAGCGCGGCAAGCACCTCGGTACCTATTCGGGCAGCCTCCCGCGGCGGAAGAGCACCCTGGGAGCCGATCACGTCGGCCAGCGACCGGCCGCGGACGAGTTCCATGACGATCCAGGGCCGGTCGTCGTCGGTGGCGACGTCGTGGACGGTCACCACACCGCGAGCACTGATGCGCGCCGCCGCCCAGGCCTCCCGCTCCAGGCGGGTGTACATCCGCTCGACCTGCGCCGCGGTCTGTCCGACGGGAGCACGTACTTCCTTGACTGCGACCTCGCGGTGCAGCACCTCGTCGCGGGCACGCCACACGGTGCCCATACCGCCCTCGCCGAGAACGGACAGCAAGCGGTAGCGACCGGCGACCAGCCGTTCGGCACCCGTGTCCGGCGACGCCGGGTTCTGTTGTGGCATGAGGGCCGCTACTCCTTATTGTGATCAAACGCCTGATGTTCGTGAAGTGCGGACTTGGCCAGACGCCCGAACTACCGCTCGTTGCAGGTAAGTTGCGAGGTCGCGGTGGTCATGCCGTCGACTCATTTTAGAGGCCCCCGTCAGGTTCGAAAGCCCCGGTCCGGCCGGGCAGGTGTGCGCGCTGGGCCCCTATGCATCCCCGTACGCCTCTCCGCCCAGTTCGAAGCCGGCGGTTCCGGCCGTGACATCGGCCAGCCAGCCACGGAAGGCCTCGACATCGGCGTCCGGCAGCCCGATCTCGATGGTGACGGCCTCTCCGTAGCGCACGTCGCGCACCTCGCGGCCGGTCGACCGCAGGTCGTTCTCCACCTTGCCCGCCCGCTGGTGGTCGACCGTCACGGTCGCCAGACGGAAGCGTCTACGTGTGATCGTGCCGAGGGTGTCCAGGGCCTCGCCCACCGCGCCGCCGTAGGCCCGGATGAGCCCGCCCGCGCCGAGTTTGACGCCTCCGTAGTAGCGGGTGACGACCGCGACGACGTACCGCATGTCGCGCCGGAGCAGCATCTGGAGCATCGGGACGCCCGCCGTGCCGCCCGGTTCCCCGTCGTCGCTCGCCTTCTGGACGGAGGCGTCGGCGCCGATGACGTAGGCGAAGCAGTTGTGCGTCGCGTCTGCGTGCTCCTTGCGGACGGCGGCAAGGAAGGCCTGGGCCTCCTGCTCGGTGGCCGCCGGCGCCAGTGCGCAGAGGAAGCGTGAGCGGTTGACCTCGGTCTCGTGCACGCCTGCGCGTGCCACCGTGCGGTACTCGTCCTGCATCGGGCCAGCGTATGCGCTGCACCCGGCCGGGGATCGCCTCCCCTACCGCCCCGGCCTCGGCCCTGCTTCGGCGCCGTACTGCCTGAGCGGTTGGATGTACGTGCGGGCCGTTTGTGGCTGATCGCGCAGTTCCCCGCGCCCCTGAAGGGGCGAAGCCCGACGCCGGGGAGCCGCCCCCCGCCAGTGCCCTGGCCCCTGCCCCTAGCCCTGCCCCGGCTTCCGTCCGCGCGGCACGATCATGTCGGTGAGCAGTGCCGTGCCGGGGCCGAGGGAGCCCCAGTCGTCGCCGTGCCAGGCGAGGACCGCGATCGCCGACGTGGGGAACTTCGTCCGTACGTCGTCCAGCGCGTCGTCGAGGCTGTCGCCGGCCAGGGTCAGCACCAGCTCCTCCAGACCGGGGTTGTGCCCGACCAGCACCAACGTCTTGGTGTGCGTGGACACTTCGCGCACCGCTTCGAGCAGCTCGGGAACGTCGGCCGCGTACAGCCGCGGATCGTGGCGTACGGGAGGCGGTGTGCCCCACTGTCCGGCGGTCAGCTCCCAGGTCTGGCGGGCGCGTACGGCGGTGGAGCAGAGCGCCAGGTCGGGCAGGCAGTCGATGTCGGCGAGCACGCGTCCGGCGGCCGGGGCGTCGCGGCGCCCGCGCGGGGCGAGCGGCCGCTCGTGGTCGGGGACGCCGTCCGGCCAGGCCGACTTGGCGTGCCGCAGGACGACAAGGCGGCGCAGCGGGCCCGTTCCGGCGCGCGCGATCACGAGGGGGTCCCGCGGCCGATGTCACGGGTGAGTTCGAGCCCGAGGAGCCGGTCCGCGTAGGCGTACGTCTCGAAGCGGGCGCCGTCCGGGACGGTCCCCGACGTCTCCACCTTGCGCAGCACGGCGAGTACGGCGGGCACGTCCAGGTCGTCCTCCCAGGCGGCGCGCAGCTGTTGGCGTACGGGATCGGGGATGGGGCCGGACGGCCGGGTCGCCCAGGTGGCGACGGCGCCCCGCCAGCGCCTCAGGGTGTCCTCGGCGTCCGTGAGGGCTGCCTCGTCGAGCCGGAGGGGTTCGCGGCGGGGGCACGCGAGCAGGGCGAGGCGGAGGGCGGAGGCGCGCTCCTCGTCGTCCGCCACTCCGCCGGCGGCGTCGACCGGGGCGACCTCGACCCGCAGACCGTTCGCCGTCTCACTGTCCTCACCCGCACCGCCCGCCGACCCGGCCTCCGGAGCGCACACGTGCAGTACCTGCGCCTCGCCGAGGCCCGATCCGCTGTCCCGTTCGTCCTCGAACGGCCGGATGCCGAGCACCGCGGCCCGGGCCCGGAGTTCCGCGCGCCCCTCCGTGCCGGTCAGTACGGTCCAGACGGGCGTCCCGCTGATCTCCAGGGCGCGTACGAGGACGTCGGCGACCAGGAGCACGCGCAGGCCCGTGGTGTCGGGGCGCGGCACATGGGCCTCGACGCGGGTCAGGCCCCGGCGGGCAGGGGTGGCGTCGGTGGGCTCGCCGGTTCGGGCGTCGGTGATACGCAGCACGGGGTGAGCGTAGGCGCGTGCGGGGTCCGGCGCAGGGAGGCGGACGTCATTTCCGGACACGTGTTCGCGAATCACCGGTGTGGCCAGCACGATTCACCGGTGCGCCGGTCAACTCACGGTGCCCAGGAAGCGCACGTGCGGCCGGTCGTCGGGGCCCTCCCGTGTGACGGCGGCCCGGACCCCGTACACCTCGGCGATGAGCTCTTCCGTGAGGATGTCGCCCGGACCGCCGCAGGCCACGACGTGTCCCTCGCGCAGGACGACGAGCTGATCGCAGTACATCGCCGCGAGGTTGAGGTCGTGCAGGGCGACGACGCTGGTGACCGGGAGCGAGGTGACGAGGGTCAGCAGGTCGAGCTGGTGCTGGATGTCCAGGTGGTTGGTCGGTTCGTCGAGGAGCAGTTCGCGGGGTTCCTGGGCGAGCGCGCGGGCGATCTGCACGCGCTGCCGCTCGCCGCCGGAGAGGGTGTGCCAGGACTGGCGGGCGAGGTTCGTGAGGCCGGTGCGGTCCAGCGCGTCGCGTACGGCCCGCTCGTCCGCCTCGGACGCGGGGGTCCAGGCGCGGCGATGGGGTGTGCGGCCGAGCCGTACGACGTCCAGCACGCTCAACTCGACCTGGGTGTCGGCCTGTTGCTCGACCACGGCGACACGGCGGGCGATGTCGCGGCGGCCCAGTTCGGCGAGGGGGCTGCCGTCGAGGGTGACGACACCGGAGGCGGGAGCGAGGACCCCGGCGAGCAGGCGCAGCAGGGTGGACTTGCCGGAGCCGTTCGGGCCGAGCAGTCCGACGGTGGTGCCGGGGGCCGGGGTGATGCTGACGCCGTCGAGGATGACACGGCCGTCGGCGGTCCGTGTGACGCGGTGGGCGCGGAGTCCCTCTCCGGATACCGCCTGCGCGCGCCCGGCCTCCTCTGCGGCCTGCGCATGCCCGGTGCTCTTGATGTTCTCCGCCGTCATCACGCCCTCCGGGTCCGGTACAGCACCAGCACGAACACCGGTACGCCGATCAGCGAGGTCACCACGCCCACCGGCACCTCCTGGGGATCGAGGACGGTACGGGCCAGCGTGTCCACCCACACCAGGAACACCGCGCCCGCGAGGGCCGTGACCGGCAGCAGCCGGGCGTGCCCGGACCCCACCAACGCCCTTGCCGCATGCGGCAGTACGAGACCGACGAAACCGATCGCACCCGCCGAACTGACGAGTGCCGCGGTCAGCAACGCCGTGGCACACAGCAGCACCAGTCGCGTACGGGCCACGGAGACCCCGAGCGTCGCGGCGGCGTCCTGGCCGAAGGCGAACGCGTCGAGCGTGCGCGCGTACCCGAGGCACACCAGCAGCGTCACCGCGAGCACCGCGAAGCACACCCAGACGTCGGTCCAGCCGACCCCGCTCAGCGAACCGAGCAGCCAGAACAGCACCCCGCGGGTGGTCTCGGCGTCGGCGGCGGTCATCACGACGAAGGAGGTGAGCGCGGAGAAGAGCTGCATCGCGGCGACTCCGCTCAGCACCACACGGTCCGTCGCGCCGCCGAGCGTGTGGCTGAGCAGCAGCACGAGCCCGAACGACAGCACCGCGCCGAGGAACGCGCCCGCGGAGACCGAGACCAGGCCCCCGCCGACACCGAGGACGACCACGATCACGGCGCCCGTCGAGGCACCCGAGGACACGCCCAGGACGAAGGGGTCGGCGAGCGGGTTGCGCAACAGGGACTGCATCACCGCGCCGCACACGGCGAGTCCGGCCCCGCAAACGGCAGCCAGGAGCGTGCGCGGCAACCGCAGCTCCCAGACGATCCCCTCCCTGATCGGCGTCAACTCCGAGCTGCCCCAGCCGAGATGGGACGCGACCACGGACCAGACGTCACCGACCCGGATGTCCGCCGGACCGATGGTGATCGCGACGGCGACGGACACGAGGAGCAGGGCGACGCCCGCGGCGATGAGCAGTCCCAGGCGCGGCCGTGTCACCCGGTGAGCCCGAACTCCCGCAGGGCGGAGGCGACTTGCTCGACGCCCTCGACCGTGCGGATGGTCGGGTTCATCGCCTGCCCGCTGAGCAGGACGTACCGCTTCTTCTTGACTGCGGTCATGTTCCTGGTGACCGGGTCGGACTCCAGGAACTCGATCTTCTTCTTCGCGGACTCGGCGGTCTGCGACTTGCGCGTCAGGTCGCCGATGACGAGCACGTCGGGGTCGCGGTCGGCGACGGTCTCCCAGTTGATCTGGGGCCACTCCTCGTGCGTGTCGTCGAAGACGTTCTTCGCGCCGAGGGTCCGGGTTATGACGCCGGGCGCGCCGCAACAGCCCGCCATGTAGGGCGAGTCGGAGTTGGCGAACCAGTACAGGAGGGTGACGTCGGAGGCGTCGATCCCCGAAGTGGCCTTCTTCGTCCGCTGCTTGAGGTCGGCGACGAGCTGTTCGCCCCGCTTCTCGACGCCGAACACCGCGGCCAGGTCGCGCACTTCGCCGTAGATGGCGTCGATGCCGAGGGCCTTCGTCCGCGCGCCGTCGCCGCCCGAGTCGTTGTCCTTGCCGACGCAGTCGGAGGGCGAGACGTAGGCGGGCACGCCGAGCTTCTCGAACTGGTCCCGGGTGGCCACGCCTCCCTTGCCGAGCGTCGACACGAACGAGGCGGCGACGAAGTCGGGGTCTGCGTCCAGGACCCGTTCGAAGGAGGGGTTGTTGTCGGCGATCCGCTCCACCTTCGCGTTCGCCTTCTCCAGGCCCTTCATCACCGGGTCGGTCCAGGTCGCGGTACCGGCCATCCGGTCGGCGAGGCCGAGGGAGAGCATGATCTCGGTGGTGCCCTGGTTGAGGGAGACGGCCCGCTCGGGCGGCGCCTCGACGCGTACGGTCTGTCCACAGTTGTCGAGGGTGACGGCGACCCCGGAGTCCGTGCCGGACGACGAGTCTCCCGAATCTCCCGAACCGCAGCCGGTCAGCAGGAGAGCCCCGGTCAGGACGAGGGCAGCGGGACGGGCAAGACGTGCGACGGGCACGGGAGTTCCTCAGGCGTCGAGGGCTCGAACGCGGAGCCCGGTCGTACGGTGCTCCCCCGTCGGCGCGTGACCGCGGAGGCCGCCAGCAGGTCTTCGGACTCGGGGTCACCCGGACGAGGCGCCTTCCCGGACCGTCATACCGGTCCAGTGGCCGATGCCACGCCCGTCACCCTCACCGCTGCGCGTCAGCTCCGGATTCCCACCGGATTCCCTGACCCACGTACATGGGTTCGACTGGCCTCGGCAAGCTATCACGGCGGGTGTCACGGACCGGCGGACGGGCAGGCAGTACGGGCCCAGCAGCCGCTCCACCTGTTCCGGCGGTGTTCACGGCCACGCCACGCCCCTGCCCAGGGCCCTGCCCCCGCGGCCTGAATGAGTGGTTCCGCTAGTTGAGTCACTCGGAGGCACCGGAGGGCCGCCCCATGACCGGAACCGAAACGGCGGGGACCGCACCCACTCCCCCGCCCTCGTCCACACCCCCTTCCCCGTCCCCATCCCCGTCCCCGCCCGCGTCCTCGATCAACCGTCGGCGCTTTCTGCTCGCGTCCGGCGCCGTCGCGGCGGGAGCGACCGGAGGAGCGGCGGCCGTCTTCCCACGGCAGCGCCCGGCCCCCTCCGTGCAGCCCGCGGCGGAGAGTGCGGCCCCGCAGCCGGCCGCCGCCACCCGACGGCCGGCGCCGCGACGCGCGGCCCCGTACGCGACGACCACCCTGGAGACGACGGCCCGCCTCGGAGGCCGCGCGCACACCGACACCTACCGCCGGCTCGTCTCCGGCCCCGGCTGGCCCGTGGTCGTACGCGGAGAGCTCGCGCCTGCCGCCACCGGCCGCCAGGACCGGCGCACACCGCTCGCGTGCTTCGTGCAGTTCACCGACCTCCACCTCACCGATGTGCAGAACCCGCTGCGCACCGAGTTCCTGCGGTCGCGCAGGCCTGCCGCGTGGCGGGCCCAGGAGGCGCTGACGGTGGCGGGGGCGGTGGCGCTCGTGGAGCAGGTGAACGCGCTCGGCGGGGGCCCGTACACCGGCCTCGTGCCCTCGTTCGTGATGACGACGGGCGACAACATCGACAACAACTCCGCGATCGAACTGGAGTGGTTCCTCACGCTGATGAGCGGCGGCAGGATCACTCCCAACACCGGGGATCCGGCGGCGTACGAAGGCGTCCAGAACTCCGGCCTGCCCCTCTACTGGCACCCGGACGACGCGGCCCTGCGCGACCTGGACAAGCGGCGCGGGCTGCCCCGCATCCCCGGCTTCCTCGACGCCGCGATACGGCCGGTGACCAGCCCGGGGCTCGACATCCCCTGGTACTCCACGGTCGGCAACCACGACGACATTCCCGGCGGCTGTCTGTCCCCTGCGCTGGGCGACTTCGCCGTCGGCTCCCGCAAGCTGCTGTCGGTCCCGGCCACGGACGCGGCCGCCTACGCGAAGGCGCTGAACTCCGGCGACGACCCCAAGAGCGAGGTGCTCTCGGCGATCCTGAAGAGGCACACGGCCTCGGCGCGGACGGTCACGGCCGACGAACGGCGCCGACTGTTCACCCCGCACGACTACCTGGCCGCGCATCTCGACCCGGCCCACGCCGGTGCGGGCCCGGTCGGCCACGGCTACACGGAGAACAACCTCGACGGCGACCGGATGTACTACTCGTTCCGGGTGGCCGAGAACGTCATCGGCATCAGCATCGACACGACGTACCGCAGCGGCCACTACGAGGGCTCGCTGGGCACCGATCAACTCCGCTGGCTGGAGCGGACGCTGGCCGCGCACAGCTCCCGGTCCTACGACGCCGACGGCCGCCTCGTACGCAACCCCGGGGCCGACGACGCCCATGTGCTGGTCTTCAGCCACCACCACAGTCCGAGCATGACCCGCCGCCCCGACGCCGCCCGCACCGAGGAGCCGCGGCACGACGGTGCGGAGGTCCTCGCCCTGCTCCACCGCTTCCCGAACGTGGTGGCCTGGATCAACGGCCACAGCCATGTCAACCGGATCACTCCCCACGCGCACGCCACGCCCGCCCGGTCCTTCTGGGAGGTCAACACCGCCTCCCACCTGGACTATCCGCACCATGCCCGGGTGATCGAGCTGGCCGACAACGGGGACGGCACGGTGTCCCTGTTCGCCACCCTCGTCGAGTCCGCCGCCCCGCACCGAACCGACCCGGACTTCACCGACCTGTCGGCGGTGGGCCTCGCCTCCCTGTACCGGGAGCTGTCGTACAACGCCCCCGACCTGGCCACGGGCATGACGAAGGGCGTCCACGAGGGCTGGGCCGGCGGTCCCGGCGACCGCAACGTGGAACTGCTGGTGACCGCCTCGGCGTGAACCCGAGGAAGCCGATGGCGGGGGAATCACCGGGCCGCGCTCGCTGTTGTCGCGCGCAGTAGCCCTTGTACGTATCCCGCGTACACATCCCAAGGAGGCCGACCGTGTACGGCGACCCGGCAACGATCCGCAAGATCCTCAGCGAGTCCGGCGACACCTGGGCGATCGTCGGCCTGTCGTCGAACGAGCGGCGCGCCGCGTACGGCGTGGCGGACGTCCTCCAGCGCTACGGCAAGCGCATCGTCCCGGTCCACCCGAAGGCCGAGACGGTCCATGGCGAGAAGGGGTATGCCTCGCTCAAGGACATCCCCTTCGAGGTCGATGTCGTCGACGTGTTCGTCAACAGCGATCTCGCCGGCCCGGTGGCCGACGAGGCGGTCGCCATCGGCGCCAAGGCCGTCTGGTTCCAGCTGGGAGTCATCGACGAGGCCGCCTACGAGCGCACCCGCGCGGCCGGCCTCGACATGGTCATGGACCGCTGCCCGGCGATCGAGATCCCACGCCTGGGCTGACGCGCCTGACCCGCGCACACCCCATCGCACGGTGGGTGCGGGATGTGAACCGACTGCGGAACAGGGGCAGTTGGGCGGGTTATTGGTCTAGGCCAAACCGTCCTGCCCCAGTATCCTCATGCGTGGCCAGCGGCACACGATCCCCCCCACCCAGGTTGCGTGCTGGCTCGGGCGACACCCCACACAACCCTGCCCAAGGCAGCCGGGTGACTTCCCCATTCCCCGCCTCATGGAGGGTCACGGTGAAAGTTCGCACCCGAAGCACGGCGCTCATCGGCACCATCTGCCTCGTCGCATCCCTCGCCCTGACCACGGCGTCCGCCGACGAGCCCGCCGCCCCGCGCAAGGCGGCGAAGGTAGCGCTCAAGGAAGTCGCCAGAGCCCAGAACCCGATCGCCGGCGCCGCCGGGCCCGGCGGCACGGTCTGGATCGCCGAACGCGCGGGCACGGTACGGATTCTGAACGACAAGGGGCTGGGCGAGCCCGTCCTCGACATCACCGGCGAGACCACCACCGACGGCGAACGCGGCCTGCTGGGCATCGCGTTCGACAAACGGTTCGCGCACTTCTACATCTCGTTCACGAACCTCGAAGGCACCAGCACCGTGGACGAGTTCGCCGTGCGGCACGGCAAGATCCTCCCCAGCACCCGGCGCACCGTCATCACCCAGACACAGCCCTACCCGAACCACAACGGCGGTGACATCAGGTTCGGGCCCGACGGCTACCTCTACATCGCGCTCGGCGACGGCGGCTCGGGCGGCGACCCGCACGGAAACGGACAGAACCTCGACACGCTGCTCGGCAAGATGCTGCGGATCGACCCGCGGGGCGGCAAGCCGTACGCGATCCCGCGGGACAACCCCTTCGTGAACGATCCGAACGCGAGGGACGAGATCTGGGCGTACGGGCTGCGCAACCCGTGGCGGTTCTCCTTCGACGCGCGCACCGGCGACCTGCTGATCGGCGACGTCGGCCAGAGCGACTGGGAGGAGATCGACTGGGCCCCGGCGAAGAGCAGGGGCGGCGAGAACTACGGCTGGTCCCAGATGGAGGGCACCCATCCCTTCCGTGGCGGAACCGAACCCGCGAATCACGTGCCGCCGGTCCACGAGTACGACCGCACCGGTCTCGGCTGCTCGGTGACCGGCGGATACGTCTACCGAGGCAAGGCGATCCCGGCCCTCAAGGGGCAGTACGTGTTCAGCGACTACTGCGACGGCACCCTGCGCACGCTGCGGATGGCGAACGGGAAGGTGACCGGCGAGAGCGACCTCGGAGTCAACGGCGGGGAGGTCATCTCGTTCGTGCAGGGCGGCGACGGCGAACTGTATGTGCTCGCCATCGGTGGCAGCGTCTCCCGCATCGACCCGGCGTGACCACTACTCGCTGAAGCGGATCGGCGAGGAAGAGGCGAGGAAGAACAGACCGCTGCCCGGCGATCGATCCCGCGCCGGGCAGCGGAGCCGGGGCACGGTCACCAGTTGCGCGGTGCCGGCGCCCCTTGTCCGTACGAGTGGTGACCCGCGTCCTGTCCGTAGGCGCGCCGAGCCGCGTCGGAGGGCGCCTCGAACAGGGAGCCGGACTCCTCGGCCCAGCTCGCCTGTGGTGTGAGCTCACGTCGGCCGGCGACGGGCCGCCGCCAGTCGCCGTCCCCGAGGACCAGCATCGGATCGAACATCACCACCACTCCCGCGAGCAGCAGGAAGAGGGCCGGGCCGAGGAGCATGGGGAGCAGGAGCGATTGGGCGGAGCCGCCGACACCGGGCGAGCCGGTCGCGCCGTGGAGATGCACGCTGACGGCCGCCATGCCCGTGTAGTGCATACCGGAGACGGCGACGCCCATCACGAGGCTGGCCCCCAGGCTCGTCATGAAGCCGCGGATCGCGACCGCGGCCCAGAGCGCGGCGGTCGCGGCGACGATGGCGATCCCGACGGAGAGGGCCACCGTGGGGACGTCGTACTCCAGGCTGCCGTTCACCTGGATGGCCGCCATGCCTATGTAGTGCATGGCCGCGACCCCGATGCCCGTGAAGGCGCCCGCCATGAGCAGGGTCGCCGTGTTCGCGCCGCGGTAGCCGACGGCGAAGACGCCCAGGCCGACGACGACAATCGCGACGGCGAGGCTGAGAATCGTCAGGCCGACGTCGTAGCGAATACGGCTTTCCTCGACCTGGAATCCGATCATGGCGATGAAATGCATCGTCCATATTCCGCATCCGATCGACGCCGCCCCCAGCGCCAGCCACCCCGGCTTCCACGACTGGTCGTTACGCAGTGATCGGGTGATGCAGCGCAGCCCCAGGGCCGCTCCCAGGCACGCCATGACATAGGCGGCCAGCGGCGTGATGAGTCCGTAGCTGAATCCGTCGACAGTTCCTTGCATATGCCAACATCCCCCCGGAAAAACAAGTGTCGCGGGGGACAGATGTACGCGCCGTGACAGGCGTGAGCAAGCGTTTTCGATTGATTCGCAGTGAACTGCATGCCGCGTCCATCAATTCCGGTCATCGATGGGCTTTTTTCAGCCGGAGGCATTCATTCTGGTGGCGCGATCCCATCGTTCGGGCGGTGCGGCCTCATCGCTGCGGCAGGCGCGGCCTCACTGCTCCTTCCGCGATGCCACCGTGAACTGCGCGCCGTCGGGGTCCCGCAGCACCGCCTCCTGCGAGGACGCGCCCTCCTGGACCGTGCCCCCGTGGGCCAGCGCCGCGCGCACGCACGCGTCGACGTCGTCGACCGCGAAGTGGACCTGCCAGTGCGGCCGGACCGTGGGATCGGGCGCCGCCTCCACCGCACCGGAGTGGATACGGGCCACCACGTCCCCGTCGCTGCGCAGCACGACCTCGTCGCCGTCGTAGTGGACCTCGATGCAGCCGGGCTCCGAGGTCGCCCACTCCAGGACCTCCCCGTAGAAGATGGCGGCGTCGAACGCGTTGCGCGTGTGCAGCCGCAGGAAGGCCGGGGCCGCCCGGCGCCAGGTCTCCCAGCCCGCGACGAGCTGGCCCTCCCAGATGCCGAAGACGGCGCCGTCGCGGTCGGCCAGCAGGGCGGCGCGGCCCGGCGGGAAGCGGATCGGCCCGACTGCCGTCGTACCGCCGCGCTCCTGGCCCCGGGCGACGGTCTCGTCCGCGCTGTCCACGGCGAAGTACGGGGTCCAGGCGACGGCCATCTGCCACGTGGAGGCAACGGCGGCGATGCCCGCGACGGGCACCCCTTCCGCGTACGCGATCCGGAACCGGTCCATCAGCCTGGCCTCCCGGAAGCGCCAGCCGAGCACCGCCCGGTAGAAGTCCTCCGCGGCGTGCTGGTCACGCGCCGTCAGGCTGACCCAGCACGGGGCACCGGCCACCGCGTGGCTGGAGATGACGTCGCTTCGGACTGTGGTGTCGCGGTTCATGGCAGTACCGTCCTGAATCGGGCTGACCGGCGTGTGCGGACGTCCGACAGCGTCGGAAGCACCCTCGGGGCCGTGGTTCCGTCACCTCCAGCATCACCCGCATCGGCGTCCCGCGCCCGGAGGCGGTTTCCGGCTCACGCCCCGAGTACCCGTGGGCCCCGCCCGAAACAGACTGCCTCAGTCGTGCGCCGGCCGGTCGCTCAGGCGGTGGTCGGCCAGGTTCAGCGCCTCGTCCACGACCCGGCGCAGATGGCCGTCGCGCAGGGAGTAGATCACCCGGCGGCCCTCCTTGCGCGTGTTGACGAGACCGGCGAGCCGCAGCCGCGCCAGATGCTGGCTGACGGCCGGACGGGCCGCGCCGCAGCGCTCCGTGAGCGTCGTCACGTCGGCCTCGTCCTCGGCCAGGGCGTGCAGCAGGACGAGCCGGGTGCGGTCGCCCAGGAGGGCGAGCACCTCCGCGGCGAGGGCGAACTGTTCCTCGCCCGGCGTGCGCGGATGCTCATCGTTCGCAGGTGATAGGTGCATGCGTGCGCTCATACGCACATAATGGCTCCGTGGACGTCGTCGAGTCCACCGAGCACGCCGGAAAGCCGAGCACACCGGAAAGGGGACTCATGTGAGCGCCGGACACCACGGGCACAGCCACCAGGACGACCACGGCGCCGGGCACCCGCCACGCGCCCGCCACAGCCTCCGTCACCGTCTCACCCACCGCGTCGCCCACCTCCTCAAGCCCCACTCCCACGCGAGCATCGACAAGGTCGACTCCGCCCTCGAATCCTCGGCCCGGGGCATCCGCACCCTCTGGATCTCGCTGGGCGTCCTCGGTGTGACCGCGGTGGCCCAGGCGGCGGTCGTCGCGGTCTCCGGTTCGGTCGCGCTGCTCGGCGACACCGTGCACAACGCGGCGGACGCGCTCACCGCCGTACCGCTCGGCATCGCCTTCGTGCTGGGCAGAAGGGCGGCGACGCGCCGGTTCACGTACGGCTACGGGCGGGCCGAGGACCTGGCGGGGCTCGTGATCGTGCTCACGATCGCCGCGTCCGCGGTCTTCGCGGGCTGGACGGCCATCGACCGGCTGTTCGCACCCCGCCCGGTCGAGCACATCCCGATCGTCGCCGCGGCGGCCGTCATCGGCTTCGTGGGCAACGAATGGGTGGCCCGCTACCGCATCCGCGTGGGCCGCGACATCGGCTCGGCTGCGCTCGTCGCGGACGGACTGCACGCGCGCACCGACGGCTTCACCTCGCTCGCCGTGCTCCTCGGCGCGGGCGGCGCGGCCCTGGGCTGGCAACTCGCCGACCCGGTGGTCGGGCTGGCGATCACGGCCGCCCTGCTGCTGGTGCTGCGCGACGCCGCACGTGAGGTCTTCCGCCGGGTCATGGACGCGATCGACCCGGAGCTGGTCGACACGGCCGAGCAAGCACTGCGCGAGGTGCCGGGCGTGCAGGCCGTCGGCGAGCTGCGGCTGCGCTGGATCGGCCACCGGCTGCGGGCCGAGGTGGCGGTGGTCGTCGACGGCGAGGCGAGCGTACGGCAGGCCCACGGCATCGCCGTCGAGGCCGAGCACGCCCTGCTGCACGCCGTCCCGGGGCTCACCGCGGCCCTGGTCCACGCGGACCCGTCACCCGCGCCGGGCGAGACGGACCCCCACCTGGCCCTGGCCCACCACACGGCCGCCTGAGGGAAGGGTCAGGCGACCCCGAGCCCCTCCAGCACCACGGCGTTCGGCAGCTCCGCGAACGCCTTGCCCGGAACGAGCAGCTTCCCCCGCCGGCGACCGCTGCCGACCAGCACGTACGGGAGGTCGACCACCG
This sequence comes from Streptomyces sp. NPDC058697, assembly GCF_042715345.1. Lineage (NCBI taxonomy): Bacteria > Bacillati > Actinomycetota > Actinomycetes > Kitasatosporales > Streptomycetaceae > Streptomyces > Streptomyces sp. NPDC058697. The sequence continues at coordinate 262,615 of NZ_JBHXSU010000008.1, forward strand.
CCGAGTCCACCAGCACCGGCCAGTCGGCGGGGAGTCCGATCGGCGTGATGCCGCCGTACTCCATGCCGGTCTCGCCGGTCGCCGTGTCCATCGAGGCGAACGACGCCTTGCGCGCGCCCAGTTGACGGCGCACGGCGCCGTTCACGTCGACACGTGTGGTCGAGAGCACGACGCACGCGGCGAGCGTGCTCTCCCCGCCGCGCTTGCCCGCGACGACCACGCAGTTGGCCGACCGGTCGAGGAGGTCCTTGCCGTAGTGCTCGACGAAGGTGGCGGTGTCGGCCCACTCCGGCTCGGTGTCGACGTACACGATCTGGTCGGCGGGGACGCTGCCGCGCCACTGGCGTACGGCGTCGGCGACCGGGCGGGTCAGTGTGTCGAGGCAGTCGGGAGCGGGGGTGGCGTCGTCGAACTGTCCGATGGGTGCGCGCATGACGGCACGCTAACAGCCGTGCGCACGGCACCGGACGGGGGTCTCAGTGCACGCCCGGGACCGACACCGCCATGACCATCTCCAGCGGTTCGTCGCCCGAATTGGCGTACGTGTGAGGGGTGTTGGCCTCGAAGGAGACGCTGGCGCCCGCGGGAACCCGGTACTCCGCGCCGTCGACGGTGAGCGTCAGTTCGCCCTTCGTGACGTGGAGGAGCTCGACCGTGCCCGAGGGGTGCGGGTCGGAAGGGCTGCCCTCGCCCGGCATCAGCAGCCAGTCCCACATCTCCAGCGGGCCGGGTGCCTCGGTGCCCGCGAGGAGCCGGTTGTAGCTGCCCGCGTCGGTGTGCCAGAGCCGCACGGCCTGGTCGGCCGGGACGATCCTGACCTTCGGGCCCTGCTCGTAGTCGAGCAGTGTGGTGATGCTGATGCCGAGCGCGTCACCGATCTTGACGACGGTGCCCAGGCTGGGGTTGGTCCGGGCCTGCTCGATCTGGATGAGCATGCCGCGACTGACCCCCGCGCGGGCGGCGAGCGCGTCCAGGGTGAAGTTGCGCTCGGTACGCCAGCGCTTGACGTTGCGCGCCAGGGACTGGGTCAGCAGGTCGAGGTCCGACACTTTCCGTCCAATGTGTTGTTCAATATTCTGGATGACAGAGTTCAATGAACTGAACTACGGTGTGGTGCACCGAATCGTTCATCGAACTGTACTGCGAGGCATCCGATGACAGCGCTCTTCGCCCTGGCCACAAGCCTCCTGTGGGGGCTGGCCGACTTCGGCGGAGGGCTGCTGGCACGACGTACGCCCGCGCTGACGGTCGTGGTCGTCTCGCAGTCGATCGCCGCCGTCGTGCTCGGCGCGATCGTCCTCGTGACCGGCGCCTGGAGCGAGACGGGCCCGCGGCTGTGGTTCGCGGTGGCGGCGGGACTAGTCGGGCCCGTCGGGATGCTGGCCTTCTACAAGGCGCTCGCCCTCGGCCCGATGGGCGTCGTCTCGCCGCTCGCCTCGCTCAGCATCGCCGTCCCCGTGGCGGTCGGACTCGTTCTCGGCGAGCGCCCGGGCCTGGTGCAGTTCGCGGGGATCGCGGTCGCCGTCGTGGGGGTCGTCCTCGCGGGCGGACCGCATTTCAGGGGCGCACCCGTGCAGCGGCAGGCCGTGCTGCTCACCCTGGTCGCGGCGTTCGGCTTCGGCGCGGTGATGGCACTGATCGCCGAGGCGTCGTCCACCCTCACCGGCCTCTTCCTCGCCCTGTTCGTACAACGCGTCACGAACGTGGTCACGGGAGGCGCGGCCCTGTACGTCGCCGTCCGGCGGGGCAGCGTGCCTGCCCCGAGGATCGCGTGGGAGTCCGTTCCGGCCCTGGCGTTCGTCGGGCTCGCGGACGTGGCCGCCAACGGCACGTACTCACTGGCCGCCCAGCGCGGCCCGGTCACCGTGGCCGCGGTTCTCGCCTCGCTCTGCCCGGTGGTGACCGCCCTCGCCGCGCGCGGCTTCCTCAGCGAGCGGCTGCGCTTTGTCCAGGCGGCCGGCGCGGGCCTGGCGTTGGTGGGCACGGTACTGCTCGCGACGGGCTGAGCCACCACCGGACCTCGCCCCCGAAAGGGCCGCCGCCGGTCCGGACCCCGGCGGCCCGAAAGGTCCCCGGCGGCCCGTCAGGACTCGGCTCGTACGTCCTCGTGGGCGGCCTCGACGGCCCGCAGACCGGCGATGCTCTCCGCGTCCAGCTCCGCCAGCGCGAGCAGCTGCTCCGGTGTGACCCCGTCGGGGATCGGCACCGGCGCGGGCGTGCGCAGCGGCGGCTGCCAGCCCTCACTGGGCGTCCAGCGGCGTACGACCCTGGCCGGCGCCCCGGCCACCACCGCGTGGTCGGGCACGACTCCGCGTACGACCGCGCCGGCCGCCACCACGACGTTCCGCCCGATGCGCGCGCCGGGCAGGATCACCGCGCCCGTGCCGATCCAGCAGCCCGGTCCGATCTCCACCGGCTCCATCCGCGGCCACTGCTTGCCGATGGGCTCGTGGGGGTCGTCGTACGAGTGGTTGGTGGACGTCACGTACACGTACGGCCCGAAGTAGCAGTCGCTGCCGATCGTGACCGTCGTGTCGGCGATGACGTGGCTGCCGCGGCCGAGGACGACACCGTCGCCGATGCGGAGGATGGGGTCCGGGCCGAGGTCGAGGTCGGGCATCAGCCCGGCGGTCAGAGTGACCTGTTCGGCGATGATGCAGTGGTCGCCGAGATGGATCCACGGCTCGCCGAAGACGGTGCCCTGCGGGAAGGCGAGCCTGGTACCTGTTCCCATCGCCCCGAAGTGGAGTCGTCCGGGCCGCTCGGCGGTCACCGCGCCCGTCCGTTGCACCCAGGACCAGCCCGCGTGGACGGCGCGCTGGACGAGTCGGCGCCGCCGGGATGAGAACGTGTTCTTGCGCTTGGGCACCCGCTCACCGTACTCAGCGTGACGTCCTGCCAAGAGCTCGGGCGCCTGTGATCTTCGCCCCACCGTGGGGTGGCCGCATCCCTTACGGTGCCGGTACCAACGAGAACGAGGAGACGGCGATGACGCACGAGGCGCTGATCGCGGGCGTGGGCGGCAAGGATCCGAAGGTGGATCAGGAGGCGTTCGTCGCCCCGATGTCCGTGGTGCTCGGCGAGGTGACGCTGCATCCGGGCGCGAGCGTCTGGTACGGGGCGGTGCTGCGGGCCGAGTGCGGGCCCATTGTCATCGGCGCGGACAGCAACGTGCAGGACAACTGCACGCTGCATGTCGATCCCGGGTTCCCCGTCACCGTCGGGGAGCGGGTGTCGATCGGGCACAACGCCGTGGTGCACGGTGCCACTGTCGAGGACGACTGCCTGGTCGGGATGGGGGCGACAATCCTGAACGGGGCGGTGATCGGGGCCGGGTCGCTGGTTGCCGCGCAGGCGCTTGTCCCGCAGGGGATGCGGGTGCCGCCGGGGTCGCTTGTCGCCGGTGTGCCCGCCAAGGTGAAGCGGGAGCTTACGTCTGAGGAGCGCGAGGGGATTTCCCTCAACGGGACGTTGTACGTGGGGTTGGCTCGGGAGCACCGGGCCGCACACGGAGGCTGATGTTCGTCGCGGGCTGCGGGCCGGGTGTGGCTGGTCGCGCAGTTCCCCGCGCCCCTGGAACGGGGCTGCGCCCCGTCACAGGGCGCGGGCCCTCGGTCGCCTAGTCGGTCGCCGGGATCGGCTCCCGGTCGGACTCTCGTTCCGCCGAGACCTTCTTCGCCTTGCGCTTGAGGACCAGCATCGAGGTGAGGCCGATGAGGAGGGCCAGGACCAGGCCGAGCCAGGAGAAGCGCTTGAGCCAGGACTCGGCGACGATTCCGACGTAGTAGATGACGGCGGTGGTGCCGCCGGCCCAGAGGATGCCGCCGAGGACGTTGGCGGTCAGGAACTTCCAGTACGGCATGCGCAGCACGCCCGCGAGCGGGCCCGCGAAGATCCGCAGCAGGGCGACGAAGCGGCCGAAGAACACGGCCCACATGCCCCACTTCTCGAAGGACTTCTCGGCGGTGGCGATATGGCCCTCGCTGAAGTGCCTGGGGAATTTCGCGCCGAGCCACGCCAGCAGTGGGCGTCCGCCCTTGCGGCCGATGGCGTAGCCGATGGAGTCACCGATGATCGCGCCGGCGACGGCGCAGGCGCCGAGGACGACGGGGTTGATGTCACCGTGCTGGGAGGCGAGCAGCGCCGCGGAGACGAGGATGATCTCACCCGGCAGCGGAATGCCCAGGCTCTCCAGGCCGATGACCAGGCCCACCAGCGCGTAGATGCTGACCGCAGGCACGGTCTCTAGCCACTCCTGGACGTGCAACGCCTGTTCCTCCCGGTTCACCGCGGGCCGGGCCCGGCCCGGCGTGCGCTCGGCCGCGAGCGCACGCCGGGCAGCCTACCCGGTCACTTGGACGGCACTGTGTCCCGTCGGCCTCACACCTGTGCCCGCCCGCTGAGCCGCAGTTCACCCGCAGAGGCCCCCACCCAGACGGTCCGCGTCCCGGTGCCGAGCACCCAGCCGTGCCGCTCGGCGTGCCACGAGGAGAGCGTGCGCTCGTCGACGCGCACGGTGACCCTGCGCGACTCCCCCGCCTTCAGCGCGAGCCGCTGATAGCCGCCCAACACCCTTTCGGCCCGGTCGATTCGGAGGTCCGGCGAGGGGCCCACATAGACCTGCGGGATGTCGACCCCGTCCCGCCGTCCCGTGTTCCGCACGGTGAACACCACCTCCAGCCCGTCCCCGGTCCGCTCCACGCCCAGGTCCTCGTACACGAAGGAGGTGTACGAGAGTCCGTGCCCGAACGGGAACAGCGGCCGCACGTTCTCGGCGTCGTACCAGCGGTGGCCGACGTGGACGCCCTCCGAGTACTCCTCGACGCCGTTCACGCCCGGGTAGCGGCGCGTGTCGCCCGCGACCGGGTGGTGGTCGTCGTCCACCGGGAAGGTCTGGGTGAGCCGTCCGCCGGGGTCGCAGTCGCCGAACAGGACGGCGGCGGTGGCGGCCGCGCCCTCCTGGCCCGGGTAGTACATCTGCAGCACGGCGGCGGTGCGCTCCAGCCACGGCATCGACGTCGAGGACGAGGTGTTGAGGACGACGGTCGTACGGGGGTTCACCGCCGTCACCGCCTCGATCAGCCCGACCTGGTGGCCGGGGAGCGCGAGGGTCGTGCGGTCCTGGTTCTCGGTGGCGTCCTCGTAGGCGAAGAGCACGACGCTCTCCGCGGCCCGGGCCGCCTTCACCGCCTCGGCGACGTCCTGGGCGCGGGTCGCACCGGTGACGTGCCGCAGCCGGAACGTCTGCCCCTGGGCGCCGCCCTTCGCGGTGATCTCGACCCGGTGCTCCCCGGCGGTGAGACCGAGCGTCCTGCGGCGCACCGCGAGCCCGTCGGGCGCGGCCGACACCAGTCCGCCCGCGAAGTACTCCGCGAGCCCGGTCGCCACCGGGAAGAGGTCGACTCCGTCGAGGAGCACCTTGGGCCGTGTGCCGGAGTAGTGGACGGCGAAGGTCCACTCGTCGTCGTCCTCGACGGTCAGCGTCCCCTTGTACGTCCAGGTCTTCCCGGCGCCGACCTGCTGGCCCTCCGGGTCGATGCCCTCGGCGAGCGCGTCCTCGGGCAGGGGCTTGCCGAAGAGGTCCTCGCCGAGCGCGTAGGACACCTGGGCGCCTTGTCCCGCGCGGGACTTGATGGCGTCCAGGGGGCTGTCGGCGTGGTCGGGGACGACGTGGGCGCTGCCGCCGCCGCTGACGAAGGGCAGCGAGCCGGTGGGGCCGACGACGGCGATGCTGCGGGCGGTCTCGCCGGTCAGGGGCAGCGTGCCGTTTCTGTTGCGCAGGAGGGTGGCGCCCGCCTTGGCGACCTCCAGGGCGACCGCCGCGCCCGCCGACGGGTTGCGGGCCGGGCGGGGCGGGGCGCTGCCGTCGAGCATCCCGAAGTCGTCCATGGTGGTGAGGATGCGGCGTACCGCCCGGTCGACGTACTCCTGGGAGACGCTCCCGTTCTGGACGGCCGTCTTCAGCGCCGCTCCGAAGTACTTGCCGTTCGGCATCTCCATGTCGAGGCCCGCGGTGAGCGAGGCGACCGTGCTGTGGGCCGCGTGCCAGTCGGTCATCACCCAGCCCTCGAAGCCCCAGCGGTCGCGCAGGATGCCGGTGAGGAGTTCCTTGCTCTCGCAGGCGTAGGTGCCGTTGACCTTGTTGTAGGCGCCCATGACCGCGCGGGCGCCGGCGCCGACGGCGGCCTCGAAGGCGCGCAGCTCGACCTCGTTGAGGGTCTGCTCGTCGACCCGTACGTCGATGGAGTCGCGGTCCTTCTCCTGGTTGTTCATCGCGTAGTGCTTCACGGTCGCGATGAGGCCCTCGCTCTGGATGCCCTTGATCTCCTCGGCCACGAGGTCGGCGGAGAGCAGCGGGTCCTCGCTGAACGTCTCGAAGTTGCGGCCCGCGTACGGGGTGCGGATGAGGTTGACCATCGGGGAGAGCAGCACGTCCTGGCCGAGGGCGCGGCCCTCGCGGCCGATGACCTGGCCGTAGCGGCGGGCGAGGCCGGGGTCGAAGGCCGCGGCGAGCAGGACGGGGGCGGGCAGGGCGGTGGCGTGCTGCTTGACGCGGACTCCGGCGGGGCCGTCGGCGAGGCGCAGCGGCGGGATGCCGAGCCGTTCCACGCCGGGCACGTAGCCGGCCTGGCCGAGGGCCTTGGGGTCGGTGGCGCCGTGCAGCAGGGAGAGTTTCTCGTCCAGGGTGAGCTTGGTGAGCAGTCCTTCGACGCGGGGGCCCGCGGCCGGTTGTCGCCGGGCGGCGGCCGCGTGGGCGAGGGACGGCGGCCCCGCGGTCGCGGCCAGGGCGACGGCGGTCGCGCCGCTCAGCAGGCGCAGGACGGACCGCCGGGACACGGTGTCGGACATGAGGCGTCACTCCTCGTTGGGTACGGGCACGAGGAGGTGAACCGCGGGGGCGCGCGGGCGGCCGGTCCGGGGTAGACCTCCGGACGCACTATGCGACAAAAGTTACTTAATACACCGTTAGGCACAACGGCACGCCGGAAACGTGTCGCACCGAGATGCCTCGCCGCCGTGTCGCACCACCCCGATGCGAGGGAGTGACGGCGCGCTCAGATCTCAGGGCCCGTCAGCGACTGCTCGGTCCAGATGATCTTGCCGTCCTGGGTGTAGCGGGTGCCCCAGCGCTGGGTGAACTGGGAGACCAGGAACAGTCCGCGGCCGCCCTCGTCGGTCGTCTTCGGGTGGCGCAGGTGCGGGGCGGTGGGACTGGCGTCCCAGACCTCGCAGACCAGGGTCCGCGACATGATCAGCCGCAGTCTTATCGGCGCGGAGGCGTGCCGGATGGCGTTGGTGACGAGTTCGCTGACGACGAGTTCGGTGGTGAAGGTCAGCTCGTCCAGGCCCCATTCGCACAGCTGCCGTGAGGTCCGCTTGCGCACGTCGGCGACGGCCGCCGGGTCGCTGGGCAGCTCCCAGGACACCGTCCGTTCCGCGTCCAGTCGGCGGGCGCGGGCCATCAGCAGCACCACGTCGTCCGGCGGGCGGGCCGGGACCAGCGCCTCCACGACGGCCTGGCAGCGGTCGTCGAGGCTGGGCGCCCGTCGTTCGAGCACCCGGCGCAGCCGCTCCCGGTCGGCGGCGGCGTCCCGCTGCGGTGCGGGCCCCTCTGCGGCGAGCAGGCCGTCGGTGCACAGGGCGAGCACACTGCCTTCCGCGAGCGGCAGTTCGACCGACTCGAAGGGCGGGCCGCTCACCCCGAGCGCGGGTCCGGGCGGCAGCTCGGGGAAGTCGACCGTGCCGTCCGGGGCGACGATCGCGGGCAGACCATGGCCCGCGGCGGCCATGGAGCACCGGCCGCCGACCGGGTCGTACACCGCGTACAGACAGCTGGCGCCCTTGGCCCGTACGCCGTCGCCGCGCGGGGCCGCCCCGGCGTCGTCCTCGTATCCGGCCCGGTCGACCAGGTCGTCGAGGTGGGCGAGCACCTCCTCGGGCGGCAGGTCCAGGTCGGCGAGGGTCTGTACGGCGGCTCTCAGCCGGCCCATGGCCGCGGCGGCCTCGATGCCGTGGCCGACGACGTCACCGACCACCAGGGCGACCCGCGCGCCCGACAGCGGGATGACGTCGAACCAGTCGCCGCCGAGTCCCGTCAGCTCGTCGGCCGGGCGGTAGCAGGCGGCGACCTCCATCGCGTCCTGCTCGGGGAGCCGGTGCGGCAGCAGATGGCGCTGCAGTACGAGGGCCGCGTCGCGCTCCCGGGTGTAGCGGCGGGCGTTGTCGAGGGACAGGGCCGCGCGGCCGACCACCTCCTCGGCCAGGCCCAGGTCGTCCTGGTCGAAGGGGTCCTGCCGGTGGCGCCGGAAGAACGTGGTGATCCCGAGCATGGTGCCGCGGGCCCGCACCGGCACGATCATCGCGGTGTGCAGTCCGAGCTCCAGGAAGGTGGCGGCCCGGTCGCCCGCGATGTCCGTGGCCCATTCCGGAGCCAGCGGGTCGAGCCGCTCCTCGATCCAGGACGTGCCGCCGGTCAGCGCGCGGACCGGGGGTGCTCCGGCCACGTAGGCGGCCACCTCGCCGATCCCGACCACGGCCTCGGGGACGCCCTCGTTCACCGACTGGTGTCCGGCCCGGCGCAGCGGCATCGCGTCCGTCCCGCTCAGGGGCCCGGAGACGGGCTCGCCGCCTTCGAGGACGGTCTCCAGCAGATCCACGGTGACGAAGTCGGCGAGTCCCGGCACCGCCACGTCGGCCAGCTCCTGGGCGGTCTGCATGACGTCCAGGGTGCGGCCGAGGCGCTTGCCGGCCTGGTCCAGGAGGGTGAGGCGCTGGCGGGCCCGGTAGCGCTCGGTGACGTCCACGACGGTGTAGTACACGCCGATCGGGTTGCCGTGGTCGTCGTCGAGCCGGGTGAACGACATCGCGTGGGCCGTGTCCCGGTGCGGCGCCGAGCGGACCGTACCGACGTGTTCGTAGCCGACGACGGCCTCGCCGGTCTCCAGGACCTGGCGCATCACCGCCTCCAGGGCCCGGGCGTTCAGGCCCGGCTGGATGTCCGCGAGCCGTTTGCCGATCCGCTGGTGCGCGGGTCCGCCGCCGAACTGCTCCAGGGCCGCGTTCGACCACACGTACCGCAGATCCGCGTCGACGATCGCTATGCCGATGGGTGAGTGCGAGGCCAGCCGCTCCAGCACCGAGCGGCTCATGTCCCACCCGGCGGCGCCGGTCGAGTCGGCGGCAAGGACCACCCAGCGCGGCGGGCCGTCCTCGGCCTCCAGGGCCGGGACGACCCGCACCGTCGTGACGACGGGGTGTCCGTCGCGGTGGCGCACCGCCAGAAGCCCGGTCCAGCCGCCGTTGCGGCCGCAGCGGCGGGTCAGGTCGGGCAGGCGCTCGGCGTCCTCGGGCATCAGCAGCTCGGCCGCGGCCCGGCCGACGACCTCGGCCCGGCGATAGCCGAACAGCCGCTCGGCGTCGCCGGTCCAGCCGGCCACCGCCATGCGCGCGTCCAGCAGCACCACCGCGGCGTCCGCCATGTCGAACCGCCGCCGCGCCACGCCGCTCTCCTCGCTCGTCGCCACTCTGACCCCCTCCGTCCCGGGGAGTGGTCCGTTCCGCTACGCCACGCTCCGTGCACCCGTGCGATACGGGCCCAACGTACCGCCGCGGCCGCCTTCCGACCCCGGCAGCCGCACCCGATCAGGGCCGTACGAGCAGCTGGAAGTCGAACGTGTAGCGCGCGGCGCGGTAGACGTGGGTCCCGTACTCTACGGCCCGCCCGGTGTCGTCGTAGGCCGTGCGGCACATGGTGAGCAGCGCGGCTCCCTCCGGCTCGTCGAGCAGGGTCCCCTCGTCGGCGGTGGCGCAGCGGGCGCCCACGGTCTGGTGGGCGCTGTGCAGGGTGATTCCGGCGGCCCGCATCATCCGGTAGAGGCCGGTCTCCTCAAGCCGTTCGGTGTCCAGGCCGAGGAGCGAGGCGGGCAGGTAGTTGGACAGGTGGGCCACGGGTTCGCCGTATGTGGAGCGCAGCCGTTCGAGCGCGATGACGTCCCGGCCCTCGGGGATGCCGAGGGCTGCGGCGACCTCCGCCGAGGCCGACTCGATCTCGTTGCGCAGCACCCGGGTCGCGGGGCTCTGTCCGGCGGCCGCCAGGTCGTCGTAGAGGCTGCTCAGTTCCAGCGAACGCCTGACCTGGCTGTGCACCACCTGGGTGCCGATGCCGCGGCGGCGCACCAGCAGGCCCTTGTCCACCAGGGACTGGATGGCCTGGCGGACGGTCGGCCGGGACAGCCCGAGCCGGGCGGCGATGTCGACCTCGTTGCCCAGCAGGTTGCCCGGGGCGAGCGCCCCGTGCTCGATCGCGGACTCCAGTTGCTGGGCGAGCTGGTAGTAGAGCGGGATCGGGCTGCCCCGGTCCAGGGCGACCTCCAGGCTGTCGAACGCTGCGGCGTTCGCCTGACGTGCGGTCTCGGTCTCTGCCACGGAGCCCTCTCCCTTCACATGTCCGTCGGTGCGTGGCGTCCGGTCGGGTCGTGCCGTTGCCACGTACCGCTTCGGTGAGGCCGTACCCGGGTCGGGCACGGCCTCCTTCGGGTGCGGCTTCCGTCAGGAGTGGCTGGGGAAGCCGAGGTTGATGCCGCCGCTGTCGGCCGGGTCGGGCCAGCGGGTGGTGATGACCTTGCCCTGGGTGTAGAAGGCGATGCCGTCGTTGCCGTAGATGTGGTGGTCCCCGAAGAGGGAGTCCTTCCAGCCGCCGAACGAGTGGTAGCCCACGGGCACGGGGATCGGCACGTTCACGCCGACCATGCCGGCCTGGGCCTCCAGCTGGAAGCGGCGGGCGGCGCCGCCGTCCCGGGTGAAGATCGCGGTGCCGTTGCCCCAGCGGGAGCTGTTGATCAGCGCGATGGCCTCGTCGTAGGTCTCGGCGCGGACCACGCAGAGCACCGGGCCGAAGATCTCGTCCTTGTACGCGTCCGCGGTGACCGGCACCTTGTCGAGGAGCGAGACGCCGATGAAGAAGCCGTCCTCGTGGCCCGGGACGGTGAAGCCGGTGCCGTCCACGACGACCTCGGCGCCCTGGGCGGCCGCGCCCGTGACGTACGAGGCGACCTTGTCGCGGTGCTCGCGGGTGATGAGCGGGCCCATCTCGCTGGCCGCGTCGCTGCCGGGGCCGATCTTCAGGCCCTTGGCCCGCTCGGCGATCTTGTCGACCAGTTCGTCGCCGGTGTCGCCGACGGCGACGACGACGGACACGGCCATGCAGCGCTCGCCGGCCGAGCCGTAGGCGGCGTTGATGGCCTGGTCGGCTGCGAAGTCCAGGTCGGCGTCGGGCAGTACGAGCATGTGGTTCTTGGCGCCGCCGAGGGCCTGCACGCGCTTGCCGTGCTCGATGCCCTTGAGCTGGATGTACTTGGCGATGGGCGTGGAGCCGACGAAGGAGACGGCCGTGATGTCCGGGTGCTCCAGGAGGCGGTCCACGGCGACCTTGTCGCCCTGCACGACGTTGAGCACGCCGTCGGGGAGGCCCGCCTCGGAGGCGAGTTCGGCCAGCCGGTAGGAGGCGGAGGGGTCCTTCTCGCTCGGCTTGAGCACGAAGGTGTTGCCGCAGGCGATGGCCAGCGGGAACATCCACATCGGCACCATGGCCGGGAAGTTGAACGGGGTGATGCCCGCGACGACACCGAGCGGCTGGCGGATCGCGGCCACGTCGACGCGCGTGGAGACCTGCGTGGACAGCTCGCCCTTCACCAACTGCGGTACGGAACAGGCGAGTTCGACGATCTCCATGCCCCGGGCGACCTCGCCGAGCGCGTCCGAGTGCACCTTGCCGTGCTCGGCGGTGATCAGCTCGGCGATCTCGTCGCGGTGCGCGTCGAGCAGCTCGCGGTACTTGAAGAGGACGGTCGTGCGCTTGGCCAGCGAGGCGGTCCCCCAGCTCTCGAAGGCGGCCTTCGCGGAGGCGACGGCGGCGTCCACCTCGTCCACGGAGGCGAAGGGCACCTGCTTCTCCTGGGCGCCCGTGGCGGGGTTGTAGACGGGGCCGAAGCGGCCGGAGGCGCCCTCGACGGGCTTCCCCCCGATCCAGTGGTTCATGTTCTTCATGGTGCGGATCCTTTTCGTGAGCGGGGGGAGGTCAGAGGTGGCGGCGGCGGTCGACGACGCGCCGGTCGTACCTCTCGCGGGCACGGGAGGCGGCGTCGCGGGTGGCGACCTCGGCGACCGGTACGTCCCACCAGGCCTCGGCGGCGGGGGCGGTGGGCGTCGGGTCGGTCTCGACGTACACGCACGTCGGCCGGTCCGAGGCGCGGGCCGTGGCCAGGGCGTCGCGCAGTTCGCGGACGGTCTTGGCGCGCAGGACGTCCATGCCGAGGCTGGCCGCGTTGGCGGCCAGGTCCACGGGCAGCGGGGCGCCGGTGAAGGTGCCGTCGGCCGCCCGGTAGCGGTAGGCGGTGCCGAAGCGCTCGCCGCCCGTCTCCTCGGAGAGGCCGCCGATGGACGCGTACCCGTGGTTCTGGATCAGCACCAGGTTGACGGGCAGGCCCTCCTGGACGGCGGTGACGATCTCGGTGGGCATCATCAGGTACGTGCCGTCGCCGACCAGTGACCAGACGGGGGTGCCGGGGGCGGCCTGCTGGACGCCGATGCCCGCCGGGATCTCGTAGCCCATGCAGGAGTAGCCGTACTCCAGGTGGTACTGGTGCGGGCTGCGCGCACGCCAGAGCTTGTGCAGGTCGCCGGGGAGCGAGCCGGCCGCGTTGATGACGACGTCGTCGTCGCCGACCACGGCGTCCAGGGCGCCGAGGACCTGGGTCTGGGTGGGGACGGCGTGCTCGTCGTCCGCCCGGTACACGGCGTCCACGACCTCCTCCCAGCGCTCCTTGCCGGCGCGGTACTCGGCCTCGTACGCCGCGTCCACGCGGTGGCCGGACAGCGCCTCGGTAAGGGCCTCCAGACCGGCGCGGGCGTCGGCGACCAGGGTCCGCGCGCTCAGCTTGTGCGCGTCGAAGGCGGCCACGTTGAGGTTCACGAACCGCACGCCCGGCTCCTGGAAGAGCGTGGCGGAGGCGGTGGTGAAGTCCGTGTAGCGGGTGCCGACGCCGATGACCAGGTCGGCGGTGCGGGCCAGTTCGTCGGCGACGGCGGTACCGGTGTGGCCGACCCCGCCGACGTCCGCCGGGTGGTCGTAGCGCAGGGAGCCCTTGCCTGCCTGGGTGGACGCGACCGGGATGCCGGTGGCCTCCACGAACGCCTTGAGGGCCGGCTCGGCCTCGCTGTGGTGGATGCCGCCGCCCGCGACGATCAGGGGTCGCCTCGCGGCCCGTACGGCTTCCACGGCGGCCGCGAGCTCGGCCGGTTCGGGGGCCGGACGGCGTACGTGCCAGATCCGGTCGGCGAAGAACTCCTCGGGCCAGTCGTACGCCTCGGCCTGGACGTCCTGCGGCAGGGCGAGGGTGACGGCGCCGGTCTCGACCGGGTCGGCGAGCACGCGCATCGCGTTCAGGGCGGAGGGGATCAGCGCCTCGGGGCGGGTGATCCGGTCGAAGTAGCGGGAGACCGGACGCAGGGTGTCGTTGACCGACAGGTCCGCCTCGACGGGGTGCTCCAGCTGCTGGAGGAGCGGCTCGGCGGCACGCGTCGCGAAGTAGTCGCCGGGCAGGAGCAGCACCGGCAGGCGGTTGACCGTGGCCAGGGCGGCGCCGGTGACCAGGTTGGTCGCGCCGGGGCCGATGGAGGTGGTGACCGCCTGCGCGGAGAGCCGGTTCAGCTGGCGGGCGTGGCCGACGGCGGCGTGCACCATGGCCTGTTCGTTGCGGCCCTGGTGGAACGGCATGGTGTCCTCGCCGGCCTCCAGGAGCGCCTGGCCGATCCCGGCGACGTTGCCATGGCCGAAGATCCCCCAGGTCCCGGCGATCAGCCGGTGCCGTACGCCGTCGCGTTCGGTGTACTGCGCGGCCAGGAAACGCACCAGTGCCTGGGCGACGGTCAGGCGGAGGGTGGAGCGGCTCATCGGTTCCTCACTGGGTGGTTCGGGTCAGCCGGGGGTCGACGGGCTGGCTCGGCCAGGTGTCGCGGATCCAGGCGTGGTCGGGGTGGTCGCAGATCAGCCAGGCCCGGTCGGCGCCGGGGCCCGCCATGACGTTGAGGTAGTACATGTCGTGGCCCGGTGCCGCGATGGAGGGGCCGTGCCAGCCGTCCGGGACCAGGACGATGTCGCCGTCGCGCACCTCCGCCAGCACGTCCGTGCCGTTGCCGTGGCCGGACGGGGAGACCCGCTGGTAGCCGAGGCCGGGCGTGCCCTCGTGGGCGGCGATCTCGAAGTAGTAGATCTCCTCCAGCTCCGACTCCTCGCCGGGCCGGTTCTCGTCGTGCTTGTGCGGCGGGTACGAGGACCAGTTGCCGCCCGGGGTGATCACCTCGACCGCGATGAGCTTGTCGCACTCGAAGGCCCCTGCCGCGCCGAAGTTGCGGACCATGCGGGAGCAGTTGCCGGCGCCGCGCAGCTCGACCGGCACGGACTCGGCGGACCCGTAGCGGGCCGGCAGGCGGCGGGAGCAGCGGGCCCCGGTGAGCGCGAAGCGCCCCCCGTCGGCCGAGGTGAGCGTCGCGGTCGCGTCACGCGGCACGTATACGAAGTCGCTGGCACCGCTGAACACGCTCGCGCGGCCGTGCAGCTCGAACTCGTCGCGGCCGAAGTCGTCGCCGACCGTGACGGCGCAGCCGCCGCTGAGCGAGGTCACGATCCACTCGCTGTCCCCTGCGGTGAACAAGTGCGTGCCGCCGGGCGCCAGTTCGAGGACGCGCAGGCTGGAGTGGTCCCAGCCGGCACTCTCCGGGGTGATGTCCACGGCGTACGGACCGCTCGCGGCCTTGCCCGCGGGCAGGTGGTGTGCGCTGGTCATGAAAAGTGAGTCCTTCCGGTCAGAGCAGGCCGACCGCGGTGTCCACCGCAGTCTCCACACTGCCCTCGGCGGGATAGAGCAGGGACCGGCCGACGACCAGACCCTGGACGGTGGGCAGTCGCAGCGCCTTGCGCCATCTCTCGTACGCGCCCTCCTGGTCCCTGCCGACCTCGCCGCCGAGCAGAACGGCGGGCAGGGTCGAGGTCTCCAGCACGGCGGCCATGTCGTCCGGGTCGCTGGTGACGGGCAGTTTCAGCCAGGTGTAGGCGGAGGTGCCGCCGAGCCCGGAGGCGATGGCGATGGAGCGGGTGACGGCCTCGGCGGTGAGGTCGTTGCGGACCGTTCCCTCGACGCGGCGGGAGATGAACGGCTCGACGAACACGGGAAGCCGGTGCGCGGCCATGTCGTCGATCGCGCGGGCGGTCGACTCCAGGGTGGTCAGCGAGCCGGGGTCGTCGTAGTCGATACGCAGCAGCAGCTTGCCCGCGTCGAAGTTCAGCCGGGCTATGTCCTCGGCGCGGTGTCCGGTGAACCGGTCGTCCATCTCGAAGACGGCACCGGCCAGGCCTCCGCGGTTCATGGAGCCCATGACGACCTTGTTCTCCAGCGCGCCGAGCAGGAGCAGGTCGTCCAGGATGTCGGCGGTGGCGAGCACGCCGTCCACGCCCGGCCGCGACAGGGCGACGCACAGACGCTCCAGCAGGTCGGCGCGGTTGGCCATCGCCAGCCTGCGGTCGCCCACTCCGAGCGCGCCGCGCGCCGGGTGGTCGGCCGCCACGATCATGAGGCGGCCGCTGTCGCCGACCAAAGGGCGCCGGGTACGGCGGGCGGCCGCTTCGGCCACCGCCTCCGGGTGCCGGGCGCGCACCCTGACGAGGTCGGGGATGGTGATGCTCAAGGGTTGGCTCCGTTCAAGGGGTGGCGGCGTCAGGCGCGGGAGGCGACGAGGTCCTCGACCTCGGCGGCGGTCGGCATCGCGGAGGAGCAGGCGAGGCGGGAGGCGACCAGGGCGCCGGCCGCGTTGGCGTACCGCATGGTCTTCTCCAGCTCCCAGCCGGCCAGCAGTCCGTGGCAGAGCGAGCCGCCGAACGCGTCGCCCGCGCCGAGGCCGTTGACCACCTCGACGGGTACGGGCGGCACTTCGGCGGTGGTGCCGTCGCGGTGGACGGCGAGGACGCCCTTGGGGCCCTGCTTGACGACGGCCAGTTCCACGCCCGCTTCGAGGAGTGCCTCGGCGCAGGCGCGCGGCTCGCGGACGCCCGTGGCGACCTCGCACTCGTCGAGGTTGCCGACGGCGACGGTGACGTGCCGCAGGGCTTCGGCGTAGTACGGGCGGGCCTCGGCCGGGTTCTTCCAGAACATGGGGCGCCAGTCGAGGTCGAAGACGGTGGTGCCGGCCTTGGCGCGCGCCTTGAGGGCCGCGAGCGTGGCGGAGCGGCTGGGCTCCTCGCTCAGGCCTGTGCCGGTGATCCAGAAGATCTTCGCGGCCCGGACGGCGAAGAAGTCCAGCTCGTCGGTGCGGATCTCCAGGTCGGGCGCCTTGGGCTGCCGGTAGAAGTACAGCGGGAAGTCGTCGGGCGGGAAGATCTCACAGAACGTGACCGGCGTCGGGTACGCCTCGACGGGGGTGACCCAGCGATCGTCGACCCCGAACTCCTTGAGAGCCTGGTGCAGATAGGCTCCGAAGGGATCATCGCCGGTTCGGGTGACGATCGCCGTGGAACGGCCGAGACGGGCCGCGGCGACCGCCACGTTGGCCGCCGAGCCACCGAGGAATTTACCGAAGGTTTCGACACGCGCGAGCGGCACTCCGGTCTGCAGAGGGTAGAGATCGACCCCGATGCGACCCATGGTGATCAGGTCGAAGGACTCGGTCATACGCGTCGCTCCTCGTGCTGGCTGCGGGCTTCCGGGGGTGCGGGATGCAGGGGACCGGTGTGTCCTAGGTGTAAGACCGAGGCCGAGCCATGTCAAGACTTTGTACTTACATTCTCACGTGATCCTGAAATGATGTCTTAACAAAGTATTGACAGCGGGGTCCGTCAGGGACTTACATCCCCTCCCAACAGCACAGCCGAGTTTGTCGGTACGTGGCCCTGCGGTCTCCTTCCGTACGGGCCGAAGGACCGGGCACCCGCCCGGACCGCTGCCCCTGCTCCCTTTCCCCTGTCGCACAGTGAGGTGCCGGAAAGATGGACCGCACGTTTCGCACCCGTTCCCGCAGATTCGCCTTCGTTGCCGCGGCCGCCGCGGCGGCCCTGATAGTCACCGGTTGCTCCAGCGACTCCGGTGGCAAGAAGGCCGAGGAGGACACGGGCAACGCGTCTGCCGGCAAGGCCGACACCCCCCGCATGAAGGTCGCGATGATCACTCACGCGGCCCCCGGCGACACCTTCTGGGACCTCATCCGCAAGGGAGCGGAGACCGCCGCCGCCAAGGACAACGTCGAGTTGGTGTACTCCAGCAACCCGGACTCGGCCAAGCAGGCCAACCTGGTCCAGAACGCGATCGACCAGAAGGTCGACGGCATCGCGGTCACGCTGGCCAAGCCGGACGCCATGAAGTCCGCGGTCGCCAAGGCCAAGGCGGCGGGCATCCCGGTCGTCGGCCTCAACGGAGGCATCGACGACTGGAAGGAGCAGGGCCTGCTGGAGTACTTCGGCCAGGACGAGTCCGTCGCCGGTGAGGCCTTCGGCGAGAAGCTCAACGAACTCGGCGCGAAGAACAACATCTGCGTCATCCAGGAGCAGGGTCACGTCGCTCTTGAGGCGCGCTGCGCGGGTGTGAAGAAGACCTTCAAGGGCAAGACCACGAACCTGTACGTGAACGGCACGAACATGCCGGCCGTGAAGTCGACGATCACCGCGAAGCTCAAGCAGGACTCGTCGATCGACTACGTGGTCACCCTGGGTGCCCCGTTCGCACTGACCGCCGTGCAGTCCGTGGACGACGCGGGCAGCAAGGCGAAGGTCGCGACCTTCGACCTGAACAAGGAGATGGTCAGCGCCATCGAGGACGGCGACGTCGAGTTCGCGGTCGACCAGCAGCCGTATCTGCAGGGCTACTTGTCCGTGGACTCGCTGTGGCTCTACAAGACCAACGGCAACTTCAGCGGTGGCGGCCAGGAAGCGGTCCTCACCGGCCCGGCGTTCGTCGACAAGTCCAACGTCGAAGCCATCGCGAAGTTCGCCGCGAAGGGCACTCGGTGATTTCCATGTCCCAGGCAACGGCACCGGCGACGGGTTCCTCGTCGCCGGCTCCGCCGGCCGCCCCCAAGGACGGCCGGACCTCGGAACGGTCCCTGACCCGCAGGCTGGCGGCCCGCCCCGAGATCGGCGCGCTCATCGCGGCGATCGCCGTCTACATCTTCTTCTTCGCGGTGGCCTCGCCGTTCCGCGAGGCCGGTTCGCTGGCCAACGTGCTCTACGAGTCGTCGGTGATGGGCATCATGGCCCTGCCGGTGGCCCTGTTGATGATCGGCGGCGAGTTCGACCTCTCCGCCGGTGTCGCGGTCACCACCTCCGCCCTCACCGCGAGCATGTGGAGCTTCCAGCTCTCCATGAACGTGTGGACCGGTGTCATCGTCGCGTTGCTGGTGTCCCTGGCGATCGGCGCGTTCAACGGCTACATGCTCGTACGCACCGGCCTTCCCAGCTTCCTGATCACGCTGGGGTCGTTCCTGATCCTCCAGGGCGCCAACCTCGCCATCACGAAGATCTTCACCGGGAACGTGGCGACCGACTCGATCAGTGACATGGACGGCTTCGACCAGGCCAAGAAGGTCTTCGCGTCCGAGATCAGCATCGGCGGCGTCGATGTGAAGATCACGGTGTTCTATTGGTTCGTGTTCGCGGCGGCCGCGACCTGGCTGCTGCTACGCACCAAGTTCGGCAACTGGATCTTCGCCACCGGCGGCAACAAGGAATCCGCCCGCGCGGTCGGTGTGCCGGTCACCTTCACCAAGATCGCCCTGTTCATGGGCGTCGGCGCGGGTGCCTGGTTCGTCGGGATGCACATCCTGTTCTCGTTCAACACCGTCCAGTCCGGCGAGGGTGTCGGCAACGAGTTCCTGTACATCATCGCCGCGGTCATCGGCGGCTGCCTGCTCACCGGCGGCTACGGCTCCGCCATCGGCCCGGTCATCGGCGCCTTCATCTTCGGCATGGTCTCCCAGGGCATCGTCTACGCCAACTGGAACCCCGACTGGTTCAAGGCCTTCCTCGGCGTCATGCTCCTGCTCGCCGCCCTCGTCAATCTGTGGGTCCGCCGCCAGGCCACCCGGAGGTAAAGCCATGACCACCAACAACACCTCCCCCAACGGCGCAGCAGCGGTCAAGGACAAGCCCGCGGACGCGACGGAGCCGATCGTCGAACTGCGCGGCGCGGGCAAGGCGTACGGCAACGTCCGTGCCCTGCACAGCGTCGACCTGGCCGTCCACCCCAGCCAGGTCACCTGCGTCCTGGGCGACAACGGCGCCGGCAAGTCCACCCTGATCAAAATCATCTCCGGCCTGCACCAGCACACCGAGGGCCAGTTCCTCATCGACGGCCACCCGGTACAGCTGAACAACCCGCGCGAGGCGTTGGACAAGGGCATCGCCACCGTCTACCAGGACCTCGCCACCGTCCCCCTCATGCCGGTATGGCGGAACTTCTTCCTCGGCTCCGAGATGACCAAAGGCCCCTGGCCCATCCGGCGCCTCGACATCGCAAAGATGAAGGCAACCGCCGACCAGGAACTGCGCAACATGGGCATCATCCTGGACGACCTCGACCAGCCCATCGGTACCCTCTCCGGCGGCCAGCGCCAGTCGGTGGCCATCGCCCGCGCCGTCTACTTCGGCGCCCGCGTCCTCATCCTGGACGAACCCACCGCAGCCCTCGGCGTCAAACAGTCCGGCGTGGTCCTCAAATACATTGCCGCCGCCCGGGACCGCGGCCTGGGCGTCATCTTCATCACCCACAACCCCCACCACGCCTACATGGTCGGCGACCACTTCAGCGTCCTGCGCCTGGGCACCATGGAACTCTCCGCCGCCCGCGCCGACGTCAGCCTCGAAGAACTCACCAACCACATGGCAGGCGGCGCCGAACTCGCCGCACTCAAACACGAACTGGCCCAGGTCCGCGGCGTCGACGTCGAGGAACTCCCCGAAGCGGCAGACCTCAAGGCACCCACCGCCACTGCCTCCTCGGAAGGAAAGGCCTCCTGATGGCCAACGCGCTCGACCGCATCCGCGTCGGCTCCGCGCCGGACTCGTGGGGCGTCTGGTTCCCCGACGACCCCGAACAGGTGCCCTGGGAACGCTTCCTGGACGAGGTCTCCGAGGCCGGTTACTCCTGGATCGAGCTCGGCCCGTACGGCTATCTGCCGACCGACCCGGCCAAGCTCACCGACGAGGTGGACAAGCGGGATCTCAAGGTCGGCCGGCACGGTCTTCACCGCGCTGCACCGCGGCCCCGACGTCTGGGACGCCACCTGGGAGCACGTGAGCCAGGTCGCCGAGCTGACCCGGGCGATGGGCGCCGAGCACCTGGTGGTCATTCCGTCCTTCTGGCGGGACGACAAGACCGCCGAGCTGATCGAGCCGTCGGAGCTGACGGTCCGTCAATGGTCGTACCTGGCCAAGGGCATGGAGCGCCTCGGCCACGAGGTGAAGGAGCGCTTCGGCCTCGACATCGTGGTGCACCCGCACGCCGACACGCACATCGACACCGAGGAGCACGTCGAGCGCTTCCTCGACTCGACGGACTCCGGCCTGGTCAGTCTCTGCCTGGACACCGGGCACTACGCCTACTGCGGCGGCGACAACGTCAAGCTGATCGAGACGTACGGCGAGCGCATCGGCTATCTGCACCTCAAGCAGGTCGACCCGGAGATCCTCGCGGACGTGGTCAAGAACGAGGTCCCGTTCGGCCCCGCAGTCCAGCGCGGTGTGATGTGCGAGCCGCCCACCGGCGTGCCCGCCCTGGAGCCGGTGCTGGACGCGGCGCAGCGCCTCGGTGTCGACCTGTTCGCCATCGTCGAGCAGGACATGTACCCCTGTCCGCCGGACAAGCCCCTGCCCATCGCGGTGCGCACCCGCCAGTTCCTGCGCTCCTGCGGCGCCTGAGAAGGGATCAACCGACCATGGCTCAGCGTGGAACGCTCGGCGTGGCCGTCATCGGCACCGGAAAGATGGGCGCCGATCATGTGCGGCGTCTCGACCAAGTCACCAACGGGGCACGCGTCGCCGCGGTCGTGGACGTCGACGCGGAACGGGTCAAGCGGATCGCCGACGGTATCGAGGGCTGCACGGCCCACACCGACGCGGCCGCCGCGATGGCCTCGGACGGCGTCGACGCCGTACTGATCGCCTCCCCCGGCCCCGCCCACGAGGCGGCGCTGCTCACGGCCTTCGAGCACGACCTGCCCGTCCTGTGCGAGAAGCCGCTCACCCCGGGCTCGGCCTCGGCTCTGCGGGTCCTGGAGGCCGAGCAGAAGGTCGGGCACCGCCTGGTGCAGGTGGGCTTCATGCGCCGGTACGACACCGAGTACGCGAAGCTCAAGGCGCTGCTGAACACCGGGCAGTTGGGCCGGCCTCTGATGCTGCACAACCGGCACCGCAACGTGGCGACCCCGCCCGGCTTCACCAGCGAGATGCTCATCAACGACTCCGTCGTGCACGAGATGGACATCACGCGCTGGCTGCTCGGCCAGGAGATCACCGCGGTCACCGTGCTGAAGCCGACGCCGTCCGGCAACGCCCCGGAGGGCCTGCAGGATCCGCAGTTCGTCGTGTTCGAGACCGCCGGCGGCGCGATCGTGGACGTCGAGATCAACGTCAACTGCGGCTTCGGGTACCAGGTGCAGGCCGAGGTGGTCTGCGAACGCGGCACGGCCCGCATCGGTGACGGCCACGCCCTGGTCACCAACCAGGCGGGCCGCTGGGGCGGCACCATCGCCCAGGACTTCGTGGAGCGCTTCGAGGACGCGTACGACCGCCAGGTGCAGGCCTGGGTCGACGCCACCCGCCGCGGCGAGGTCACCGGGCCCAGCGCCTGGGACGGCTACGCCACGGCCGCGGTCTGCGAGGCGGGCGTCCGCGCCCAGAACGAGGGCGGCCGCATCGAGGTCGAACTCGTCGAGCGGCCGGCCTTCTACAGCTGACCTGACGAGGAAACACTCTGGAGGGTGGCCCCGCACGACGGGTCCACCCTCCCGGCGGTTACGGACCCGGCGGTTAGGGACGAGGACGCCCGGGCAGTTACCTCAGCCGTTGGGCCGCAGGGTCCAGATGACCGTCATCTCGCCCGTCACGGCACCGTCCTCGCGCTGGATGGCGACGGCCACGGGGAACTCCGGCCGCTCCCCGGCGTCGAGTTCCGCGACGACGTCCTCGATGGAGCGCCCCAGTGTGGCGGTGGCCGTGACAGGCCCCCTGGCCAGCTTCTTGAACGCGATCTCGGCGGTCACGGGCAGCGGCACGGCCCGCGCGAGCTGGTCCCCGAACGCGGCCAGCACGACCGCGCCGCTCGCCGACTCCCCCAGCGTGAACATCGCGCCGGCATGCGGCCCGCCCACATGGTTGTGGTACTCGCTCTGGTCGGGCAGCGAGAGGACGGCCTTCTCCGGAGTGGTCTCGAGATACTCCAGCTTCAGGGTCCGCACCATCGGAACCGTGGCGGCGAGCATCTCGCCGATCGACATCTGGTCTGCGCTCATGGCGGGCACGTTACCCGCGAGTAGCCAGCCGTGACCAGTGGCGAAAAGTGATCGCCGCGAACACCGGGGAACTCGCCCGCGGGGCACGGATGTTCGCGTTCGAGAATGCCGCAGGGGCTTCGTTCGTACGGTACGTCTCCATAAGGACCCATCTGAACCCGGATCCGGTACGTCCCTGACGAAGGGCGGTGACCCAACCGTGTCCGGGGCGGCACTAGGGTTACTGCCCATGTGGCCAGGAAACCAGCCGCCCGGGGGCGAGCAGAACCCGCAGGACCCGAACCAGAACCCGTACCAGCAGCCGGGGTACCAGCAGCCGAATCCGTATCAGCAACCCGGATTCCAGCAGACCGGACCCCAGACGCCGAACCCGTACACGCAACCGGGGCAGCCCGGCTGGAGTGCGCCCGGTGTGCCGCAGACCCCTCAGCCGCCGCAGGGCGGCGGCGGTGACGGGAACAGGACGAAACTCGTCGCCATCGTGGCGGCCACGGCCGTCGTGGTCGCGGCGGGTGTGACGGGCTTCCTGGTCCTGGGCGGCGACAAGGACGACGAGGCCGACGGCGACAAGGGCGGCAAGACCAAGCAGTCACCCTCGGCGAGCGCGTCGAAGGACCCGAGCGCCTCCCCGTCCACCGGCGAGGACAACCCGCGCGGCACCGACGGCGAGAAGGCGACCATCGCGGGCTGGAAGGTCGTCATCAACCCCCGCTTCGGCACGATGTTCGACGTGCCCTCCGACTGGGAGATCGAGAGCACCGACACGAGCGTGGGCTTCGAGTGGGAGGAGAAGGGCAAGACCGACCGCACCACGGTCACCGCCCCCGCCTACCTGAAGTCCAAGTGGTGCACCACGGACAGCGACAAGGACGGCCGCGCCGAGGACACCGCGCTGGCCACCGCCGGAACGCGCGGCGAGAACGGCGCCAAGGACTCGGCCGAGGCGGCCGAGACCCGTGTCCCGTGGTGGATCTTCGGCGGCTACACGCAGCCGGACAAGAAGAGCGTGAAGTTCGACAAGGCGAAGGCGTACACCACGAAGTCGGGCCTCCAGGGCAGCATCGCCACCGCGTACTCGAAGAACACGCCGCAGAACGGCAAGTGCGACAGCGAGGGCAAGGCCATCACCTTCGCGTTCAAGAACGGCGCGGGCGACTTCGTCACCTGGAACCTCTACGGCGCCAAGGGTGTCGGCGACGAGATCCCCGAGGCGACCGTCCAGAAGATCCTGAGCACCGTACGCCTCACCGAGGCCGCGCCCACGGACACGTGACGTCCGACGCGCGACAGCCGACGCGGGCGGAACGGCCTGAGCGGGCGGCACAGACTGAGCGGGACGAGTCGGCAGAACAGGCTGAACAGGCTGAACAGGCGGCAGGAAGAGGCCGATAAGTCGTTTGGCAAGCCGGTCCCGCGGCGGGGATAGTCGCCGGGTGAACCCCGCCAGAGACTCCCCCGCCCGCCTGCGCCGCCCTTCCTGGGCGGGCCGCAACTACACCCTGCTGACCGCCGCCGCGGTGGTGACGAACCTTGGCAGCCAAGGAGCGTTGATCGCGGCGGCGTTCGCCGTCCTGGACGAGGGCGGCGACGGCGGCGACGTGGGTCTGGTGGCGGCGGCCCGCACCCTCCCGCTGGTGCTCTTCCTGCTGATCGGCGGCGCGGTCGCGGACCGGCTCCCCCGGCACCGCGTGATGGTCGCGGCCAACACCCTCAACTGCCTCTCCCAGGCGGCCTTCGCGGCACTCGTCATCGCCGGCGAACCGCAGCTCTGGCAGATGATGCTGCTGACCGCGCTCGGCGGCACGGGTCACGCGTTCTTCAGCCCGGCCGCCGAGGGCATGCTGCTCTCCTCCGTCAGCGGCAAGCAGGCCGGCCGTGCCTTCGCGCTGTTCCGCCTCGCGATGCACGGCGCCGGCCTCGGCGGCGCCGCGCTGGGCGGTGCCATGGTCGCCGTGGTCGGCCCCGGCTGGGTACTCGCCGTGGACGCGCTGGCGTTCGCGGTCGCGGGAGCCCTGCGCGCCTTCCTCGACGTGAGCCACATACCGTCCCGCGCACCCGGTGGCGGAATGCTCGCCGACCTCCGCGACGGCTGGCGGGAGGTCATCGGCCGGCCCTGGCTGTGGTCGATCGTCGCCCAGTTCTCCGTCGTGGTGGCCGTCGTCGGTGCCGCCGAGGCGGTGTACGGCCCCCTCGTCGCCCGGGACAGTCTCGGCGGCGCGGCACCGTGGGGCCTGGCCCTCGCCGCGTTCGGCGCGGGCACCGTCGGCGGCGCACTCCTGATGATGCGCTGGAAGCCCCGCAGACTCCTCCTCGCGGGCACCCTCTGCGTCTTCCCGCTCGCCCTCCCCTCGGCCGCGCTCGCCGTCCCGTTCCCGGTGGGCCCCCTGTGCGCGGTGATGTTCGTGACCGGCGCCGCGATCGAGGTCTTCGGCGTCTCGTGGATGACCGCGCTCCACCAGGAGATCCCCGAGGACAAGTTCTCCCGCGTCTCGGCGTACGACTGGTTCGGCTCGATCGCCATGGTGCCGCTCGCCACGGCGCTCGCGGGCCCGGCGGAGTCCGCGTTCGGGCGTTCGGCGTCCCTGTGGGGGTGCGCGGTCCTGGTCGTGGTGGTGACGGCGGCTGTGCTGTGCGTTCCCGACGTGCGGAATCTGACGCGGCGTACGAAGGAAGTGGCCCAGGGAGTACCGGCCAGGAGCGAGCCGGCGCACTCCGAAGGCTGAGCCGAGGCCGACCGCCGCGCGCGTACCGGCAAGGTCCTCAGCCGATCCGGATCAGTCCTCAGCCGATGCTGAACGCCCCGTCGGGCGGCTCGGGCGACGGCACCGCGTCCTCGTCCCGTACGGGCCGTGCGTCGCCCACGAAGACCCGCAGTGTGTCTCCGCACTCGACCCGGGCCGGAAAGGCGTCGGCGGCCGTACGGCGAGTGAGGGCGGGGGTGTCGAGCGGGTGGTGCGAGGCGACGAGCACCGCGTTGCCGAAGCGGCGGCCGCGCAGCACGCCCGGCTCGGCGATCAGCGCCAGCTCGTCGAAGACCGTGGAGAACGTGGCCAGTTGGGAGCGCAGAAAGGCGAAGGGCGTGGCGTCGGCGAGGTTGGCCAGGTACACGCCGTCTGCGCGCAGGACCCGCTCGGTCTCACGGGCGTACGCCACCGAGGTCAGGTGCGCGGGGACCCGCGAACCGCCGAAGACGTCGGCGATCAGGACGTCGGCGGAGTCGGCGGGCGCGGCTTCGAGCCAGGCGCGGGCGTCCGCGCCGTGCACCGTGATGCCCGCGTCGGCGGGGACGGGCAGATGCTCGACGACGAGGTCGAGCAGCCCGCTGTCGGCCTCGACCACGTCCTGCCGGGACCCCGGCCGGGTCGCCGCGAGATACCGGGGCAGGGTGAGCGCGCCCCCGCCGAGGTGCAGCACGTCCAGTGGCCGCCCCGGTTCCGCGAGGGTGTCCAGGACGTGCCCGAGGCGTCGCGCGTACTCGAACTCCAGGTGCGTCGGCGCGTCGAGATCCACGTACGACTGGGGTGCCCCGTCGACCGTCAGGAGCCACGCCCGCTGCCGGTCGACGTCCGGCATCAGCTTGGCGGTCCCGTGATCCACGGCTCGCGTCACGGGTATCGGCTCGTCCACGGGTCCATTGTGCCCGTACGGGCACGGCCGGGCCGGGCTCCGGCCGATCCCCGCCCCGTGCCACTCGCCCTGCCCATCGCCCTGCCCATCGCCCCGCGTCGCCGCCTCACACGCCGATCGCTCCGTCGACGCGCTCGCGGAGCAGGTCGGCGTGGCCGTTGTGGCGGGCGTACTCCTCGATCATGTGGATGAGGACCCAGCGCAGCGACACCGGCCCGCGCCAGGGGTCCTCGCCCGCCAGGTCCAGATCGGGCGCTTCGGCGACGAAGCCGTCGGAGAAGGCCACTTCGGCGCGCCAGGCCCGCCAGGCCTCGGCGATCACGGCGGGGTCGGCGGACGCGCCGTCGAAATCGTCGTCCGGGCACGCCTCCGAGGAGAAGAGCGCCGGCGCGTCCTGCCGGGCCAGCGCCCGCCGGAACCAGCGGCGCTCCATGTCGGCGAGATGCCGGACGATGCCGAGCAGCGAGAGCGTGGAGGGTTCGACGGACCGACGGGCCAACTCACCTGTCAGACCAGCGCACTTCATCTCCAGTGTCACCCGCTGGGCGCCCAGGATGTCGACGAGGAGTGTGCGTTCGTCGGCGGTGGCGGAGGTGCTGAAACGAAGGTCCTCCGCCTCGTCGACGGCGAAAATCTCGGCTCTTCGGCGGGGCTGCTGGGTCGTCATGGTCCCCATCCTCGGCCGCCGCCGGGCGCGGGCGCACCCACGTTTCGGCAGCTTGCCGGTGCCCGCGGACACGCGAGTGCCCGCCTCCCGTGCAGAGCGAGAGGCGGGCACTCACACCATCCGCGCCGGAGTCAGCCCACAGCCGTCACCGTCCCGGCGCCGACCGTGCGGCCGCCCTCGCGGATCGCGAAGCCGAGCCCCGGCTCCAGCGGCACCTCGCGTCCCAGCTCGACCGTCATGGTGACGGTGTCGCCGGGCCGCGCGACCGCCCGCTCGCCGAGGTCGACATCGCCGACGACGTCCGCGGTGCGGATGTAGAACTGCGGCCGGTAGCCGGTGGACACCGGTGTCGTACGACCGCCCTCGCGCGCCGACAGGACGTACACCTGCGCGGAGAAGCGACGACTCGGTACGACGCTGTCGGGCGCCGCGACGATGTGTCCGCGGCGCACCGCGTCACGTGGCACGCCGCGCAGCAGCAGCGCCACGTTGTCGCCGGCCTGCGCCTCGTCCATGGGCTTGCCGAAGGTCTCCAGGCCGGTGACGACGGTGTCCACGGCGGCGCCGAGCACTTCGACACGGTCGCCCACGCGAATGGTGCCGCGCTCGACGGCGCCCGTGACGACCGTGCCCCGGCCGGTGATGGTGAGCACGTTCTCCACCGGCAACAGGAACGGGGCGTCCAAGTACCGCTCGGGCATGGGCACATACGTGTCCACGGCGTCGAGCAGCGCGCCGATCGCCTCGGTCCACCGGGGGTCGCCCTCCAGCGCCCTGAGTCCGGAGACCCGTACGACCGGTACGGAGTCGCCCCCGTAGCCGTGCGCGGAGAGCAGCTCGCGGACCTCCAGCTCGACGAGGTCGGTGAGCTCCTCGTCGCCCGCGTCGGCCTTGTTGAGCGCCACCACGATGTGGTTCACGCCCACCTGCCGGGCGAGCAGCACGTGTTCGGCGGTCTGCGGCATGATCCCGTCGAGCGCGGAGACGACGAGGATCGCCCCGTCGAGCTGCGCGGCCCCGGTGACCATGTTCTTGACGTAGTCGGCGTGGCCCGGCATGTCCACGTGCGCGTAGTGCCGGGTGTCGGTCTCGTACTCGACGTGCGCGATGTTGATGGTGATGCCGCGCGCGGCCTCCTCCGGGGCGCGGTCGATCCGGTCGAAGGGAACGAACGTGCCGGAGCCGCGCTCGGCGAGGACCTTGGTGATGGCGGCGGTCAGGGTGGTCTTGCCGTGGTCGACATGACCCATGGTGCCGATGTTCAGATGCGGTTTGGTGCGCACGTAAGCCGTCTTGGGCATGGCAGTACCTCGAAGCCTCTTCGGTGTCAGCGGAGCTGAGTGATGGCCCCGGCGTCAGAACGGCCGGGACAGGGACCCCAAGGACTTGCCGACCCTCCCCCTGCGGGGTCCGCCGGACGATCCGGGAAGGGTCAGCTTCGGGCGCCGTCTGCGGCGGCCAAGTTGATCAGGACGGCAGCCTTCGGCGCGTCCGCGACTGCGGATGCTGCGAGGTGGAAGGCGTACCGGAACATGAGGAGATCATCGCCGACGCGCATGACCGCGTCGAATGGTTTTTCGCGGCCGTGGCCCGCGGTGAGCCGGGTGTTTCCGCTGGTGCGTGAGGTGCAGATGTTCCGGTGTGCGAGGTGCCGATGACCGGGTGCGTCAAGGGCCGGCGATCCGGTGTGTCAGGGGCCGACGTTCTTGAGCGCCTCACGCACGGACAGCGGTGAGAGCCGGTCCCGCTCGCCTGCGACGAAGTCCCGTACCGCCTGCGGATCCGTCTTGGCGTACTCGCGCAGACACCAGCCGATCGCTTTACGGATGAAGAAGTCGGGGTGCGCGGACTGGCGGACGCAGTACCCGAAGAGGCGTTCGGTGTCGGTGGCGTCCTTGAAGCGGAGCTGGTGGAGGAGGGCTGTCCGGGCGACCCACAGGTCGTCGTCCTCGATCCAGCTGTCCATGTCGGACTTCAGCTTCGGGTCGGCCGCCACGAGGCCTCCGACGACATGGGCGGCGAGTGCGTCGACGGTGTCCCACCAAGGGACCGTGGACACGAGATGGCGTGCCACGGGAAGGAAGCCGGACGAGAGACGCCTCACATGCCGGCGCAGATAGTCGACGGCGAAGTACTGGTACTCGCGCTCCGGCAGCCGCCAGCAGCGCAGCGCCACCGCCGTGCAGTCGGCCTCGTCCGGACGGGGGGTTCCGTCGAGGACACCGCGGGAGAGCGCGCGGCGATCGGGCGTGGTCAGGCCCAGGAAAGGAGCGATGTCCTTCATGTACGCGCGCATCTCGCCGGCCCGCCGCGGATCGGCCGCCGCGGCGTAGGTGACGGTGAGCCGCTCCAGCACGGTGTCCGCGAGGGCGCTGCGCGGCAGCTCCAAGTGGCCATCTGACGTTCCGGAAGCTGTGACGCCCATGAGACGAACCATACGGCGATCACACACATTGGTCAGTTAGTGTCACCGGATGCTCGATGCCACCACCCGCTCTGGGGGCACCGCCACGGCCGTTCCCCCGGTCCCCGCAACGGAACTCGTCCCCACCGAGTTCACCACCGAGTTCGCCACCGCGCCGAGAGGTCTGGCGGCCCGCTGCACGAGAGCACTGCTCTCTCCGTGGTCCCGGCTCTCGCTGCTGGTGTCGCTGCTGGTGTCGGCGGGCGCGACGGTGCTGCTGTTCGAGCCCCAGAAGCTGCTGGCCGACGGCTGGCCGCCGCAGCTGAACGGCGCGGCTGCCTCCGTGGTCTTCGCCGTGGCGTACGGGCTGTGCACGGTCGCGTTCGTGCCCCGGCCGCTCCTCAATCTGGCGGCAGGCGCCCTGTTCGGCTCGCAGCTCGGGCTCGGCGCCTCGCTCGCCGGTACGGTGCTCGGGGCCGGGATCGCCTTCGGACTCGGCCGGATACTCGGGCAGGACGCGCTGCGGCCCCTGCTCCGCGGCCGGTGGCTGCTGGCGGCGGACGGCCAGCTCAGCCGCCATGGCTTCCGCTCGATGATGGCGGCGCGGCTCTTCCCGGGAGTGCCTTTCTGGGCCGCGAACTACTGCGCGTCCGTCTCCCGCATGGGCTGGTTCCCCTTCCTCCTCGCCACGGGCCTCGGCTCGATCCCCAACACCGCGGCGTACGTGGTCGCCGGAGCCCGTGCCTCGGCCCCGACGTCCCCCGCCTTCCTGATCGCCATGGCCTTCATCGCCCTCCCCGCCCTCGCGGGAGCGATCGTCGCCTGGCGCAAACGCCACCACTTCCGGGACCGCTGAATCGGCCCCTTGAGGTCTGCTCCTTGGGGTCTCCCCTGAGGGGCTGCCCGGGGGATGTCCGCAACCGCGCGCGCCTACGTACCTGCCTGCAGCCCCTCCAACACCATCGCGTTCGCCAGGCCGCCCGCCTCGCACATCGTCTGGAGTGCGTAGCGGGCGCCGCGTGCCCGCATCGCGTGCACGAGCGTGGTCGTGAGCCGTGTGCCGCTCGCGCCGAGCGGGTGGCCGATGGCGATCGCGCCGCCGTGGACGTTGACCTTGGAGAGGTCGGCGCCCGTCTCCTGCCGCCAGGCGAGGACGACACTGGAGAAGGCCTCGTTGACCTCGAAGAGGTCGATGTCGTCGAGGGTGAGCGAGGCCCTGCGGAGCACCTTCTCCGTGGCGGGAACGACACCGGTGAGCATCAGCAGCGGGTCGGATCCGGTGACGGCGAAGCTGTGCAGGCGGGCCAGGGGCCGCAGCCCCAGCCGGGCAGCGGTCTCGCTGGAGGTGATGAGCACGGCGGAGGCGCCGTCGTTGACGGGGCTGGCGTTGCCCGCGGTGACGTTCCAGTCGATCTGCGGGAAGCGCTCACCGAAAGCCGGGTCGTAGTAGGCGGGCTTCAGACCGGCCAGGACCTCCGTGCTGCTGCCGGGCCGGACGCACTCGTCCCGCGTCACGCCGTCGAGAGGCGCGACCTCGTCGGCGAACAGCCCGCTCTCCCACGCTTCGGCGGCCTTCCGGTGCGACTCCACCGCGAAGGCGTCCATCTCCTCGCGCGAGAGCGACCACTTGGCCGCGATCAGCTCGGCACTGATCCCCTGCGGAATCAGCCCTTCGGGGTACCGCTCGGCGACTCCGGGCCCGAAGGGGTCCTTGCCCGCCGGCACGTTCGACCACATCGGCACACGGCTCATGGACTCCACGCCACAGGCCACGACCAGGTCGTACGCCCCCGAGATGACGCCCTGCGCCGCGAAGTGCACCGCCTGCTGGGAGGAGCCGCACTGGCGGTCGACCGTCGTCGCGGGCACCGACTCGGGGAAGCCCGCCGAGAGGACCGCGTACCGCGTGGTGTTCATGGCCTGCTCGCCGACCTGGTCGACCGTCCCGCCGATCACGTCGTCGATCAGCACGGGATCGACGCCGGAGCGCTCGACGAGCGTACGGAGGGTGTGGGCGAGGAGTTCCACGGGATGGACGTGGGCGAGCGAACCGTTCGGCCTGCCCCTGCCTATCGGGGTTCGTACGGCTTCGACGATGACTGCGTCACGCATGGTCCGGCCCCTCGAAGTCATAGGGTTTGCTTTCCAAACCCACCATGTGACTCCACGGTAACCCAGTGGGTTGGAAGAACCAACCCACCCCCATAGACTGGTTCGCATGAAGGACGCCCGCCCCTGCTCGATCGCCGACACCCTCGCGCTCGTCGGCGAGAAGTACTCCCTGCTCGTCCTGCGCGAGGTGACCCTGGGCGCCACGCGGTTCGACCAGCTGGTCCGCAACATCGGCGCCCCGCGCGACGTGCTGACGAGCCGCCTGAAGCGGCTGGTGGACGCCGGAGTGCTGGAGAAGGTCGCGTACAGCGGGAAGCCGCCGCGCTTCGAGTACCGGCCCACACGGGCCGGTCTGGAGCTGGAGCCCGTGCTCCTCACGCTCATGGCGTGGGGCGACCGCCATCTCAACGACGGCGATCGCCCCATGGTGCTCGAACACGTCGGCGGCCCCGGACACGCGGGCGGCCACGAACTGGTCCCGGTCGTCACCTGCGCCGAGTGCGGCGAGGCGGTCCGGCACGACGACCTGACGGCCCACCCGCAGGCCCCGGGCTGGACGGCGACGGGCCCCGCGGCGGCGTAGCCCGAACACCGCCACTCACGTGCCCCGCCGGAACCGGTGCTACGCCCCCCGGTACACGTCGAGCCGCCCGCACATCCCGAACTTCCCGTACGCGGAAGGCTGTTCGGCCCGCACGACGGCGTCGGCGAGGTGGGACACGTCCCCCCGCTCCAGCCGGTCGAGCTGTTCCCCGGTCACCGCGGCCGCCGCCTCGGCACCCCGCCGCCACCGCTCGCGCCACTCGGCGAGCCGGGGGCGTACGAGCTCGGCGGCGGCCCGCTGGAACGCGGCGAGCGGCTCGGGCCCGTCCGCCCCGCGCAGCGCCCGGTAGCCCTCCAGGGCGAGGTCCCGCCGGGCGCGGGCGAACCGCTCCTTCTCCTCCTCGGGCGCGTCCGCCGGAATGACGGTCGCGGCGGCGTACGTCTCCGGGTCGGTCAGGTACTTCGGCGGCAGGGTGAGCACCGCGTCCCCGGCCTCCGGAAGCCCGCTGTTCTGCATGAGGACGGTGATGCGCAGTTCGTCCTCGTTGACCAGCCGGTGGATCGTGCCGGGCGTGAACCAGGCGACCGTGCCGGGCGCGAGCGGCGTGACCTCGTACCCGGACGTGGTCAGGGTCTGCACCGCGCCCCGCCCGCCGGTGACGACGTACGCCTCCGAACAGGTCAGGTGCAGATGGGGAGTTCCGCCGCACACCCCGTCGTCGGCGGGCCAGTCGTAGACCGACAGATGCGAGACGGCGACGCCCCCGGGGAGTCCGGCGAAGCCCTCGGCCGCGCTCACCACGGGTGCACCGCCAGGTACTTTGCGATCTCCTCGCGCTCCCAGGCACCGTCGGCGACGACGACGCGGTAACGACGGGTGAGGGTCTCGCCCGGCGCGAGTTCCAGCTCGTCGAAGAAGGCGAAGGAGGGGGCGACCGCCGCGAACGGTTCGTTGCGTACGAACCAGTGGGCCGGGTGTGTGCCGCCCTCACCCGTGTGGTCGTTCTCGGGGGCGTGCGCGAAGACCAGCGTGGCGTACCCGTCGGCGACGTCGTGCTCCGCCGAGTACGCGAGCCAGGGCGCCTGCTCGCCCATCAGGTCGGGACCCTCGCCGTCGGGCCCGATGATCCGGCCGTCCCGGAAGCCGCGCGGGCCGCGCCAGAACAGGCCCGTGTAGCCGGCCATCTCCCGCCCCGCCGTCGTGGGACTGCCGAACCGCAGGGGCTCGTCGCGGCGGTTGGTGACGGAGGTCGAGAAGGTCAGCGCCCAGGATCCGGACACCGGGTCCACGTCGTGCACCTCGACGCGGCGCTCCTCGTCCGCCCAGAGCGAGCCGTCGTACGGATGCCAGGTGAGCCGCTCGGCGATGACCACGCGGTCGCTGTCGGCGCGCACCTCGTCAAACTTGACGTGTGTCATCGACCCGACACGCTCAGGGAGTTCGAGATACCCCTCTCCGTGAACGTATGTGTTGCCGCCCCACAGGTTCGCCCCCGACAGATGCGAGGCGGTCATCTGCAGACCCTTGTGCCAGCGGTGGTCGTTGGGCCGGTAGTCCGTGACAACGTTGCCCGCGAGCGTCCTGAGCGGGTGCAGATACGGCTTCGGGGCCTCCCAGGCCGCCTCGGGGCCGTACACATAGCTCAACAGGTCGACGCCGGTGGTGGGTTCGGTGATCGTGATGCGGTCGCCGTGGGCGTGGACGATGCGCAGGCCGTCGTGTGCGGTCATGCCGATGCCTCCTCGTGCGTCGTGGGTGCCCAGCCGGGCGCGCCGCCGTGC
This sequence comes from Streptomyces sp. NPDC058697, assembly GCF_042715345.1. Lineage (NCBI taxonomy): Bacteria > Bacillati > Actinomycetota > Actinomycetes > Kitasatosporales > Streptomycetaceae > Streptomyces > Streptomyces sp. NPDC058697. The sequence goes on from NZ_JBHXSU010000008.1 coordinate 296,298, forward strand.
AGGGCGGTGTAGTAGGGGTCGCCGGGCCCGATCTCGCCTGCGCGGACGGTGACGTCCGTGAACGCCGACTTGTAGAGCGCGGTGATCAGCTCCAGGCTGGTGCGCCCGTCGGCGCCGCTGCTGCGCGGCCGCTCGCCCGCGCGCATGCTCGCGACCAGGTCACGCAGCTGGGCAAGGTGCGAGCTCGGCACGTCGGCGCCGAAGTTCTGCCAGGCCGCCACGTCCTCGAGTGGCGCGTCCGGTGCCGGGGTGATGCGCCAGTTGTCGTTGCTGTGCCCATAGAGGTGGGTGAGTTCGACCGTCGCGTGCTCGCAGTCGATGCGGATCCGGCTGACCTCGTCCGGGCTGAGCACGCTGTTGACCACGGTCGCGAGCGCGCCGCTCTCGAAGCGTACGAGCGCGGTCGAGACGTCCTCCGTCTGCACGTCGTGCACCAGCCGCCCGGCCATGGCCCGCACCTCGCTCCACGGCCCGAGCAGATCGAGCAGCAGGTCCATCTGGTGGATGCCGTGTCCCATGGCGGGCCCGCCGCCCTCGGTCTCCCACTTTCCGCGCCAGGGCACGGCGTAGTAAGCGGCGTTGCGGTACCAGGTGGTCTGGCAGTGCGCCACGAGGGGCCGCCCCATGGCCCCGTCGGCGATCAGACGCCGTACGTGCCGGGCGCCCGAGCCGAACCGGTGCTGGAAGACGATGGAGGCGTACGGACCGCCCTCGGTCCCCTCCTCCGCCTCCACGGCGTCGAAGTCGGCGAGGGTCGGCACGGGCGGCTTCTCGCACCACACCCAGGCGCCGGCGCGCAGGGCGGCGACGGTCTGGTCGCGGTGGAGGGTCGGCGGGGTGCAGATGGAGACGAGGTCCGGGCGCTGTTCCGCCAGCATCCGGTCGAGGTCGGTGTAGCCGTGCGGAACACCGCCGTCCGCGCAGAAGCGCTTCACCGCGTCGGCGTCGATGTCGACCGCGGCGACGATCTCCACCTCGCCCTCGGCGGCAAGCGCGGCGAGCGCGGGCAGATGGCTGCCGGAGGCGATGGCTCCGGTGCCGATGACGGCGGCCTTGATCCGGCGGCCGTCCAGCGGAACGGCCGGCCGGCTCTCGCGCTCGGTGCTCTCGTACTGGTTGCTCGGGTGCTCGATGTCCTCGTGCTCGGTCGTCTTGCTGGTGGTGGCGTCGCGTGAGGTACGCATGGACGTGATCAGCACTCCATCGGACGTGACAGCGGTTCTGGCGGACGCCTGCCTCCTCGGTGGCCATGAGATCGCCATCGATGGCAGCAAGCGCTTTCACTCCTCGCGGAAACGTAAGCGTCGGCATCGCGGCGGGTCAACACCCTGGTCACTGTGGCGAGGTCCGTGAGGGGGAGGCCCTGTCGTCGCGCGCTCCCCGGGGGGCGCTACGCTGCCCCGGGCGCGCCTGATCACCGCAGACGACAACACGGCACGTCCGTCCGGCCATTCACTCCGCTCCCGCCATCAGCACTTGGATCACGTAACTTCATGTCTTGGTTTGAATCCCTCATCCTCGGACTCGTCCAGGGGCTGACCGAGTTCCTTCCCGTCTCCTCCAGCGCGCACCTGCGGCTGACCGCGGCGTTCGCGGGTTGGGAGGACCCGGGAGCGGCCTTCACCGCGATCACCCAGATCGGTACGGAGACGGCGGTACTGATCTATTTCCGCAAGGACATCGCCCGGATCGTCTCGGCGTGGTTCCGCTCGCTCACGAACAAGGCGATGCGGAGTGATCACGACGCGCAGATGGGCTGGCTCGTGATCATCGGCTCGATTCCGATCGGCGTGCTGGGCGTCACGCTCAAGGACCAGATCGAGGGGCCGTTCCGCGATCTGCGCATCACCGCGACGACGTTGATCGTGATGGGCATCATCCTCGGTGTCGCCGACCGCCTCGCGGCGCGCGACGAGACGGGCGGGAAGCACCGGGCCGCCAAGGAGCGCAAGTCGCTCAAGGACCTGAGCGTGAAGGACGGCCTGATCTACGGCGTCTGCCAGGCGATGGCCCTCGTCCCCGGCGTCTCCCGCTCCGGCGCCACCATCAGCGGTGGCCTCCTCATGGGCTACACACGCGAGGCGGCGGCCCGCTACTCGTTCCTGCTCGCCATCCCGGCGGTCCTCGCGTCCGGCGCCTTCGAGCTGAAGGACGCGAGCGAGGGCGGCCATGTCTCGTGGGGCCCCACGGTCTTCGCGACGATCGTCGCTTTCCTGGTGGGTTACGCCGTTATCGCCTGGTTCATGAAGTTCATCACGACCAAGAGTTTCATGCCGTTCGTCTACTACCGCATCCTGCTCGGCATCCTGATCATCGTGCTCGTGAGCATGGGCGCACTGAGCCCGCATGCGGCCGAGTCGGCGGGCTGACCACCGCCGTCCGCACAGACGCTCCCGGCATCCAGACATGACGAAGCCGCCCGCCTGATTTCCCCCGTGGCGGGCGGCTCCGTGCTCGGCGTCCGGAGATCGGTCTCGGCGGCGGCGACGTAAGTGTCCTCGGCCGCTGGACGACACCGGCTCGCGCCGGCGACGGGATTCGAACCCGCGTCTCTCTCTTGAGAGGAGAAGTAGCCGCAGCCTTCGCACCTGGACGTGAACCACCGTAGCGGGGCGGGCTGTTGAGGGCACTCGTTTATCCGCGGGGGTCAGCGGCTGCCGGCGGGGTTCCACGGCTGTCCGCGGCGGTCGCGGCCCCGGTCCGGCTCACCCCTCCGGGAACGCCCGCGCCCACGGCTCCTGTTCGATCTCCAGCCCGTTGGCCACGTACGCGATGGTCCGGTACCAGCCCGCCAGGACCAGGAACTCCAGGGCTTCGAGTTCGTCGAGATGGGCGCGGAGGGCGGTCCAGCCGTCGTCGGACAGGCGGGCCGTGTCGTGGAGTTCGTCCACGGCCCGGAGCAGGGCGCCCTGCCGGGGCGTCCAGGCCGGATCGGCCGGGATCCCGGTCACCGTCAGGGGAATCCGCTCCGGCCCCAGACCCGAGGCTTCGGCGTACGCGGCCATGTGGACGCCCCACTCGTACGCGCAGCCGGAGCGGGCCGCGACCCTGGCGATGACCAGCTCGCGGTCGGCGTCGGAGAGCCGACCGTGGACGAGCAGGCCCGCACCGAGGGTCCGCATACGGGAGGCGAGGTCGGGGTGGCGCTGCAGGACCTTGAAGAGCATCAGGGGTTCGTGAGTGACGCCGGGCGGCATCCAGCGGCGCAACTCGCGTTCGGATTCGGGGTCGTAGGGCGGCGTGACGCCCTCGATGCGTTGCTTCATGCCTTGCGACTCTTGCGCTTCTGAAATCGAAGCGCAAGGGTGGGAACGCAAAGGAACGCACCGGCAGTTGTCGGTTCGGTGAGGAACAGTCGCCGGTTCGCCGAGGCACGCCGAGCTATGCGAGGGCTGCGAGTCGTGGCGAGGCAACCGACGGGGAGGAAGGCACTTTGGGCACGGAACCCCGTCCCGGCCGGCCCGTGCGCGGTTCGGCCACCGGCCGTCCCGTCATGGCCGCTTTGGACCTCCTGGGCCGCCGCTGGACGCTCCGCGTGATCTGGGAGCTTCACCGGAGCGGTGCGCCGATCGGCTTCCGCGACCTCCAGCGCCGCTGCGACGCCATGTCGTCCAGCGTCCTGTCCGCCCGCCTCACCGACCTCCGCGAAGCGGGCATCGCGGCGCCCACGGACGAGACGACCTGGCGCCTCACACCCCTCGGCGAGGACCTCGTGACGGCGATGGGGCCCCTGCTCGACTGGTCCCGCACCTGGGCCGAACAGCGGTGAAGCGGAGCGGCGGCCAGCTCTTTTCCCAACCCACCGGCCCTCAAACGTTTTTGGCGTGACCAACCACATACTGCATGGGTAGCCGTTTGGTAGCGCACTGTCAGTCCTTGGCCCTACGCTTGTGCGCATGTCCCCCAATTCCGTGAGCCCTGGTTCCGCGCGGTCTGCCGCCGTGCTGAATGAGCAGATCCGCGCGTTATGGATACGCGCCGGCGGTTCCCTGTCGGCCCAGGAGAGGGCCGAGTACGAACTGCTGGTCGTGCAGTGGGCCGCGGCGATACGTCACGAGGTCATCGAGGCGGCGTGAGGCCCGTGGAGTGACGCCCGAGAAGTGACGCCTGCGGTGTGACGCCCGCGGAGTGAGGACTTCCTGAGCGTGCGGGCCCGCCTCGGCGGCCGGATCCACGACTCGGCAGAGGCCACCCGAGCCCCACGCTCCGCGGCAACGGCAACGGCAACCGCAACGGCCGCACCAACCACCCGGCCGCCGGCTCCCCTCGCCTCACCGACCCCCTGCCACCCGCAGCACCGCCCCCGTCGCGTACGACGACTCCGGTGACAGCAGCCACGCCACGGCAGCCGCGATCTCCGAGGGATCCCCCGGCCGCCCCAGCGGAATCGACGGCGCAAGCCGGGCCGGGCGGTCCGGATCGCCCATCGCCGCATGCATCTCCGTGTCGATGAGGCCCGGGGCGACGGCGTTGACGCGGATGCCGTCGGGGCCGAGTTCCTTCGACAGACCCACCGTGAGCGCGTCCACCGCCGCCTTCGTGGCCGCGTAGTGGACGTACTCCCCGGGACTGCCGAGTGTGGCCGCCGCCGAGGACACGTTGACGATGACGCCGACGCCCCGGAGCGCCATGTCTCGCGCGGCCCTGCGCGAACACAGCAGCGTGCCCAGGAGGTTGACCTCCACGACCCGGCGCAGTTCGGCGGTGTCCGTGTCGGCGAGCCGGCCGAGCAGGCCGGTCACGCCCGCGTTGTTCACCAGGCCCGTCACCGCCCCGAGCCGCTCCGCCGCCGTGTCGAAGAGCCGCTCGACGTCCGCCTCCTCAGAGGTGTCCGCACGTACGGTCACGCATCGCGCCCCGGCCTCGCGCACGGCGGCCGCGGTCCGCTCGGCGGCCTCGTCGTCGCGTGCGTACCCGACCACCAGGTCGTGACCGTCCGCCGCGAGCCGCAGACAGGTCGCGGCACCGATCCCCCGGCTGCCACCCGTGACGACCGTGACGGGACGAGACATGTTTGCTCCTTCATGATCCTTGATGCGTGATCCGCAGGTTCTGCCCATGTCGGGACGGGACAGGACCGCTGATCGTCTCCCGGGACCGGGTTCGTACGTCCATACGGCGCACGACCGGTGAATATCACTGCACGCCCCTTGGCTCGGACCTCCCCGTGGCCAACACTGAGCCGATGACGCAGCGCGTGGAACTGGCTACGGTAATGGACCGGCTCGCGGTCGACGGACTGGTCACCGAGTACGCGGTGGCGGTCGACGACGGGGACTGGGAGGCGTACCGCGGACTGTTCGCGCCGGACGGGCGGGCGGACTACCGGTCGGCGGGCGGTATCGAGGGGGACGCGGGGCAGATCGCCGGATGGCTCGCGCAGACCATGGAGCTGTTCCCGATGCGGCAGCATCTGATCGTCAACCGGCGGGTGCGGTTCGGGGCGCTGGAGCAGGACACGGGCGACACGGCCCGGATCCAGGCGGACTACGTCAATCCCATGCGGTTCGCGGGACACGACGGCGGATCGACGGAGCCCGACTTCGTGTGCGGCGGCCGGTACGACTTCGGGCTGGTGCGTACGTACAACGGCTGGCGGCTGCGTGAGGTGGTCGTCCACGAGAAGTGGCGCCGGACCACGCAGGCGCGGCAGGAACCCGCCGCCCATTGAGCCCACGGTCGGCCTGTTCGCGCGTGCCACCTGAGTGGATGCCCCCTTACGTAGATCGTCCCGGTGCGCGCACACTGGAGTCACGCACCGTGCTTCGGGGGTCGAGGGAGGCGCTGCATGAAGCTGTCCGCCGCTGACTGGCGCCGACGCCTCGACTCCCGCTGGTGGCGCGGCCTCGCGGCCGTGCTCGCCGGTGCGCTGCCGATGCTGAGCTTCCCGGCGCCGTCCCTGTGGTGGTTCGCGTACGTCGCGCTGGTGCCGTGGATCCTGCTCGTCCGCTCGGCTCCGACGGCCCGGCGGGCGGCGTACGACGGCTGGCTCGGCGGGCTCGGTTTCATGCTGGCCGTGCACCACTGGCTGCTGCCGAGCCTGCATGTCTTCACCATCCTGATAGCGGCGCTGCTCGGCGCGCTCTGGGCACCGTGGGGCTGGCTGACCCGCAGGTTCCTGGCCGGTGTGCCCTCGGCGGGCCAGGTCGTCGCCGCCCTGTTCGTGCTGCCCTCCGCCTGGCTGATGGTCGAACTCGTGCGCTCCTGGGAGGGGTTGGGCGGCCCCTGGGGGCTGCTCGGTTCGAGTCAGTGGGACGTGGAGCCCGCGCTGCGGCTGGCCTCGGTGGGCGGGGTGTGGCTGCTGAGCTTCCTGCTCGTCGCCGTGAACGTCGCGGTCGCCGTTCTCGTCGCCGTACGGCAGTCCCGTGTCCCCGCGCTCGCCGGCCTTGTCGCGACGGCCGCGGCCACCTCGGCTGCCTGGGTGTGGTCCCCCAGGCCGGACGTCGACGGCAGGGTCCGCATCGCCGTCGTGCAGCCCGGCGTGATCGACGGCGTCGGCGGCGCGGAGAAGCGGTTCGCGCGCGAGGAGACGCTGACCCGGCAGCTGGCCGGGCAGGACGTGGACCTCGTGGTGTGGGGCGAGAGCAGCGTCGGCTTCGACCTCGCCGACCGGCCCGACCTCGCGGACCGGCTCGCCGCGCTCTCCCGCCAGGTGGACGCGGACATCCTGGTCAACGTGGACGCGCGCCGCTCCGACCGGCCCGGCATATACAAGAGTTCGGTGCTCGTGGGGCCCGAGGGTCCGACCGGCGACCGCTACGACAAGATGCGGCTCGTGCCCTTCGGCGAGTACGTTCCGGCCCGTTCCCTCCTCGGCTGGGCCACGTCCGTGGGCAAGGCGGCGGGCGAGGACCGGATGCGCGGCGACAAACAGGTGGTGATGAACGTCGGGGACGGGCTGCGGATCGGCCCGATGGTCTGCTTCGAGTCGGCGTTCCCCGACATGAGCCGTCATCTCGCGCGGGACGGCGCCGAGTTGCTGCTCGCCCAGTCGGCGACCTCGTCGTTCCAGCAGAGCTGGGCGCCCGAGCAGCACGCCTCGCTGGCGGCACTGCGGGCCGCCGAGACGGGCCGGCCGATGGTGCACGCGACGCTCACCGGCGTCTCCGCGGTCTACGGCCCGAGCGGCGAGCGCGTCGGCTCCTGGCTGGGCACCGATGCCAGCGCCTCCGAGGTGTACGACGTACCGCTGGCACACGGTGTCACCCCGTACGCGCGGTTCGGGGAGTGGCCGGTGTACGCGGCGCTGCTGATCCTGGCCGCCCTGGGCGCCACGGAGGGTGCCCGGTCGCTGCGGGTCAGGCGGGCCGGTCCGTCACCGCGCGTACCACCCGCTCGCACAGCTCATGGGTCGCCAGCGCGTCCCGGGCGCTGAGCACCTTTCCCGCGCGCACCGCGTCGAGGAACGCGAGTACGACCTGCTCGATGCCGCGCTGCCTGGCCACGGGCACCCAGTCGCCGCGCCGGCGTATCGTCGGCTGGCCCTTGTGGTCGATGACCTCGGCGAGGTTGACGACCTGACGCTTGGTGTCCTGCCCGGAGACTTCGAGGATCTCCTCGTTCGAGCCGCTCAGCCGGTTCATCACGCCCAGCGCCGTGAACCCGTCCCCGGCGAGCTGGAGCACGACGTGGTGCAGCAGTCCGTCCTCGACGCGGGCCCGCACGGTCACGTCGTCGACCGGCCCCGGCGCCAGGAACCGCAGGGTGTCCACGACGTGGATGAAGTCGTCGAGGATCATCGTGCGGGGCTGTTCCGGCAGGCCGATGCGGTTCTTCTGCATCAGGATCAGCTCGCGCGGGTGGTCGGCGCACTGCGCGTACCCGGGTGCGTAGCGCCGGTTGAAGCCGACGGCCAGGCTGGTGTTCCGCTCCTCCGCGAGCTTCACCAGGCGTTCGGAGTCGCCGAGTTCGTACGCGATCGGCTTGTCGACATAGGTGGCGACACCCGCTTCGAGGAGGCGGGTCACGATCTCGGGGTGCGCGTGCGTGGGGGCGTGCACGAACGCCGCGTCGAGGTCCTGTGCGAGCAGCTCGGAGAGGTCGGTGTGGCGCTGCCCGGCCGGGAGATGGAGGCTGTCGGCGACCCTGGTGAGGGTGGCGGGCGTCCGCGTCTGCAGATGCAGTTCGAGCCCCGGCCGGGTGGTGAGCACCGGCAGATAGGCCTTCTGCGCGATGTCTCCGAGTCCGATGCAGCCGACCTTCACAGGGGTCTCCTCCGGGGAACCGACATGTCCAGGGCGCGCTCACCCGTGTCTCCTCGGAAGCATACGGCGCCTGTGGCGGCCGCCAGGATTGGGTCGCCCGGGCGGTGCTCCGCGATGATGCGGGCATGACGATTGAACGCAGTGAACCCGCGATCGACGCCGACGAACGCACCATGCTGGAGGGCTGGCTCGACTACCACCGCCAGACCCTCGCCTGGAAGTGCCAGGACCTGGACGACGCCCAGCTCAGAACCGCCTCGGTGCCGCCGTCGGAACTCTCCCTGATGGGGCTCGTCCGACACATGGCGGAAGTGGAGCGCAGTTGGTTCCGCAGGGTGCTGGTGGGCGACGAATCCGGCCCGATCTACTACAGCGACGAGGACCGCGACGGCGAATTCCACCTCACCGAGGAGGACACCTGGGAGGAGGCGTACGGCACCTGGCAGCGGGAGATCGAGGTCGCCCGCCGGAACGCGGCACGCCTCGCACTCGACGACCTGTCCGCGGGCAGGAGCAGGTCCACCGACAAGCCCTTCAACCTGCGCTGGATCTACACCCACATGATCGAGGAGTACGCACGCCACAACGGTCACGCCGACCTGATCCGCGAACGGATCGACGGGGGCACGGGCGACTGAAGCGCGTGGGTGCGCCCCTTCAGGGGCGCGGGGAACTGCGCGACCGGCCCCCACCGACCAACAGACGACGCACAACCCTCCCCGGGCCGCCGCGGGCCAGCGCGCCGGTCGTTCACCCATGCGGGGCATCCTCCGCTCGTCAGCTCCCCAAATGGGGGCGGACGCAGCAGAGTTGCGCGGGTGCATCGAACCGCGACCACCGCAACGCTCCTGGTCACCGTGGCTGTCTCGGCCGTCTCCGGCTGTGTGACCGTCCAGCGACCGCTCGCTCCCGGCGCCCCGTCCGGGCCCGTTCCGTCCTCGGAGCCCCTCCCTGGCGGCAGGGCCGAGCCCCAGATCGTGCAGGCGCCGGCCCGGGAGGCCCTGGAGATGATCGGCCCGTCCCGGCGCCCTTCGGCACCCGCGTCCACACCCCGCCGTACGGTCCCTTCAGCGCCCGCCGCGGCCCCGGCGGCTCCGGCAGCCCCTCCGCGTCGTGCCGCCGCCGATCCGCCGCGGCACCCGGAGCCCCAGCGGCCGGAGCGCCCCGCGGTTCCCCGTCAGCCCAGGGCGACGGCTCCGGTGACCGCGGATGTGTGCGCCTTGGGCAGGCAGTACGGCGGCTGGAACCCGGACAGCCCGCAGGCGACCATCTGCAAGGACGTGTACGGCCGTTGACCGACTGGGCGCGGATGCACGGGAACGGCGACGCACGGGGCGGTGATCCACGAGGGCGGCCGGCGGCGTACAGGCCCGGACCGGAGCGAAGTACAAGCCCGCATCGACCGCGCGACGACATCTAGGGCCGCTGCCGCGGCGGCCCCAGCGTCTCGCCCCCCGGCCCTCTCCCCTGCCCCGGCGTCTGGCCCGGCGTCGGTTCGGGCGCCCCGCCCGACGGCCCCTCCTCGTCGAGCCTCAGTTCCAGGCGGCCGATGCCCGCCCGGACACCGTCCCCGTACGCGTCGTCGCCGAGGACGCCCACGGTGTCGCGGGCCCGGCGCAGATGGCTGCGGGCGGCCTCGGAGCGGCCGAGGTTCGCGTAGTCGACGGCGAGGCTCAGATGCAGGGAGGGGTAGAAGGCCCGCACCGCGGGCGACTGCTGGTGCTCCGCGATCCGCGCGTCCGTCGGTCTGTCCGTCGGTGTGTCCGTGACTGTGTCCGCCGCCGACAAGGCCCGCAGGTCCCAGGCCAGTTCGTCCGAGGGGTCGTCCTGGGCGTCGGCCATGTAGTGCGCGAGTGTGCAGCGGTGCAGCGCGTCGCCGTCCTCGCCGATCTCGGTCCACAGGTCCAGGAAGCGGCCCCGGGCCTCTTCGCGGTCACCGCCGTGGAGGAGCATGGCGACCTGTCCGATCCTGGTCATCATCGCGTCCGCCGCCGCCTGCTCCTGTTGCTCCGCCACCGGATCGTCCTCCACGCTCATCCGCCGGCCGCAGCGCCCGCGCCGGTCGTTCCGTCACCTCTCCCGACGCTAACGGCACACACTGACAATCGAGCTCAGGCAGCCCCGGGGGCCCCGCGCGCCACTGGGCCAGGACGGTGAAGAACGGTCCGACGACCCGCCGAACCTCCTGGCGGCGGGTCGTGGCACGCGTCGTCGTGACGTGCTGACGTGGTGACGTGGTGATGTCAGCCCAGGTCGGGGATCCGCCAGTCGATCGGCTCGTGGCCCTGCTTCGCGACCGCCTCGTTGATCTGCGTGAACGGATGCGAGCCGAAGAACTTCTTCGCGGACAGCGGCGAGGGATGCGCGCCCTTCACCACGATGTGCCGCTCCTCGTCGATGAGCGGGAGCTTCTTCTGCGCGTAGTTGCCCCACAGGACGAAGACCGCCGGGTCGGGCCGGTCGGCCACGGCCCGGATCACCGCGTCCGTGAACTTCTCCCAGCCCTTCCCCTTGTGCGAGTTGGCCTCGCCGGAGCGGACCGTCAGCACCGCGTTGAGCAGCAGGACGCCCTGCTCGGCCCACGGCATCAGATAGCCGTTGTCCGGGATCGGCGTGCCCAGCTCCGCCTGCATCTCTTTGTAGATGTTGCGCAGCGAGGGCGGGGTCTTCACACCCGGACGGACCGAGAAGCACAGGCCGTGCCCCTGGCCCTCGCCGTGGTACGGGTCCTGGCCGAGGACGAGTACCTTCACGCTCTCGTACGGCGTCGCGTCGAGTGCGGCGAAGACCTCCTCGCGCGGCGGGTAGACGGGACCCTTCTCGCGCTCCTCCTCGACGAACTCGGTGAGCTCCTTGAAGTAGGGCTTCTGGAGCTCTTCGCCCAGGACGCCGCGCCAGGACTCGGGCAGCATGGCGGTGTCGGTCACGTCAACTTCCTCCGGTGTGCGCTCACTTCACGGCCGCGGAACACACGGCCGTGGGCGGCCGCGCGAGGCGCGGCCACCGTCAGAGCACAGAACCTACAGGCGCCCACTGACAATCGGGCCCGAGTGCCCAAGTGCCCGCGCTACCAGCTGGTCTTCCAGTACAGCTCCCACATCGCCATCATCGTCGCCGGGTCGATGGCGTTCTCGGCGCCGCCGATCTCCTCGTTCGCGGCGACGTGCTGCTTGCCCTGCCACAGCGGCAGCAGACGGGCGTCGTCCAGGAGGATCTGCTGGGCCTTCTCGAACTCCGGGGCCACCGCCCCGCGGTCGCTCTCCCGGCGCGAGTCGGGAATCAGCTTGCCGGTGATCTCAGGGGTGTCGTACGGCGTGCCGAGCGCGTTCTGCTCGCCCACGAAGGGGGCGATGAAGTTGTCGGCGTCCGGGAAGTCGGGGAACCAGCCGCGCCCGAACACCGGGTACTCGCCCTTCTGGTAGCCCCCGACGTACGTCTTCCAGGGGCGGCTCTTGAGCGTGACCTTGAACAGGTCGGAGGCCTCCAGTTGCCGCTTCAGCTCCTCGAAGGCCGGCTTGGTCTGGGAGCCGTAACGGTCGCTCGTGTACCAGAGGGTGAGCGGTACGGGCTCGGTGATGCCGTCGTCCGCGAGTATCTGCTTGGCCTTGGCGGCGCTGGGGTTCCCGAAGTCGTCGAAGAAGCCCGTGGTGTGGCCGACCAGGCCCTTGGGGATCATCGAGTACAGCGGCTCGACGGTGTCCTTGTAGATGTTGTGGGCGAGCGCGGGCCGGTCGACGATCTGGGCGATTGCCTTGCGGACCGAGACCTTCTTGGCCCACGGGTCCTTGGGGTTGAACACCAGGTAGCTGATCTCGGTGGTGGGGTTCTCGACGAGCTGGAGACCCTCGTCCCCGCTGTTGTCCTGGATGTCCACGATGTCCGAGGCGCGCAGACCGCGGTAGACGACGTCGATCTGCTTGTCCCTGAGGGCGTCGGCCATCGCGGCCGAGTCCTGGAAGTAGCGGATGGTGACGGCGTTGTTCTTCCGGTCCGCGATGCCCTTGTAGTTGCCGTTCTTGACGAGCTCGGCCTGCTTGCCCTCTTCGTAGGACTCCAGGTTGTACGGGCCCGAGCCGGTGACCTCGCCGTCCTTGCGGAGCTCGTTGGCGGGGTACTCCTCGGGGTCCACGATCGACATGGCGGGCGTGGAGAGCACGAAGGGGAACGTCGCGTCGGGCTGGTTCAGATGGAAGACGACCTCCTGGTCGCCCTTCGCCTCGACCCGGGAGAGGCTGTTCAGCAGACCGGCGGGGCCGCCGTTGACGTTGATCTTCTTGATCCGGTCGATGGAGTGTTTGACGGCCTTGGCGTCCAGCGTGTGCCCGTTGGAGAACTTCAGCCCCTCGCGCAGCTTGCAGCTGTACACGGTGCTCGAACCGTTGGTGAACCGGCAGCTCTCGGCGGCGTCGGGTTCGGGCTCGGACGCGCCGGCGGGGAAGTTCAGGAGAGCCTGGTGAACGTTGCGGAACAACTCCCACGAGTTGTCCCAGGAGGCCGCCGGATCCAGTGTGCTGGGCTCACTGGTCGTCCCCACGAGGATCGACTTCCCCTCGTCGGAAGAGTCCGAGGAGAATACTCCGCATCCGGCGACCAGGGATATGGACGTGATCGCCCCCATCTGACGCAGGTATCTGTCCCGCTTGAACACGCGCACGCTCCTCGATCGGCCATACCACAAGGGTGGGCGCACGATACCGCAGCGCCCGGCCGCATGGGCCTTCCCACTGGCAGGGCCCTTGATCAGCAAGTATCGCGGAACGTGTCGGAACGGTCTCTTTCCTGGTAGCACTCTGGACAGGCGGACGCCCGGGCGTTTTTCGGCCAAGCCGCCCGGGCGTCCGCGATCGAGATCCGTTGTCAGACTCCGGCGTTGAGGAACTTCCCGCCGTCGACCACGAGCGTCTGCCCGGTGATCCAGTCCGACTGCTCCGAGGTCAGGAAGGCGGCGGTGCCGCCGATGTCCGACGGAACGCCGAGCCGGCCGAGGGGGTAGCCCGCGGCCGCCTCCTCCTCGCGGCCCTCGTACAGGGCCTTGGCGAACTGCGTCTTGACGACGGCGGGCGCGATGGAGTTGACCCGCACCCTGGGCGCGAACTCGTGCGCCAGCTGAAGAGTCAGGTTGATCATCGCGGCCTTGCTGATGCCGTACGCCCCGATGAACGGCGAGGCCTGGACGCCCGCGAGCGAGGAGATGTTGACGATCGCGCCGCCGTTCTCGCTCTGCCACGCCTTCCACGTCCGCTGGGCGAAGCCGAGGGCGGAGACGACGTTGGTCTCGAACACCTTGCGTGCCACGTTGAGGTCGAGGTCGGCGATCGGCCCGAACACCGGGTTCGTACCGGCGTTGTTGATGAGGAAGTCGATACGGCCGAACGCCTCCATGGTGCGCTCGACGGCGATGGCCTGGTGGGCCTCGTCGTGGGCCTTGCCCGCGACGCCGATCACGCGGTCGGCGCCGAGCACCTCGACGGCTTCCTTGAGCGCGTCCTCGTTGCGGCCGGTGATACACACCCGGTCGCCGCGGGCGAGCAGTGCCTCGGCGACGCCGTAGCCGATGCCGCGGCTCGCGCCGGTGATGAGGGCGACCTTGCCGGAGAGTTCCACAGTGGTCATGTTCCTGTCCCCCGGCCCTAGTTGAGCGGTCCGCCGGCCACGTACAGCACCTGGCCGGAGACGAAGCCGGCCGCGTCACCCGTGAAGAAGGCGATCGCGTTGGCGATGTCGTCCGGGTTGCCGACGCGCTGGACCGGGATCTGGGTGGCGGCCGCGGCCTGGAACTCCTCGAAGCCCATGCCGACCCGCTCGGCGGTGGCGGCGGTCATGTCGGTGACGATGAAGCCGGGCGCGACGGCGTTCGCGGTGACGCCGAACTTGCCGAGCTCGAAGGCGAGGGTCTTGGTGAAGCCCTGCAGACCGGCCTTGGCGGCGGAGTAGTTGACCTGGCCACGGTTGCCGAGCGCAGAGGAGGAGGAGAGGTTGACGACACGGCCGAACTTGGCGTCCACCATGTACTTCTGGACGGCCCGCGTCATCAGGAAGGAGCCGCGCAGGTGCACGTTCAGGACCGTGTCCCAGTCCGACACACTCATCTTGAACAGCAGGTTGTCGCGGAGCACGCCCGCGTTGTTCACCAGGATCGTCGGCGCCCCGAGCTCCTCGGCGACGCGCGCCACGGCGGCCTCGACCTGCGCCTCGTCGGAGACGTCGGCGCCCACCGCGATCGCCCTGCCCCCGGCGGCGGTGATCTTCTCCACGGTGTCCTTGCACGCGGCCTCGTCGAGGTCGATCACCGCGACGGCACGGCCCTCGGCGGCCAGTCGTACGGCGGTCGCGGCGCCGATGCCGCGCGCGGCACCGGTGACTACGGCGACGCGCTGCTCTGAGGTGGACATTGCTGGTTCTCCTCGCCCTTGGGAAGCCCTTGAAAGACCAAACCTGCGGCTCTCACGGTACGCCCCTCTGGTGAGCGACCGCTTAGTACCTTCAGCAGACGAGACGCTAGAAGCCTTGGCACCCAGTGTCAACGGCCTGCTCGGCCGGTGTGATCCATTACCTGACCAGCAGGTCGAGCAGCCGCACCGCCTCGGCGGCGGGATCCGCCGTGAGACCGGTGTGCACGGGCCCCGGCTGAACGACCGTGGAGCGGGGCGCGATCAGCCAGCGGAAGCGCCGCCCGGCGTCGTCGCGCGCGGCCTGCCCCGCCGCCGCTCCCCCGGCGCAGACCCCCTCGACGGCCCGCAGAGCGGCTCGAATCCCGGGCGCGTCCGCCTCCGGGTCGAGGGCCCGCAGCTTGGTCTCGTCGAGATGGGTGTGGGCGGCCACGAAGGACTTCGCGCGGCAGTACACGAGCACGCCCGCGTTGAAGTACTCGCCCCGCTCGACCCTCGGCACGACGCGCAGCAGCGCGTATTCGTAGACGTCACGACCGTCGCGGCCCTCACGCTCGCTCACTTCGTGCCCTCCTGGCTCGTCCGGACGCGCTCGTGAATGGTGGCGGCGCGGGCGAGGAGCGGCTCCGCGTACGCGCGCCTGAGCGCGTCCGCCGACTCGAAGCCCGGCTCGTCCCGCAGCCACTCCTCCGGGATCGCCGCGGTCACCTCGGCGAGCAGTTCCTCGGTGACCCGTGGCGCCAACTCCGCGGCGGCGGAGGCGATGTCGGGGCGAAACGGCGCGAGGGCATGGTCGGAGGCGTCGTACGGCTTGGCCGCGGAGGCCGTCGCGCCGGGCCAGTTGTGGTGCCAGATCATGGTGGCGCCGTGGTCGATGAGCCACAGATCGCCGTTCCGGACCAGCATGTTAGGGTTCCGCCACGATCGGTCGACATTGTTGACCAGCGCGTCGAACCAGACGATTCTTCCGGCTTCTTCCGGGCTCACCTGGTGCGCGAGGGCGTCGAAGCCGATCGCCCGGGAGAGAAAGTCCATCCCCAGATTCAGCCCCCCGCTCGCCTTGAGCAACTCCTGCACTTCCTGGTCCGGTTCACCGAGCCCGATGACCGGATCGAGCCCGATCGTGACCAGACCGGGTACGCGCAGGCCCAGGCGACGGGCGAGTTCACCGCAGACGACCTCCGCGACGAGGGTCTTCCGCCCCTGTCCGGCGCCGGTGAACTTCATGACGTACGTCCCGAGATCGTCGGCCTCGACGAGCCCCGGCAGCGAGCCGCCCTCACGCAACGGCGTGACATAGCGGGTCGCGCTGACTTCCTTGAGCATCGCCCCAGGTTACTGGGGCGTTCCCCGTCCACTCGCACGAAGGGATCACCTGTGACCGCCGAAGACCTGCCCCTGCAGCACGCCCGTACGAAACGCTTCTCCCTCGGTGTGCCGCGCGGCTTCACCGTCTCGCCGGACGGCGACCGCGTCGTCTTCCTGCGCACCACGAGCGGCCGCTCCACGACGAGCCTGCTCTGGCTGCACGAGAACGGCGAGGAGCGGCTGCTCGCCGACCCGCTCGCCCTCGGCGACGGCGGCGAGGTCCCGGAGGCCGAGCGGATCCGCCGCGAGCGGGCCCGCGAGACCAGCGCCGGCATCGTCTCGTACGCCACCGACGCGGCCGTCCGCCTGGTCGTGTTCGCCCTCTCGGGCGCCCTGTGGGCCGTACGCACGGACGAGGGCGTCCCGCGCCGGATCCGCACCGCGGGCCCGGTCGTCGCCCCGCGCCCGAGCCCCGACGGCTCCCGCATCGCGTACGTGAGTGACGGCGCCCTCCGCGTCGTACGCATCGACGGCACGGCCGACCGCGCGCTGGCCAGGCCGGAGGGCCCGGAGGTGACGTACGGGCTCTCCGACCACGTCTCGTCGGAGTCGCTGGACCGTACTCGGTCGTTCTGGTGGTCGCCGGACGGGGACGCGCTGCTGGTGGTGCGGGTCGACAACTCACCCGTCCAGCAGTGGTACATCAGCGATCCGGCCGAGCCCTCGCGTCCGCCGCGCGCGATCCGGTATCCGGCCGCGGGCACCGCCAACGCCGCGCTGTCGCTGCACGTGGTGGGCCTGGACGGCGAACGCGTCGAGGCACGGCTCCCCAAGGAGGCCGCCGAGTCGCATCCGGCGGGTGAGTGGACCGACCCGGCCTTCGAGTACGTCGTGCACGCGGCCTGGGACGACGACGGGCCCTCCGCCGTCGTGCAGACCAGGGACCAGCGCTCGGCGTATCTGCTCCGGATCCACCCCGAGACCGGCGCGACCACGACGCTCCGCCACCTCCGGGACTCCGCCTGGCTGGAGTTCGTACCCGGAACGCCTGCCACCACCGCCACCGCCGGTCTCGTCCTCACCACACAGGAGGGCTCGCGCGGGCTGCTGATGACCGGGACCGGAGTGCGCACCCCGGAGGGCATGTACGTCCACGAACTGCTCGGTGTGGTGGGCGACCTGCTCTACTTCACGGCGTCCGAGGAGCCGACCGAGGTGCACGTCTGGTCGTACGACCCGGAGAAGGGCTTCGAGCGGCTGACCGACGAACCGGGTGTGCACAGCGCCACCGTCGGGGGCGACACCGCCGTCCTGGACAGCACCACCCTCGACGGGCAGACGGTGACGGTGCATCGGGACGGCGGACCGGCCGGGCGGATCCGGGTGCTGGCCGAGCGGCCCGTGACCGAGCCGCGCCCCCGCTTCCTCACCCTCGGCGAGCGGGAGCTGCGGGCGGCGCTGTACCTGCCGGCGTCGTACGAACCGGGAGCGGGCCGTCTGCCCGTGATCGTGCACTCGTACTCGGGGCCCGGCGCGCAGAAGGTCGTGAAGGCCGCCGCCTGGCACCACGCCGTGAACCAGTGGTTCGCCGACCAGGGCTTCGCGGTGCTGTGCGTCGACGGACGGGGCACTCCGGGGCGCGACCGGGCCTGGGAGACCGCCATCCACGGGGACCAGCTCATGCCCGTGATCGAGGACCAGGCGGACGCCGTACGCGCGGTCGCGGAGCTCTTCCCCGAGCTGGACACGGGACGCGTGGCCATCCGGGGCTGGTCCTTCGGCGGCTATCTCGCGGCGGGGGCCGTGCTGCACCGGCCCGACGTGTTCCACGCGGCGGTCGCGGGCGCGGCCCCGACCGATCTGCGGCTGTACGACACGCACTGGAAGGAGCGGTTCATGGGCCACCCGGACATCCAGCCGGAGAACTACGAACGCTGCTCCCTGGTGGCGCACGCACACAAGCTCACGCGCCCCTTGATGCTCGTCCATGGGATGGCCGACGACAATGTGGCGCCCGTACACATGCTGCGGTTCTCGGCGGCCCTGCTCGCCGCGGGCCGGCCGCACACCGTGCTCCCGCTGCCGGGGGCCACCCACCTGGTGACACAGGAGGGCGTGATAGACACCCTGCTCAGGCTGGATCTCGATTTCATCAAGAAGTCGCTCAATTCCTGAACCGCCTGAACTCCGCGGGTGACGAGCCCGTACCCCCTGTTGGATCAACACATAACTTCACAAACGCGCATCTGCACATCTGTGGAAGGGACCGCCACTATGTCCAGCGAATCGCTCAAGCCTGCGCCGGCGCTCTGTCGTCGCACCCTCCTGGCGGCACTGGGCGGGGCGGGTATCGCCGCCACGCTCACCGCCTGCGGAGGCTCCGACGACAGCTCGTCCGGCTCCTCCGACGCTTCCAAGTCGTCGGGCTCCGGCGCAGGTGCGGCGCTGGCCAAGACCACCGACATTCCGGAGGGCGGCGGCAAGATATTCGCCGAAGAGGGTGTGGTCGTCACACAGCCGACGGCCGGTGAGTTCAAGGCCTACTCGACGGTGTGCCCGCACCAGAAACAGCAGGTGAACAGCGTCGCCGACGGCACCATCACCTGCCCCGCCCACGGCAGCCAGTTCAACGTCACGGACGGCAGCGTCAAGAAGGGGCCCGCGACCAGCGGCCTCACCGCCGCCAAGATCACCGTCAGCGGAGACTCGATCACGCTCGCCTGACCCGGCGGGGTCGCTTGAGGCAGGCCAGTACCTCGTCCGTGGTGGCCACGGTGGCCACCAGGGCGAGCGTGTTGCGGATCATCGCGGGGGTGTAGTCGGAAGGCACCCCCGCGATGGCATCGCTGGGGACGACGACGGTGTAGCCGCGGTTCACCGCGTCGAACACGGCGTTGGGCACGGCCACGTTGGCGGACACGCCGGTCACGATCAGCGCCCGGCAGCCGAGGTTGCGCAGCAGCGCGTCGACGTCGGTACCGGCAAGGGGCGACAGACCGTGCAGTCGGCGTACGACGAGATCCTCCTCGGCGACCTCGATGGGCGGCGCGACACGTACCGCGGTGGTCCCGGACAGCTGCCGCACCGGCAGACGTTCGGCCGCGCGGAACAGCCGGGCGTTGTGGTTGGCCCCCCGTCCGTCGGGACGGCGCTCCGCGATCGCGTGCATCACCTGTACGCCGCTCTCGTGAGCCGCCGTGACCAGACGGGCGACCTGGGCGAGCGCGCCCGAGGCACGGAACTCCTTGGCCAGTTCGGGCAGCGCGCTGTCCGGGCCGACGACACCCTGCTGGCACTCGACGGTCAGCAGGACCGTGGTCGCGGGGTCGAGGAGTTCGCTGAGCTGCTCGTACGACGGCATGGGCTCCCCCTGTCACGGGCGGTCCCCGGGCCCGGCGCGGCCCGGTCGACCTGGTCTGCGGTGGCGGGCGAGCGTAGCCACCATTGCGTACGGACGGAAGACGGCCCATGCTTTTCTGACGTCACGTCAGAAACGAGGGAACCGTATGGCCGTCACTCAGCGCCGGGGCCGAAGGATCATGATGACACCCGACGAGCAGGACGAGTTCCTGACCACCCAGCGCACCTGCCGGGTGGCGACCGTGTCGGCCGACGGCGCGCCGCACGTCAGCACGCTCTGGTTCGCCTGGGACGGCAAGTCCCTCTGGCTGTACTCGATCACACGCAGCAAGCGCTGGGCCGACCTGCGCCGCGACCCCCGAGTCGCCGTGGTCGTCGACACGGGCGAGGAGTACGACGACCTGCGCGGCGTCGAACTCTCAGGCACCGTCGAGTTCATCGGCGAGGCCCCACGCACGGGCGAGCCCTGCCCCGAACTCGACTCCGTGGAGCGCCTGTTCGCCCGCAAGAACTTCGGCCTGACCGAAATGCCCCACGACGGCAGACACGCCTGGCTCCGCCTGACCCCAGAAGCAACGGCGTCATGGGACTTCCGAAAGCTGGCTGCACTGTGAGCGCCCCTTCAGGGGCGCGGGGAACTGCGCGACAAGCCACAACCAACCCGCACCCAACAAACCGCCCTAAGAAACCCGCACCCCCGCGGAGCGCAACGAATCCACGGCGGCCCGAATAGCCGGCCGCCGATCCGCATCCGCCCTCCACACCGCATACACATGCCGCGTCACACGCGGCCGCACCGGCACGGTCCGCACCCCGGCCGGAACAGGATCCCGCCCGAGGCGGGGCGCAACGCACACCCCGAGCCCCGCCGCGACCATCGCGAGCTGCGTGTGATGCTCCTCCGCCCGATGCGCGATGACGGGCTCGATCCCCTTGCCGCGCAACGTGAAGAGCAGCCACTCGTGGCAGAACTCCCCCTCGTCCCAGGCGATCCACTCGTCGTCGGCGAAGTCCTCCAGGTCCACCTCGGACCGATCGGCGAGGCGATGCCCCACAGGCAGCGCCAGATCGGTCGGGTCGTCGAGGAGCGAGGCCTTGACCAGACCGTCCGGCAGCGGCAACGGCTTGTTGTACCAGTCGAGAACGACGGCCAGATCGAGATCACCGCGTATCACCCAGGCGACCCCGGTCTCCGGCTCCAGCTCACGCGAGCGCACCCGCAGCCCGGGATGCTCGGCACGCAGTGCGGCAAGCGCCGTGGGGAACAGCCCGCGCGCCGCCGTGGGGAACGCGGAGAGCCTCAACTCCCCCACCACCTGCCCGCGCTGCGCCTCCAGATCGGACTGGGCGAGCTCGACCTGGGACAGGATGCGCGCGGCATGGTCGGCGAGCAGCCGCCCCGCGTCGGTGAGCCGCACCCCCCGCCCGTTCTTGGCGAGCAACTGCTGCCCCACCTCCCGCTCCAGCTTGGACATCTGCTGGGACACCGCCGAGGTCGTCACATGCAGTCCCTCGGCCGCGCCGCTGACCGAGCCGTGCCGTGCCAGGGCGTCGAGGGTACGCAGGCGCTCCAGGTTCAACATGTAAGCAATACTACGAGGTACCACAAGAAAAATCTCGCTTGTGCTACGAGATCGAGATCCGTCATCGTGGTCGGCATGAGCGCCGCGATCGAGCCCAGGACTACTCCCGTCTCCTTGCCCACCGCACCTCCGGGCTCGCTCCGCACCACCCCGCCTCTTCGCCCTCGCCGGACCCTCGACTGGCGCCTCCGCTTCGCCGGTCTGTCCCTGGTCTGGGGATTCAGCTTTCTCCTCATCAAGGTCGGCACGAATGGCTACGCCCCCTTCCAAGTGACGTTCGGCCGCCTGCTGTTCGGCACGTTGGTGCTCGCGGTCGCGATGGCCTGGAAGCGGGACCGGCTGCCGCGCGAAGCACGCACCTGGGGTCACCTGACGGTCTCGGCCCTGCTGCTCAACGCACTGCCGTTCTCACTGTTCGCGTACTCCGAACTGACGATTCCGTCCACGCTGGCGGGCATCTGCAACGCGACCTCACCCCTGTGGGGCATGGCGCTGTCGCTGGTCGCGCTCTCCGAGGACCGGCCCACCCGCCGCCGGGTCGCGGGCCTCGGCCTCGGCTTCCTCGGCGTACTGACGGTGCTCGGCGCCTGGCAGGGTTTCCACGGACTGGACGCCGCGGGCACCACGATGGCCCTGCTGGCGTCGCTGAGTTACCCGATCGGCTGGATCTACATCCGCCGCACGCTGGCCGGCTCCAGCCACTCCAACCTCTCGCTGACCGGTGCCCAGCTGCTGCTCGCGACGGCCCAACTGGCAGTCGTCACCCCGCTGTTCACGACACTGCCGACGCACTTCCCGCTCATACCGCTGCTGGCGGTCATCGCGCTGGGCACGCTCGGTACGGGCCTCGCCCTTCTCATCCAGTACGGCCTGGTCGCCGAGGTCGGGCCGACGACGGCCCAGATGGTCACGTACTTCATCCCGGTCATCGCCACCGCCGCGGGCGTCGCGATCCTCGGCGAGTCGCTGGCCTGGTCGACACCGGTGGGCGCGGTCATCGTGCTGGCGGGCGCGGCACTCACCCAGTCCCGGCCCACCAAGGCCAGGCCGACCCGGGCCAAGCCCAGCCGGGCCAAGCCCTGAGCCCACCGCGCGACCCCGTCACCTCGTAACCAGCCCACCGCGTCCCGGACTCAGACATAGCGGCGCTCGGGTGCCGGCCCGACCGCCGCGGCGACCGCCTCCGCCACCACCCCGAACTCGTCCGGCGCGAGGGTCGATACGGTGATCCGCAGCCCTGGAGGCGCGTTCATCCGGAAGCGGGCCCCCGGAGCGACGGCCCAGCCCGCGTGCAGCAGCCGCGCGACGGCCCCGGTCTCGTCCGGCACGGGCACCCACACGTTCATCCCGCTGCGTCCGTACGCCTCGACGCCCCGCTCGGCGAGCGCCCCGATCAACGCGTCCCGTCGCCGTCCGTAGGCCGCGGCCACGGTCCGCGTGTCCACCGCGCCTTCGGCCCACAGCCCGGCAACGGCCCGTTGCAGCAGCCGGCTCACCCATCCCGGCCCCAGCCGCTGCCGCCCCTGGACACGGTCCATGGTGACGGGGTCGCCGGTGAGCACGGCAAGCCGCAGATCGGGCCCGTACGCCTTGGCGACCGAGCGCAGGAACGCCCAGTGCCGGGTCACGCCGGCCAGCGGACGCAGGGGCAGGTCGACGATGCGATGCCCGTGGTCGTCCTCGACGAGCAGGGTCTCCGGGTGGTCGGCCAGCACGGAACGCAGGGCACGCGCGCGCGTGGCGCTCACTGCGGCGCCGGTCGGGTTCTGCGCGCGGTCGGTGACGATCAGGGCCCGCGCCCCGCCCTCCAGCGCGGCTCGCACGTCGTCAGGCAGCGGCCCTTCGTCGTCGACGCCGACCGGAACCGCCCGCAGCCCGAGCGCCGGGATCAGATCGAGCACACTGCGCCAGCCGGGATCCTCGTGCGCGACGGCGTCACCGGGCCTGAGGTGCACGGCCAGCACCCGCTCGATGGCGTCGAGCGAGCCCGAGGTGACCACGACCGGCCCGTCCGGCACGCCGTCCGCGTCCAGGTCCGCACGTGCCAGACGCCCCAACTCCGGCTCCACGGCGGCCTCTCCGTAGAGCACCGGCTCCCGGTCGGCGTGGGCCGCGGCCGCCGCGAACACTCCGGCGAGCGCGGGCAGCAGGGCCGGGTCCGGATTGCCGTCCGACAGGTTCCGTACCCCCGGCGGCACATCCAGGCGGGAGATCTCCCGAGCGGTCGTCACCGGCTTGGACCGTACGCGACTGCCGCGACGGCCCGCCGTCTCGATCACTCCGCGCTCACGCAGGGTGCGATAGGCGGCCGCGACGGTATTGGGATTCACCCCGAGCCGGCCCGCCAACTCCCGCATCGGCGGCAGCAGTTGACCGGGCTCCAGCTCCCCCGAACCCACCGCGCGCTCGACGCTGGCCGCAATCTCGGCTGCGCGTCTACCTTCGATCCGATACTCTTCTAGCACAAAGCAGAGTATGCACTAGTGCAATAAGCCGCGCAAGGCGAGCACGGCGTACGTGCGAGAACAGACGACGACACACAGACCTGGAGAGCACGATGACGGAGACGTCCGCCCCGCACCCCGCCACCTACACCCCGACCGACCGCACCGTCCCCACCCGCTCCAGGGAGCGTGCCGCGTACGACCACGAGATGGTGCACTCGATCCTCGACGAGGGGTACGTCTGCCATCTGGGCTTCGTCCGCGACGGGGCGCCGGTCGTGCTGCCCACGCTGTACGGGCGGGTCGGTGAGCATCTCTATCTGCACGGCTCGACGGGTTCGCGCCCGCTGCGGATGGCGGGACAGGCCGACCCGGGCCTGCCGGTGTGCGTCACCGTCACGCACGTCGACGGGCTGGTGCTGGCCCGCTCGGCCTTCCACCACTCGATCAACTACCGCTCCGTGGTGGTGCACGGCATCGCCCACCAGGTGACGGACCCCGACGAGAAGCGGGAGGCCCTGGACGCGCTGGTGGACCACGTGGTGCCCGGCCGCTCCTACGACTCCCGGCCCGCCAACGGCAAGGAGCTGGCCGCCACCGCCGTGCTCCGCCTGGACCTCGCCGAGGTCTCGGCCAAGCTGCGCACCGGCGGCCCGAACGACGAGCCCGAGGACCTCGGTCTGCCGCACTGGACCGGAGTCCTCCCGCTCCGCAAGGGATACGGCGCCCCGGTCCCCGCCGCCGACCTCGCCCCCGGGATCGAGGTCCCCGACTACCTGGCGGTCCTGTGATGCTCATACACCCCTGGGACGCGCCCCACGACGACGCCGAATGGCAGCAGTGGCTGGCCGCCCACGACTTCGGCCAGCTCTCCGTGAACGGCCTGCCCGGCGAGCCTCCGCACGTCCAGCCGATGCACTTCGCCCACGAGCCCGAGCCCGGACCGTACGGACTGGTCCTCGCCCACCTGGCCCGCCCGAACCCGGTGTGGCCGGCCCTCGACGCGAACCCGGTCGTGACCCTGAGCGTGGTCGACGACTATGTGTACGTGCCCGGCCCCTGGCAGGCTCCACCGGACTCCCCGCCCGAGCACGGCACTCCGACGAGCTTCTACGCGGCGGTCCAACTCCGGTGCACCGCCCATGTGGTGGACGACCCGGCCGAGAAGGCCGAGCTCCTCAACCGCCAGCTCGGCCACTTCCAGCCCGAGGGCGGTTCCGCCCGTGCGGCGGTCGGCGAGGCCCCGTTCGGCCGCCTCCTCCCCGGGATCCGCGGCCTGCGGCTCGAAGTGACGGACGTACGCGCGAAGTTCAAGTACGCGAATCACCGGCCGGAGGAAATCCAGAACCGCGTTCTGACCGAACTGAGCACAAGAGGCGGTCCGGGTGACACGGCGGCGCGGGAACACCTGCTGCGGCGACGCGGCAGCAGGTGACGCCGAGGTGGCACGTGCCGCTTCACAGGTGACCGGCCGTGTGGACCCTACGGGGCCGGGCCCACACGGCCGGTACCGACGTTCGCCGGTGCCCGCGGGTCCTCAGCCCAGCGCCGGCTCCTCCTCGGGTGCCCGCCTCGCGGTCCCCGTGCCCCGTGCCTCCGCGAGCGCGAGCCCCGCCACCGAGCCGAGCATCAACAGCGTGCCCGCGACCGTGGCAGCGGTCAGCCGCTCGCCGAGCAGTCCGACGGCCAGGACCGCCGCGCTCACCGGTTCGAGCAGCATGATCACGGAGACGGTGGCCGAGCGGACGACGGCCGCGCCCGCGAAGTACAGGGCGTAGGCGAGGGCCGTCGGGACCGCCGCGATGAACGCCACCAGCGCGACGACGCGGGCAGGTTCGGCGGTATGCGGTACGAGCCCCTCGATGATCCCGAACGGCAGCAGACACAGGGTCGTGACGGCGAACGCCCCCACGGTGGTGGACGACACGTCGGTGCCGCCGTCGCGCCCCCACCAGCGGGTCAGGAGCGTCATCACGCTGTACCCGGCAGCGGACACGACCGCGAGCACGACGCCCGACGGCCGGACCGACGCACCACCGCTGCCCAGCACGAGCACCATGAGCCCGGCGAGCGCCCCGGCGACGGCTGCGTATCCGGCGCGCCCGAGCCGTTCGCCCATGGTGAGCCGCGCCCCCAGCGCGATGAGTACGGGACCGGCGCCGAGGGTGACGACGGTGGCCACGGCGAGTCCGGTGGCCTCGACGGCGGCGAAGTACGCGGTCTGGAACACCGCGAGCCCCACACCCGTGGCTCCGGTCCGCAGCAGCCTCGTACGGAGGGGGCGTGCGGTGGGGCGTGGCCGGCGCCGGAGCGACCGGACGGCGAGCAGCAGCGCGAGGCCGCCCGCGCAGCGCCAGAAGGACAGGGCGACGGGGCCCATGTCGCTGGCGCGGTAGACGAGTGAGGCGACCGCGCCCGCGGTGCCCCAGGCGGCGCCGGCGATGGTCAGATAGAGGAGGCCTCGCCCGATGGGCAGGCCGGAAACAGCATGCGACACGTGTTCTCTCCGCAGATCCGCAGAAGTTCGGGAAAGGACCACGTCGCGCCGTACGAGCGGCACGTCGCCCGGACCGGGCGTACGAGCCTCGTCAGGCGGGTGAGTCGCCGCGACCAGGTGGGTCGTCTCGGCGCGGATGGTCCTCGGACTTCATCCGCGGGCAGCACCGTTCCGCCCGGCCGCTGGCCGGGCGGGAATTCCGGAGGGCCCGCCTCAGGCGGCCGGAGGCGGAAGAACGAGCGCGTCCGAATGCATGATCAAGAGCCTAGACGGCGGTGCCTCGCGCCGACAACTCCCTTTCGGCGTCGCCCGTGCCGCCTGCCACCGGTGTCTGCGAGGCCTTGGCGGGCGTGGACGACTGGGCGATGAACGCTCCGCACAGGACGACCGCGCCGCCGATGATCTGCGGCGCCGACAGGTGCTCACCGAGCAGGACCCAGGCGAGCACGGTCGCGATGACCGCCTCCAGACAGGCCACGACGCCTGCCACCTGCGGGGAAAGCCTGCGCACGGACTTGACGCCGGTCACGTAGGCGACGACGGTCGCGATCAGCACGATCCAGCCCAGCAGCAGGGAGGCCGCGACCGCCGTGCCGTCCATCTCGGCGGTGCCGCCGAGCACCGACCAGTCCATGCCCCACGGCCGCGCCACGACCGTCAGGACGAGGGCGCCGACCAGCAGTCCGTACGCGATGACGCCGAGCGGATCCGGGGCCTCCTCGCCCGCGTCGCTGCCCTGGTCGGACAGGACGAAGTAGCCGACCTGGCAGCAGGCGGCGCCGAGCGCGAGCAGCAGCCCGAGGACGTCGAAGCTCAGCCCCGACCACACCTCGACGACACAGGCGAGACCGCCGACGGCGAGGACGACCCCGAGGGCCGCGGCACGGGTCACCGGCCGCCGCTGGACGAACCGCACCCAGCCGAGGACGAGTGCGGGCGCGAGGTACTCGACGAGCAGCGCGACCCCGACGGGTATGCGCGAGATCGAGGCGAAGTAGAAGGCCTGGACACCGGCCACGGCGAGCAGTCCGAACCCGGCGAGCAGCGCCGGCCGGCTGCGCACCAGCCCCCGGTGGCGCACGGTCAGCGGAAGCATCACCAGCGCGGCTCCGGCGACCCGCAGCCACACCACGTCCAGCGGGTCCAGCCCCGCCTCGATCAACGGCTTGGCCGCGACACCGGATCCCCCGAAGGCGACCGCTGACGCGAGCGCGAGGCCGAGCCCGAAGCCCCTCCCGCGGTTGCCCTGACTGCTCTCAGACGTATGCACCGGCACATGATGACAGGCGACGACATGAGCGTCATCCCCAATGACACCTGTCTCACCGAATGGACCGCCGACACCCCCGCACGCCCCGGTCCCGGCTCAGGCCTCGATGCCCCGACCCGTCGCGGCATCGATCCGCGCGAGCAGCACCGGTACGTCGACCCCCGCGCGCCCCAGCACCTCCACCGCCCGCGACTCGGGCTCGGCGACGATCGCCGCGAGCAGGTCGACCGCGCCCGCGCGTTCGTCGCCGCGTCGCAGGGCCCGCTCGCCGGCGACCTCAAGGGCGCCCGCCGCCACCGGCGACCATCCGTCCTCGGTCACCACGGGTATGGCACCGGAGTCCTCGACGGAGCTCTGCCAGCGCAGTCCGTAGCCGATGCTGCGCTGGACGAGGTAGCCGAGCAGCCGGGCGACCTGAGGGCCGCTCTCGAAGGTCTCGCGCACCTCCGGGTCGGACTCCAGGAGCGCGTGCAGCAGATGGGCCGTGTCGATCTGCCGGTCCCCGTCCCGCAGCGCCCGTCTGCGCGCACCCATGACCACCGCTGCCAGCTCCTCGCTGAGCCGGGCCTCGATGTCCACGCGGACCGGGTCGTGCCCGGCGGCCTGCTGGTGGGAAGTACGGGATTGCACATCCCTTACCCCATCAGTCCCTTCGGATCGAGTCATCCTCGCGGGGAAGCATTTTCGCGTCCGACACAGGGTGGGCATGACTGTCCGGCTCCTCCTCCTTACGGATGACATCGCGCCGTTTCCCCCGACGGGCGCGCGCCGCCTTGCCCTGCGCCCCTCGCGCAACCGCATCGCACCGGCGCTCGTCCAACGCAGCATGGAGAGCAGGTGCTGGCTGGTGGTCCTGCCGGCCATCGACGGCAGGCATTACGTGTACCGGGTCTACGCCCCCGACGACGCGCTGCCCGCCGACCTGTTCTGGGACGCCTGGCACTGCCACGACGAAGGGCCGTACCCACGCGCCTGGGACCTGTTCGACGCGGCGGTGATACGGCGCGTCGGCTGAGCGCCCGCCGGGAACCCCTTCCCCTGCCGTCTCCCCGTCTCCCCGTCTCCCCGCCTCCACACTTCCTGACGGTTCATCAGTATTGAATGTTGAGGGCCCTGCGGCTACGTTCCGCGACACCGTAGCCAGCTGCGCCCGGCGCAGCACCCGAGACGAGGGGTAATCGCATGGCCGAAGTCAGCGCGGAAGCACGGATGGAGGCGCCCGCCGAGAAGGTCTGGGCACAGCTCACGGACTTCTCCTCGTACGGCGAGTGGAACTCCACCCACACCAGCTTCCCGAAGGGCGGTCCCGAGTCCCTCGAAGTCGGCGGCACCTTCGAGGAGAACATGAAGATGATGGGTTTCCCCGCCGAGGTCAACTGGACCATCGAGGAGGTGGAGGCCGCCCGCACGCTCGCGATCCGCGGCAAGGGCCCGATGGCCGTGATCGTCGCCACGCGATACACGCTGACCCCCGACGGCGAGGCCACGACCGTCCGTATCGACGGCGAGTTCACGGGCGCCGCCGTCTCGCTGATGGCGGGCAAGCTGAAGGACTCGGCGACGGCGGCCCTGAACGAGTCCCTGCGCAAGCTGGGCGGGCTGGTGGCCTAGAGCGGGCCCGGAACGGGCTGTCACACGCTCGACGCCACACACCGAAGGGGGGTACCTCGAAGTCGAAGTACCCCCCATTGGCGCACCATCAGTCCTCGTCGGCGAGGATCAGATACAGCTTCTTGCGCGCGTCGTTGATGACGGTCAGCGCCTTCTCGCGCTGCTCCTTGCTGCCGGTCTTCCAGACCTGCCCGAACGCCTCCATCAGACCGAAGCCGGCCTGCCGGATGTCGCTCAGCGCCTCCCAGTCGACCCCGCGCCCGGCGTCCTCCCAGGGCGCGTCGGGGCCCTCGTCGGCCGCGGTACGGCCGGCGTCGGTGAGCGAGAAGAGCTTCTTGCCGCCCTCGGTCGCACTGCTGATCAGCCCCTCGTCCTCCAGAAGCTGAAGGGTGGGGTACACCGAACCGGGGCTGGGCTTCCACGCCCCGCCACTGCGCTCGGCGATCTCCTGGATCATCTCGTAGCCGTGCATCGGCCGGTCCTTGAGCAGGGCCAGAATCGACGCGCGTACGTCGCCGCGCCGTGCCCTGCCGCGCGGTCCGCCCCGGCCTCCGCGCCCGCCCCAGGGGCCCGGGCCGAAGCCGGGACCACCGAAACCGGGTCCGAAGGGACCGAAGGCGGAACGCCTGCCCTCGAAGCCACCCCGACCGGGGTGTCCGGGTCCGCCATGTCCGCGGCCACGTCCTTCACCGGGGCCGAACCCCGGTCCGTATTCCTCTCCATGGGAACGCATCGCAATCACTCCATTCGATCGTTGATCTGTCGCGATGCGTCAACGATATATCGGAACTGTTCGGCTGACAAGGCCCGCCGACGAAAGGCCGACAAAAGAGGGCGCCGCCACCACGCACGCACGCCCACTAGCCCCAGAGCCCCCATGGATCCCCGCACGCCCCGCCACCGGTCCACCCGCCCCGGATTGGCCTTGGCCCGAGCCTCTGACCAGCGCCTAGCGTCTGCGTCATGCGGATTCGAATCGTCGACGCCTTCACCGACCGCCCCTTCGCCGGCAACCCGGCCGGGGTCCTCCTCCTCGACGCCTCCACGTCCTTCCCGGACGACGCCTGGCTCCAGAACGTGGCCCTGGAGGTCAACCACGCCGAGACCGCGTTCGCCCACCCCCTCCCGGCGGGCGGAGAGGCCGACTGGGCGCTGCGCTGGTTCACGCCCGCCGCCGAGGTGGCGATGTGCGGCCACGCGACACTCGCCACCGCGCACGTACTGGCCACGACGGGCGCCGCCCAGGGGCCCGTACGGTTCGCGACCAGGAGCGGCGTGCTCATCGCCACGGCGCACGGGGACGGCTCGATCACGCTGGACTTCCCGACGGCCCCGCTCACCCCGGTCAAGGTCCCGCAGGGTGTCGCCGAGGCGCTGGGGGCCGAGCCGCTCAGCGCGCATGACACGGGCCCGAACGTCGGCGACCTGCTGATCGAACTCGCCGACGAGAAGACGGTCCTGGGGCTCTCCCCCGACCTCGCGTCCCTCGCCCGTTACTCAGAGCGCGGCATCATCGCCACGGCCCGCGCGGGGGACCCCTCCGGGGGCTACGACTTCGTCTCCCGCTGCTTCTTCCCGAACATCGGCATCGACGAGGACCCGGTCACCGGCAGCGCCCACACGGCCCTCGCGCCCTTCTGGTCCGAGCGCCTCGGCCGCACCGGCCTCACCGGCCGCCAGGCCTCGTACCGCTCCGGCCTCGTACGGACCGAACTACGCGGCGACCGCACGCTGCTCACCGGCCGCGCGGTCACCGTCATCGAGGGCGAACTCCTCGCCTGAACAGCGCGAGGGGGGCGTACGAGATCTCGTACGCCCCCCTCGCGCTGTCCGCGCTTCCCGCTGTCCGCACTTCCCGCTTCCCGCTTCCCGCTGTTCACGCGGTGGGCAGCCAGTCCACCTTCCCCGCCAGCAGCGCGTACCCCACGAACGCCCCGATGTCGAGCAGCGAGTGGGCGACCACCAGCGGCCCGACGCGGCCCCAGCGGCGGTACAGGTAGACGAAGACCACGCCCATCACCATGTTGCCGATGAACCCGCCGATGCCCTGGTAGAGGTGGTACGAGCCGCGCAGCACCGAGCTGGCCACCAGGGCGCCCACCGGTGTCCAGCCCAACTGGTCGAGGCGGCGCAGCAGATACCCGACGACGATGACCTCCTCCAGGACCGAGTTCTGGATCGCGGAGAGGATCAGCACCGGGTACTTCCACCACACCTCGGGCAGCGCCTCGGGCACCACGGTGAGGTTGAAGCCGAGGCCGCGGGCCGCCAGATAGAAGGCGATCCCCGAGCTGCCGATCACCGCGGCGATCGCGGCACCCCGGGCAAGGTCGGGCCACGGACGGGTGCGGTCGAAGCCGAGCGTGCGCAGCCCCTTCCCCTCACGCAGCAGGAAGTGCGCGACGAGGGCGACCGGCACCAGCGCGGAAGCGATCCCGAACAGCTGCCACGCCAGATCGAGCCAAGGCCGGCCGGGCGCGGCCGAGGCGTTGAGCGTGGCCGCCTGGTCCTTGAGGCCTCCCGGTTTGGTGACCGAGCCGACAAAGCTGATCAGCGCGGAGACCCCGCTGGCCCCGAGCGAGACGCCCAGTACGAGCAGTGTCTCGTCGCGGAGAATCCGCCGTGCGGGCCGGTCCTCGGGAATTGAATCAGCCACCGACCCTGCCTCCACGTGCACTCCTGCCTCCAGTTGAGCAATCCCGCCTCATCCCCATCTTCGCCCCGCTAGGGTCTCGAAAGAAGTTGCGAAGATCGTGCGCGACAAGCCGTCGGGGGGACGGACACCCTGCGGGCACCCCTCCCCCGATGCCATAGCATTCGGCCGTTTCACGGCTTCAACGACTCCGGCTCGACCAGGGAAGGGCACAACCGCCATGGGACGTCACAGCTTGCCCGACGGGTCCCGGACGGGAGCCACCGGCCCCCGGCGGCGCGCGCGGCGCCGCAACGTGGCGCTCACGACGGCCCTCGTGTTCGCCCTCGCAGCGGGCACGGCGGCCGCGGTCGAGGGCGGCGTGCTCTCCTTCGGCTCGTCCTGCTGGGACAGTGCCGTACGCCTGAGGGTCGCCGCCGCTCCCGACATCGCGCCCGCGCTCAAGGACGCGGCCGGCTACGCCCGGGACAACGACGTGACGTCCGACGGCAGTTGCCTCGACGTCCAGGTGACCGCCCGGGAGGCGTACAAGGTCACGGACGCCCTGCGGTCGAAGGAGAAGAGTGCCACCGAGTTCGAGGCATGGGTGCCGGACTCGGGTGTGTGGGTGAACCGGATCGTGGCGGACGGCAGGTCGACTCCGGTGACGGCTGCGGGCAACGTCGCCTCGTCACCCGTCGGCGTCGCCATGATCCCGACGGCGGCGAAGTCGCTCGGGTGGCCCCTGAAGACGTACAGCTGGACCGAACTGGCGGACGCGACGACGACGAGCGAGCGGCTGAGGCTCGGGGCGGGCAACCCGTCGCGCAGTGCCACCGGTCTGCTCGCTCTGACCCGGCTGACGCACGCGGTGGGCAAGGCCAAGGACGGCGACATCCTGGCGGCGGCCACCGCGAAGGCCCTCTCCCTGCGCGCCTCCGACAGCGACAGCCAGGTCCTGGACACCCTGCCGCGCGACCTCTCCAGCACCGAGCAGGGCAACCCGAAGCGCAACCAGGCCCTGATCCTCTCCGAGCAGGCGGCGTACGCGTACAACACGACCGCGGACAGCGGCGACGACCTCGACCTCTTCTACGCGAAGGACGGCTCGCCCCTGCTCGACTACCCGTTCGCGCTGGTCGACGAGCCGGCGCTGACCACGGACGAGAGCCGGGCCGCGCTGCGGTTCATGACCCTCCTCGGCGAGCCGGACGGACGCCGGATCCTGGAGAAGCACGGCTTCCGTACGGATGACGACAACATCCCGGACAGGCTGGTGACCCGCGCCGGCGGCCGCGCCCCGCAGCCGTACAAGGAGCTGCCGGAGGAACCGGTCACGGACAAGGAGATCGAGGAAGCCCTCGGCATGTGGACGATCACCGTGCGGAGCACCCGGCTCACCACGGTCGTCGACATCTCCACGTCCATGTCGAAGCCGGTGCCGGGCACCAGCGAGTCCCGTATGGAGGTGACCAAGGCGGCGCTGTCGCAGGCGCTGGCCACCTTCACCCCTCAGGACGAGGTGGGGCTCTGGACGTTCTCCAGGAAGGTCGACGGCAACCGCGACTACCGCGTGCTCGTCCCGACCGAGCGGCTGGGCGGCCGCGCGGCGGGCAGCACCCAGCGGGACCTTCTGTCGGCGGCCTTCGACAGCCTGAAGCCGGTCGAGGACGGCGCCACGGGCCTCTACGACACCACGCTGGCGGCGTACAAGGAGGCCACGGCCTCCTACACGAAGGGCAAGTTCAACGCGCTGGTGCTGCTGACCGACGGCGTGAACGAGGATCCGGGGAGCATCTCGCGCCCCGCCCTCGTCGCCCAGCTGCGGCAGCTGACCGATCCGGACCGCCCGGTACCGCTGATCGCGATCGCGGTGGGCCCTGAGGCCGACAAGAAGGAGCTCGACGAGATCGCCGAGGCGACCGGAGGCTCGGCCCACCTGGTCACCGACCCGTCCCAGATCCACTCGGTGATCCTCAAGGCCGTCGTACGGGCCGGCGACCAGAACTGAGCACCCACCCACCGCACCACCACCACGCGTCCACTCACCGCACCACAACACGTCCGCCCACCGGACGGCCACACGTCACCCCGCCGACCTCACCCGAGCGAAACGGCGGGCGCCGGTAACCCGACCGGCCAGGTGTGCACGGGCTCACCGAGGTGCATCAGCTCGGCGTACCGTTTCGTCGTGGCGGCCAGCGCGGCATGCCGCCCCATGCCGCCCTCCAGCGCCTTGTGGAACGTACGGGACTGCCAGGAGGCCCCGTTGACGCCCCGCTTGCAGCGCTCCTCGATGACGCCGAGGTAGAGGTCCCGGTCGGCCGGCTCGACGCCCCACGCTTCCAGGCCCGCGGCCGCTAGCGGCAGCAGCTCGTCCAGCACCAGCTGTGGCGCGGGAATCCGCGTGGTCCCGCCGTACCTGCCGCGTCGCGGCCACTCCAGCCGCGCGTCGATGCCGTACCGGCAGGCCTGGTCGAAGTTGGTGGCCGCGGCCTCGAAGGGCAGCCGTGTCCACACCGGCCGCGCCTCGCTCGCGAGGGCCCGTACGAGCCCGTAGTAGAAGGCCGCGTTGGCGATCACGTCGGTGACCGTGGGGCCCGCGGGCAGCACGCGGTTCTCCACGCGCAGATGCGGGACGCCGTCGTCGATGCCGTACACCGGGCGGTTCCAGCGGTAGATGGTGCCGTTGTGGAGCACGAGTTCGGCGAGCTTGGGCGTGCCGCCCTTGTCGAGGACAGTCTGCGGATCCTCCTCGTCGCAGATCGGCAGCAAGGGCGGGAAGAAGCGCAGGTTCTCCTCGAACAGGTCGTACGCCGACGAGATCCAGCGCTCCCCGAACCAGGTCCGCGGGCGGACCCCCTGTGCCTGGAGTTCGGGCGGACGGGTGTCGGTGGACTGCAGGAACAGCGGGGGCCGCGACTCGCGCCACAGCTCGCGGCCGAAGAGGAAGGGCGAGTTGGCGCCCACCGCGACCTGGACGGCGGCCACCGCCTGCGCCGCGTTCCACACGTCGGCGAAGCGTCCCGGCGTGACCTGGAGGTGCAACTGCACGGAGGTGCAGGCGGCTTCGGGCGCGATGGACGCCGAGGTGCAGCTGAGCCGCTCCACGCCCTCGATGTCCAGCCTGAAGTCCTCGCCGCGTGCCGCCACGATCTGGTCGTTGAGCAGCGTGTAGCGGTCCACGTCGGAAAGGTTCGCGGAGACCAGGTCGTCGCGGGCGATCGTCGGCAGAATACCGATCATCACGATTCCGGCGTCGACCTCGTTCGCCTTCCGGTGGGCATATGCGAGTGACGTGCGCAACTCCTCGGCGAGCCGGTCGAATACACGGCCGCCGAGCCGATGGGGAGCAATGTTGACTTCCAGATTGAACATGGCGAGTTCTGTTTGGAAATCCCGGCTCGCGATGCGCTCAAGTACTTGCGCATTCATCATTCTCGGCATGCCGTCAGGACCGGCGAGATTCAGCTCGATCTCCAGGCCCATGAGATTCTTGGGGCGGTCGAACCGCTTCTCCGCCAGCAACCGCGCCAGCCCCGCCAGACACTGCTGGAGCTTTTCGCGGTACCGCTGCCGATCGGACAGCCCGATCGGCCCCGCCACGACCTTCTCCCCCATCGAAGTGTCCCTCCTCGACTGGGCAGCCCGACGAACCGGCCGCTGATGTCCCGGGTCACGTGGGATGATGCCCAGGCAGTGTGATCGATAACGCCCTGGAACAGACCCCCCGGGCGCTACTCTGAACGCAGATACCCGCAGGCACATTCACTGGGCATGGGTCAGTGCACGCTTTCGACGATCGACCCTGTCGTGAAAAACGCCGACAGGAACCGGCCGTCCACCCCGGTGGCATATTCCGAGGTCATCGACGGGTACCCCTGGAGAACCAGGACCAAACGCACGTCACGCCGACCGAATTGTCTCTTGCCCTTAATGCGCGGAACGGCTAGACGAAACACCGTCAGAACACGTGTCGTATAAACTCCGCGAACGAGGCAGAGAGTTGGCGTTCGCCATGGTAGGTCCTGCCGTCAAAGTGCCGCCCGCCACGCGGCCGACCCTTCGGGCGAACGACGTCACTTTGACGACCGGATCTTGGGCCCTCGCTCCTCTGACCCGAGAGCTGACAGCGCCGTCCGCCCCCGCCCTCGCGCCATCATGCCTGTCGAATGAGAGGCGACCCACCATGCCGCTGCATGTTCCCCCGGCTCCCGCGCCCGCGTTGCGCACCGTCCTCACCGCCCTCGGTTCCCCCACCGCGGTCCGTGAAGCGCGTACCCCGTCCCTGCGCAACGCGCAGGGACCCGCCACACCCGATCTACCGCTGCCCGTCCACGTGCTCGACCGGATCGCCCCGGCGGGCGCCTCGGCCACCCGCCTGGCCGGGTGGCGCTTCCTGATCCGCTGCGGCGAACGCGCCGTGGCGGCCGCGGAAACGAGGCTGACCCCGGACGGCTGGGCCTTCTCGCACTTCTTCGAGGGCCCGTACGTCACCGCCACCGAGCGCGCCCTGCGCCAGGCCGAGACGATGACCGGGTCGTACCAGGCCCGTCTGCTGTCCGTACCCGAGCTCTACATGCTCACACTCTGGCTGCACGGCGACTGCGCGGCCGACGGCGCTCAGGGCCATCCCGCGGCCACCGACCTCCTGGTGCCACTGGCTCCCGCCCCGCCCGGCATCGCCGCGCACCGACCGCACCGTGTGGCCGAGCTGTTGCCCGTCCTGACGCATCGGCTCACACCGACGCCGACGCCCGCCCCGCTGCTCGGCTCACCCGCCTGAGCGCACCCCGGCTTCCGTGCCCCGCGGCCCCACCCCGGCCGCGGGGCACGCTGCCGTGTGGGACGGTATTGCTTTGGGGGCGGTATTGCTTTGGGAACGGTGTTGCGCGGAGTGACGCCCGGGGGACGCAGCGCACCCCCGGCCCGTCCGGACTAGCCCCATCCGACCATTACTAACCACCCGAAGAGGCAGCCCAGTTGGAATGAACCGTCCGCACGGGTGATGCGTCATCAACCTGTGAGGAGCGCTGACGCCAAATCCCTGCGGATTGACGCCCGTAGGGCAACACTGGGTTCCGGACCATCTGACAAACGGGGGGCGGCAATGAGCATCAGTTCGAGCCGCGGAACAGACACGACACCGATCACCGACCTCACACCAAAGCGAAAGATCCCATCAATGTGCCAGCACCAGCCACCGTGCCCGACAGCCGACTCCGCCGACCGGGAGGCCGCGCTTCTTGTGGCGCACCACCCGGAGCAGGGATGGAGCCTGCTGTGCAACGGCGTTCTCCTCTTCGAGGACACCGGTGAGCTCCTGCCGGACGGCCGGATCATCGCTCCACATCGCCCTGTGGCCCTGGACGTGATGACCGCCGCCTGAGCGGCGCGGTGCACCGAGGGCGGCGGGGGCAAGCCGTCCGGACATATGAGGGGCCGGCCCGGGAAGGAATCCCGAACCGGCCCCGACTCATGTCCGTCGGTGATTACTCTTCGTAGGCGTCCAGCGGCGGGCAGGAGCAGACCAGGTTCCGGTCGCCGTAGGCCTGGTCGATCCGGCGCACCGGCGGCCAGTACTTGTCCGCGGCCGAGACACCGGCCGGGAACACCGCCTCCTCGCGGCTGTACGCGTGCTCCCAGGCGTCGCCGAGCGCGGCGGCCGTGTGCGGGGCGTTCCGCAGCGGGTTGTCGTCCGCCGCCCACTCGCCCGAGCCGACCTTCTCGATCTCCGCACGGATGGCGATCATCGCGTCACAGAACCGGTCGATTTCGGTCAGATCCTCGCTCTCCGTGGGCTCGATCATCAGCGTGCCGGCCACCGGGAACGACATCGTCGGCGCGTGGAACCCGTAGTCGATCAGCCGCTTGGCGACGTCGTCGACGCTCACACCGGTCGCCTTGGTCAGCGGCCGCAGATCGATGATGCACTCGTGCGCCACGAGCCCGCCGGGACCGGTGTAGAGCACCGGGAAGTGCGGCTCAAGACGCTTGGCGATGTAGTTGGCGCTGAGCACGGCGACCTGGGTGGCCCGCTTGAGCCCCTCACCGCCCATGAGACGGACGTACGCCCACGAGATGGGCAGGATGCCCGCGGAGCCCCAGGGAGCGGCCGAGATCGGGCCCACGCCCGTCTCCGGGCCCGCGGCGGGCTGCAGCGGGTGGTTCGGCAGATACGGCGCCAGGTGCGAGCGCACCCCCACCGGGCCCACGCCCGGACCGCCGCCGCCGTGCGGGATGCAGAACGTCTTGTGCAGGTTGAGGTGCGAGACGTCGCCGCCGAAGTGCCCCGGCTTGGCAAGCCCCACCAGTGCGTTGAGGTTGGCGCCGTCGACGTACACCTGGCCGCCCGCCTCGTGCACCTGGGCGCAGATGTCGGCGACGTGCTCCTCGAACACCCCGTGCGTCGAGGGGTACGTGATCATCAGTACCGACAGCTCGTCGCGGTGCTGCTCGATCTTGGCCCGCAGGTCCTCGACGTCGATCTCGCCGTCGTCGGCGGTCTTCACGACGACGACCTTCATCCCGGCCATCACCGCACTCGCGGCGTTCGTCCCGTGCGCGGACGACGGGATGAGGCAGACCGTGCGCTGCTCGTTGCCGTTGGCCCGGTGATAGCCGCGTACGGCCAGCAGACCGGCCAGCTCGCCCTGCGAACCGGCGTTGGGCTGCAGCGACACCTTGTCGTACCCGGTGACCTCGGCGAGCCGCTCCTCCAGCTCACGGATGAGCGTGAGATAGCCCTGCGCCTGCTCGGCGGGCGCGAAGGGGTGCAGCTGACCGAACTCGGGCCAGGTCACCGGCTCCATCTCGGTCGTCGCGTTGAGCTTCATCGTGCAGGAGCCCAGCGGGATCATGCCCCGGTCGAGCGCGTAGTCACGGTCAGCGAGCCGGCGCAGGTAGCGCAGCATCGCGGTCTCGGAACGGTACTGGTGGAAGACCGGATGCGTGAGGTACTCGTCGGTGCGCAGCTGCGCGGCCGGCAGCGTGTCCTCCGTCGCCCCGTCCAGCAGGGCCACGTCGCCGTCGACCCCGAACGCGGCCCAGACAGCACCCAGTTGGGCCCGCGTGGTGGTCTCGTCGCAGGCGAGGGACAGGTGGTCGGCGTCGACGAGCCGGAGGTTGACCCCGCCCCGGCGCGCCGCCGCGAGCGTCTCGGCCGCCTTGCCCGGCACCCGCACGGTCAGCGTGTCGAAGTACGCCTCGTGGACGACCTCGACCCCGCCGGCCTTCAGGCCCGCGGCGAGGATCGTGGCGTACCGGTGGGTGCGCCGCGCGATGGACTTCAGTCCCTGGGGCCCGTGGTAGACGGCGTACATCCCGGCCATCACGGCGAGCAGCACCTGGGCCGTACAGATGTTGCTGGTCGCCTTCTCGCGGCGGATGTGCTGCTCGCGCGTCTGCAGGGCGAGCCGGTACGCCTTGTTGCCGTCCGCGTCGACCGAGACGCCGACGAGCCGGCCGGGCAGGCTGCGCGCGAACTTCTCGCGCACGGCCATGTATCCGGCGTGCGGCCCGCCGAAGCCCATCGGCACCCCGAAGCGCTGGGTCGTACCGACCGCGATGTCGGCGCCGAGCTCACCGGGCGAGGTGAGCAGCGTCAGGGCGAGCAGATCGGCGGCGACGGTGACGACCGCGCCGAGCTCGTGCGCCCGCTCGACGACGGGCCTGAGGTCCCGTACGGCACCGGAGGCGCCGGGGTACTGGAGGAGTACGCCGTTGATCTCGCGCTCGGCGAGCTCGGCCGGAATGCCGTCGCTCAGGTCGGCGACGACGACCTCGACGCCGGTCGGCTCGGCGCGGGTCTCGATCACGGCGATCGTCTGCGGCATGGTGTCCGCGTCGACGAGGAACAGGCCCTTCTTGTTCTTGCCCATGCGCCGCGACAGCGCCATGGCCTCGGCGGCCGCCGTGCCCTCGTCGAGCAGCGAGGCCCCGGAGGTCGGCAGTCCGGTCAGCTCGGCGACCACGGTCTGGAAGTTCAGCAGCGCCTCAAGGCGACCCTGCGAGATCTCGGGCTGATACGGCGTGTACGCGGTGTACCAGGCCGGACTCTCCATGACATTGCGCAGGATCACGGGCGGAGTGAACGTCCCGTAGTACCCGAGCCCGATCATGGAATCCAGCACCTGGTTGCGGTCCGCGAGGGAGCGCAGCTCGGCCAGTACCTCGGCCTCGGTGCGGGCGCCCGGCAGTTCGAGCGAGTCGGCGTTCTTGATCACATCCGGGACCGCGGTGGCCGTCAGCTCGTCGAGCGAGCCGTACCCCACGTGCGCGAGCATCTTGGCCCGGGCTTCGAGGTCGGGCCCGATGTGGCGCTGCTCGAAGGGGATTCCCTGTTCGAGCTCTGAGAGCGGAATACGATGGGCGGTCATGTGCGGAGGCCTCCTGGTCTGACGACCTTCGAGGGGCACCACTGCATGGGTGCCCGGACGGCCTCCCCCTCTGTCATCTCAACCTGAGAGCTTCACCGGCCCGCCGTGTAGGCACACCGGCTTTCACCGTCGGTGAGAGCGGAAGCCGTCAAAAACTCGAACACCGCTCTGCTTTCCAGAGTGACCTCGTCCATGCGGTACGTGGGCCTGAGAGATTCCGGGGAGGATTTGCTCCTTCGGCGCCTCCGATGAAGCCTGGAGGACTCTCCCGCACGGGGTCAGCAGCCGTTGCCCAGCGTACCAGCGGGGTTCCCTCGAGTGGCCGCCCTCCTCAAAGTGCTCTTTCGTAGTGCTTACGGATGAGTTGCGAGCAGCTGGAGGGCCCGTGCAGACCGACATCGATCCGCGCAACCTGATAGGCCGCAAGGCGTTCGACCGCAACGGCACCAAAATCGGCACCGTCGACGAGGTCTACCTCGACGACGCGACCGGTGTACCGGAGTGGGCGGCCATACGCACCGGCCTGTTCAGCAGAGACGCCTTCGTCCCCCTGGAGCCCAGCGAGCTGGCCGACGGGGCCCTGCGCGTCCCCTTCGAACGCGCCCTGATCAAGGACGCCCCCGACTTCGGCGTGGGCCGCCACCTCTCCCCCGAACAAGAACTCCAGCTCTACCACCACTACGGCCTGGACGTAGCCCCCCCGCCCCCCTTCCCGGACCGCGACTTCGGCCACCTGGCAGGCAAGGACGAGTCCCCGTAGGGGCAGCCCGGGAGCCGCCAACCAGAGAAACGGCCAGTTCCTTCGCCTCTTAGGGGCACAGAGACCCCGCTGTCTTTTAGGGGCGCGGGGAACTGCGCGCCAAGCCACAACGCACCCGCAGCCAGAAACCCCCCTCAGCCACCCCGTCGTCCAGGGGCGCGGGGAACTGCGCGACAAGCCACAACCAACCCGCACACACAAACGCACCGAGGTCACCCCTCCCCGCCCGCCGCAGGCGACCCCGCAGGCGACCCCGCAGGGGACCCCACACCCCCAGGCCGCCGCTCAACCAACGGCAACGGCTCCGCAACCTCCAACAAAGGATCATCGCTCCGAAACGTCCGCACCCGCCCCGGAGGGGAACCCGGCGTCTCGAACCGCACCGTCACCCGCCCCAGCCCACTCCCCTGCACCCACCCGTGCCCGAACTCGGCATGCCGCACATCGTGCCCCGCATGCCACCGCCGCTCCTCCGGAGGAACCGGCTCCTCGACCGCCTCCTCGGCTTCTTCCTTCTCCGCATGCTCAAGCTCCTCGGCAGAGGCAGCAGCGGCGGCGGCAGCCGTCCGGGCCTGGGCGAAGAGATCCTCCTGCGTGTAGTCGGCAAGCCCCGAGACCCCCACCCCCAGAAGCCGTACGCCGCCCGTGGTGTCCACGGACTCCAGCAACCGCGCTGCGGCCTCCCGCACCACCGCGGGGTCGTCCGTGGGCCCCCTCAGCGTCTCGGACCGGGTCAGCGTCGAGAAGTCGTACCGCCGCACCTTCAGCACGATGGTCCGCCCCGACAGATGCGCACCCCGCAACCGCCGCACACACCGGTCGGCGAGCCGCTGGACCTCCATCCGCACCCGCACCCGGTCATGGATGTCCACGTCGTACGTGTCCTCGACGGACACCGACTTGGTGTCCCGCTCGGCCACCACGGGCCGCACGTCGTGCGCGAGCGCCATGGCGTACAGCGCGACCCCGTGGGCCTTCCCCAGGAGCCGTACGAGCTCGTCCTCGCCCGCCTCGGCGATCTCCCCGACCGTGGTGATCCCGGCCCGCCGCAGATGGTCCCCGGTGGCGGGCCCCACGCCCGGCAGCGTACGCACGGACATGGGGGCGAGCAGCTCCCGCTCGGTGCCCGGCTCTATCAGCACGAGCCCGTCGGGTTTGGCCTGCTCGGAGGCGATCTTCGCGAGCATCTTGGAGGCGGCGAGCCCCACGGATCCGGTCAGCCCTGTGACGGCCCTGATGTCCCCGCGCAGCTTCACCCCGGTCAGCCGCGCCGACTCCGCGTCCCAGGCCGTCTGCCCGGCCTCCAGGTCCACGAACGCCTCGTCCAGGCTCAACGGCTCCACCAGCGGCGACAGCTCCCGCAGCAGGCCCATCACCTGCTCGCTGACCTCCCGGTAGAGCCCGAAGCGCGGTACGAGATACGCGGCGTTCGGCGCCAGCCGGCGGGCCTGCGCCATGGGCATCGCCGAATGCACCCCGAAGACCCGTGCCTCGTACGAGCAGGTCGCCACGACGCCCCGCGGCCCGAGCCCGCCCACGATGACCGCTTTCCCGCGCAGGCTCGGCTTGGCTGCCTGCTCCGCCGAGGCGTAGAAGGCATCCATGTCGAGATGCAGGATCGTGGGCGCGGTTCTCACATGTCCGATGCTGCCCTACGCCACTGACAATGCCCTGCGGACCGGCACGGAGCCGGACGGCCCCGACAGGCCCCCGCCGGGCTCAGACCGCGCGATTGCGCCGCCGAGCCAGCTCGTCCGCCGGATTGGGCCGCACAAGCGTCTCGCCGGTGTCGACCCGCTCCCCGTGCAGCTGTGAGAGGGCGCTCTCCACGTCCCGCCAGACCACGCCGACCGCGATCCCGAAGATGCCCTGGCCGCCCTGGAGGAGCGCGTGGACCTCGTCGGGCGAGGAGCACTCGTAGACCGTCGCGCCGTCGCTCATCAGCGTCATCCGCTCCAGGTCCCGGAACCCGCGCTCACGCAGGTGCTGGACCGTGGTGCGGATGTTCTGCAGCGAGACCCCGGTGTCGAGGAACCGCTTGACGATCTTCAGGACGACTACGTCCCGGAAGCTGTAGAGCCGCTGCGTCCCCGACCCGTAGGCGGCGCGCACGCTCGGCTCGACCAGACCGGTTCTGGCCCAGTAGTCCAGCTGCCGGTAGGTGATGCCCGCGGCCGCGCAGGCCGTGGGCCCCCGATAACCGATCTCCTCGGACGCCACCCCGCCGTCCTCGGGCACCGCTGTCGGCCGCTGTACGTGATCGGCCGCGCTGCTGTGAAGCGGGTACGGGCTGCTCTCCCCCAGACCGGGTCCGGGGGCACCCCCAGCCGTACCGTCGCCGCTGCTTCTCACGCCGACCTCCGTCCTTGACCTGCCTTCTCGACGGTAGGCAGCCACCGGGGGTGCGTCAACGACCGCCACACTCGGCACGCCGAGTGATAATCACCCTAGGAGTGGTTTCCCGTGTCCCACCGCGGGGAAAGGCTAGCCGAATGCTCTCGGGACAATCGCCGTACGGCCTGTCGTCCGGCGGTCCCGGAGGGTCACTGGAGCCCGGACGGGAAGGTCACTGGCTGTTGGTCCCGAAGTCCTCGGGCGAGATCTGGTCGAGGAACTCGCGGAACTTCTCCACCTCGTCCTCCTGCTCGTCCGGGATCGCGATGCCGGCGTCGTCCAGCACCCCGTCGCTGCCGTAGATCGGCGTCCCGGTGCGCAGCGCGAGCGCTATGGCGTCGGACGGCCGGGCGCTCACCTCGACCCCGCTGGCGAACACCAGCTCCGCGTAGAAGACGCCCTCCCGCAGGTCCGTGATGCGCACCTCGGTGAGTTCCTGGCCGACGGCCTCCAGCACGTCCTTGAACAGGTCGTGGGTCAGCGGTCGCGCGGGGGCCATGCCCTGCTGAGCGAAGGCGATCGCCGTCGCCTCCCCCGGCCCGATCCAGATGGGGAGGTAACGGTCGCCTCCCACTTCACGCAGGAGCACGATCGGTTGGTTGGAGGGCATTTCGACCCGGACACCTACGACGTCGAGCTCGTTCACACAGCAACCCTAGGCCGTGCCCGGCATCTTTGGGTAGTCGGGCACGGAATGGGCGCCCGATCCCGCACTCCACGCGACCCGCCGGGTCAGGGCAGCCGCACCCCGAGCGCGGACTGCACCAGCGCGGCGTGCAGCTTCACCGCGAGCCCCGCAAGCTCCTTGGTCTGCGCCTCGGCGTGCGCCCTGGTCTGCGGATTGCGGTGGCGCCGCAGCGGGGCCACGACCTGGTCGACAAGACCGGCCTCACGGTCGGCGGCGGCCTTCACGGCACGCAGATGGCGCGGCTCGATCCCGAACCGCCCCAGTTCCACGACGAGACCGGCCACGGTCACCGCCTCGGCGTCGTAGACCCCCTCGGGCAGCGGTGTGATGAGCCCGTACGACTCCCACTCCTGAAGCTCCTGCTCGCCGATCTCCACGGCGGCCAGCAGCTCGGCACGCCCGATCCGGGCCACTGTCGGCCCCTCGGACTCGCAGAGCACCTCTCCGTCGCGCTGACGCCCCACGGACGGCAACGGCAGCGCCTCACCGCGCTCCACGGCGTCCAGGTGCTCGCGGATCACCTTCAGGGGCAGATAGTGGTCCCGCTGCATCCTCAGGACGTGCCCGAGGCGCTCGACGTCGCCCGGGCTGAACTTCCGGTACCCCGACGGTGTCCGCTGCGGCTCGATGAGCCCCTCCGACTCCAGGAAGCGGATCTTGGAGATGGTGACTTCGGGGAACTCGTCGCGCAGCACATTGAGCACCGTGCCGATGCTCATCAGTCCGTTGTCCATGGCGGCGGTGCCGTGGCCGACACCGCCGCTCGGTGTTCGAAGCATGGACCTTCCTGAGGGTCCCCCCGGACCGGGTCCGGGGGCGGGTCAGATACCCCGCTGGCTCGCGTAGAAGACCAGCCGGTACTTGCCGATCTGCACCTCGTCGCCGTTCGACAGCGGGACCGAGTCGATCCGCTCCCGGTTGACGTACGTACCGTTGAGGCTGCCGACGTCCGCCACCGTGAACGAGCCGTCGGCGACGCGACGGAACTCCACATGGCGGCGCGACACGGTCACGTCGTCCAGGAAGATGTCGCTCTGCGGATGACGGCCGGCGGTGGTCAGCTCGCCGTCCAGCAGGAAGCGGCTGCCCGAGTTGGGCCCGCGGCGCACCACCAGGAGCGCCGAGCCGAGCGGCAGCGCGTCGACGGCGGCCTGCGCCTCGGGCGAGAGCATCGGCATCTGCGTCTGGCCGGTGACCTCGG
This sequence comes from Streptomyces sp. NPDC058697, assembly GCF_042715345.1. NCBI lineage: Bacteria > Bacillati > Actinomycetota > Actinomycetes > Kitasatosporales > Streptomycetaceae > Streptomyces > Streptomyces sp. NPDC058697. Next base: position 341,017 of record NZ_JBHXSU010000008.1, read on the forward strand.
CGTCGTAGGCCTCAAGGCCCGAGATGGAGATCGTCGAGGTGGTCTCCGACGGACGCTCGGGGGTCGCCCCGGCCCGCAACGGAGCACCGCAGTTGGAGCAGAAGCGACTCGCCTCCGCATTGCGGTTACCGCACCTCGTACACACCAGGGCCGACATGGACGGATCCTCCTGCCGCGGCTGCCCCGTGGGGGCGTTGGACGCATACGGGTCGGAGCCGAAACCTATGCGTCCCGACTGGGCAGGGTCAACAGACGGCGCGCCCTGACCACCGGAAATGTCACCGCCCGGACCACCGACCTGATCGCGGAACAGGGGGCGGTCCCCCTGGTCCTCGCCCTCCGAGGGGCGTGGTGCACGATGGCGGGCAGTCGCGTTGTCGCTGCCCTCTCGCGCGCTCTTGCCGAACAACTTCGCAAACAACTTCACGGGCGATTCCCCTTGACCGAAACAGACCCGCCCGTGGGGCAGGACGAACCCTGATTGCACACACCGGCCGAGCCGGACACCCTCACAACGTCCGTATCCACCAGACAGTTTCCACCACGCACCACCCATTCGGTGCGTCGACCCCCCGCAACCTCATGCCCTCGACGGGCGGCCCCCAAGCGCCTCCTGTTCACTGGGAGGACGACCGAGCGTAGTCAGGGCGCTTCGCCGGTCGCAAGGCGTCCACGATGATCTTGTCCGCTCGTTCCACCGTGACAGTGGCCTGCTCCTTCTCCAAAGTCTGCACCACTCCGCCGGGGATGTTGAGCGCCGGTTCGAGGTCCTGAGGCTTGCCGATGACCTTGAAACGATAGGGGGCGCTGATCTTGTTCCCGTCGACGGCGACTCCGCCGCTCACATCCGTCAGATAGGTGTCCGCGACGACCCGCACGCCGTTGACCTGGATCGCCTCAGCTCCGGCGGCACGCAGCTCCTGGATCGCGTCGAGCAGCATGTCGGCCTCGACCGTCCCCTTCTCGTCCTCGATGGTCAGCGTGATGCCGGGACCCTGCGCCGGCACGGTGCCCGCCAGGATGCCGAGTTGCTTCTCCTTCTCGACCGTCTGCTTGCGGGCCTCCTCGGCCTGGTCCGAACTGTTCTCCAGCTCGGTCCGCTGATCCTCCAGCCCCTGCTTCTCCTCTTCCAGACGCTGCGTACGGTCGTCCAGTTCATCGAGGATGCGTACGAGATCCTCCTGACGCGCGCCGCGGAGGGCGCCGTCGCTGTCGCTGTTGGACGCCACCTGGACGGCGAGGCCGAAGCCGAGGCCGAACAGCAGGAGGGCGACGATGAACTGCGCACGCGACACACGCGGCGGCCACAGCCCCTTCACCAGCCGCTGCCGACCGGTCAGAACCGGCTTGCGCGGTTCCGCGTCGGCATCCGGCGACTCCGGGTTCTCCTCCGCCCGCACCTCGTCCGCCCGTACCTCTTCGGGAAGTTCCTTGCGCAGGCGGTTCTCGGAGGTCTCGGCGGCGTCCGGGCTCTTGGGGGTCTCAGGGGACTGCGAGGTCTCTGAGATCTCTGGGTTCTCTGGGGTCTCGTCCTGGCTGCTCATCGGCCTCACGCCCGGAACACGTGACGACGGATCGCCGCGGCGTTGGAGAAGATCCGGATGCCGAGGACGACCACGACACCCGTGGACAGCTGGGCGCCCACACCCAACTTGTCGCCGAGGAAGACGATCAGCGCGGCCACGACGACATTGGACAGGAACGACACCACGAAGACCTTGTCGTCGAAGATGCCGTCGAGCATCGCCCGCAGACCTCCGAACACGGCGTCGAGCGCCGCGACGACGGCGATCGGAAGATAGGGCTCGACCACCGCCGGAACCTCGGGCCGGACCAACAATCCAGCCACGACTCCCACGACGAGGCCCAGTACGGCGATCACGATGTGCCTTTCTCTGTGCTCGGTTGTGCTGTTCGTACGATCACACTCGGCGCGGCGGGCAGCCGGACGTCGTCCTCGACGGAAATACCGGTCCGGATATGGAAGTTCTTCCGGAGGGCGTCCAAATACTGTCCGTCACCGCTGTTCTGGAACTCGGTGCTCAGCCGCTTGCCGTCCCCCACCGCCAACACCGTGTAGGGCGGCACCAGGGGCTTGTTGTCGACCAGTATCGCGTCACCCGCGGCCCTGATCGCGGAAAGCGCCGTCAGCCGCTGCCCGTTGATCGAGATGGCCTCGGCGCCCGACTCCCAGAGCCCGTTGACCACGCGCTGCATGTCGCGGTCGCGCACCCGACCGGTGTCGGAGAAGCCCGACGTCTCGCGTGCGTCCCCGTCGCCGCCCTGGTCGGCTTCCTTGGCGTCGTCCACGACGAGCTTCACACCGGGGCCGTGCACCTCGACCGCGCCGGCCAGGATGCCCACCAGCTCGCCCTGGTCGCCGCCGTGTTTCTTCAGCGCCTCGCGCTGCCGCGCGCTCACGTCGTCGCGGAGCTTGTCGATACTGCCCTCGAGCTTGTCGGCCGCCGACGTCTCGCGGTCGATGCGGTCGATGAGTTCCTCGCGCTCCTTGGCGACTGCCGGAGCCGCGATCCGCGCCTCGGCGGCCCCCACGGTCACCACGAGGGCCGCGAGCACCAGGCCGGCCGCCAGTCCGAGCTTCGCCCTCAGCGTCTTCGGCAGGGCGCCGGCGCCGTCGGCCTTCTTGCGGGCAGCCGCCTCCGCGTACCCCTCGTCGAGGCTGTGGTCCATGACGTTGGTGAGCAGCGACATGGACGCATCCGGGCGCGGGGGGCGCGTAGGAGTGCTCCGAACGGGGGGCTGCTGCGGCATGCCGCACATCGTCGCACGTCGCGGGCAGTACCTCCGAATGGCCCCACCGTCGTGCCGGACGTGCCCCTTTAGGGCACGTCCGGCACGCGCGCGTGCGGCTCAGCGACCGGCGCTGTCCACCACCGACGACCACTCGTCGAGCAGGGCCTGCGCGGACGCGTCGTCGGGCCCTTCGGCCCACAGATGCGTGACCGCCTCCGCCCGGTCCGGAAGAACCATCACCCAGCGCCCGTCGGTCTCCACCACGCGTACGCCGTCGGTCGTGTCCACGAACCGGTCACCGGCCGCTTCGACCACGCGCCGCATCACAAGCCCCTTGACCGCCCAGGGAGTCGCGAGATCGCGCTTGAGGACGTGCGCCCGCGGAATCCGCGCGTCGATCTGGCTGAGAGTGAGCTGCGTCCGCGCCACCAGACCGATGAGCCGTACGAAGGCCGCCGTGCCGTCGAAGACACTGCTGAACTCCGGCACGATGAAGCCACCGCGCCCGTCGCCTCCGAAGATCGTCGACTCCTCGCGCCCCACGCGCGTCAGATCGTCCGGCGACGTCGTCGTCCAGTCGACCTGGGTCCCGTGGTACGCCGCCACCTGCTCGGCGATCCTCGTGGTGGTCACGGGCAACGCCACCCGACCACTCCGTCGTTCGGCGGCCACCAGGTCGAGCATGACGAGCAGCGCCCGGTCGTCCTCGATGATCCGGCCCTTTTCGTCGACGAGCGACAGCCGCTCGCCCACCGGGTCGAACCGCACCCCGAACGCGGCCCGCGCGGACGCCACGATCTCGCCGAGCCGCACCATCCCCGACCTGCGGGCGTCCGCGGTCTCCGTGGGCCGCGACTCGTCGAGACCGGGATTGATGGTCAGCGAGTCGACCCCGAGCTTGCCCAGAAGGCTGGGCAGCACCAGCCCGGCACTGCCGTTCGACGCGTCCACGACCACCTTGAGCCCGGACTCGGCAACCCCGGTGGTGTCCACATTCCGCAGCAGAGAACCGGTGTACGAGTCGAAGACGCTGGCCGGGAAGTGCAGGTCCCCGATCTCTCCCGGGAACGCACGCCGGTACTCCTGCCGCGCGAACACCCGGTCCAGCTTCCGCTGACTCCCCTGCGACAGATCCGCCCCGCGCCCGTCGAAGAACATGATGTCGACGGAGTCGGGAACCCCGGGCGTCGTCCGGATCATGATCCCGCCGGCGCTGCCCCGCGCGGTCTGCTGCCGCGCCACCGGCAGCGGTACGTTCTCCAGGTCCCGTACGTCGATGGCACTGGTCTGCAGCGCCGAGATGACCGCCCGCTTGAGCGCACGAGCGCCTCGCGAGTGGTCACGGGCGGTCGTGACGGTCGAGCCCTTCTTGAGCGTCGTCGCATACGCGCCCGCCAGGCGAACGGCGAGCTCGGGCGTGATCTCCACGTTCAGGATCCCGGAGACTCCACGGGCTCCGAAGAGATGGGCCTGCCCCCGGGACTCCCAGATGACCGACGTATTGACGAAGGCGCCGGCCTCGATGGTCTTGAACGGATAGACCCGCACATTGCCCTGGACGATCGATTCTTCACCGACCAGGCACTCGTCCCCGATGACGGCGCCGTCCTCGATGCGCGCGGCCCGCATGATGTCGGTGTTCTTGCCGATGACACAACCGCGCAGATTGCTGTGCTGGCCGATATACACGTTGTCGTGCAGCACGGCCTTGTGCAGAAACGCCCCTGCCTTCACGACCACATTGGAGCCCACCACGGTGTGCTCGCGGATTTCGACGTCCGCCTCGACCTTGGCGTAGTCCCCGATGTAGAGCGGTCCTCGCAGCACGGCGTCGGGATGCACTTCGGCGCCTTCCGCGACCCAGACCCCGGGTGAGATCTCGAAGCCGTCGAGCTCGACGTCGACCTTGCCCTCCAGGACATCGGCCTGCGCCTTCACATAGCTCTCGTGCGTGCCCACGTCCTCCCAGTAGCCCTCGGCGATATAGCCGTAGATCGGCTTGCCCTCCTTCATCAGCTGAGGGAAGACATCGCCGGACCAGTCGACGGAGACATCGGCCTCGACATAGTCGAATACCTCTGGCTCCATGACGTAGATACCGGTGTTGACGGTGTCCGAGAAAACCTGGCCCCAGGTGGGCTTCTCGAGAAAGCGCTCGACCTTGCCTTCCTCGTCCACGATGGTGATACCGAATTCCAGTGGATTCGGGACTCGGGTCAGACAGACGGTGACCAGCCCGCCCTTTTCCTTGTGGAAATTGATCAGATCAGTGAGATCGAAGTCGGTCAGAGCATCACCGGAGATCACGAGGAAGGTGTCGTCCTTCAGCGCTTCTTCGGCGTTCTTGACACTGCCGGCAGTACCGAGTGGCTTCTCCTCATTGGCATAGGTGAGCTCCATACCGAGCTCTTCACCGTCACCGAAGTAGTTCTTGACGAGAGAGGCCAGGAACTGGACAGTAACGACGGTCTCGTTGAGCCCATGCCGCTTGAGCAGCCGCAGCACATGCTCCATGATCGGGCGATTGGCCACGGGCAGGAGCGGCTTGGGCATGCTTGAGGTCATGGGGCGAAGGCGTGTGCCTTCACCTCCGGCCATCACGACGGCCTTCATGTCGGAAGCGTCCTCCTTGAAGAGACGACGGTCTAGCCGACTTCACCCGTCAGATTGTCCCGCACATTCTGCCTGCGGGCCATCAGAGGCCACTAACGGCCGCCCATTCGGCGAGCTCAATCGGCCATGGTGTCCGCGCGAACAAGGCGGCGGACCTGAACCACGTAGAGGATCCCTGCCCACCAGTAGAGCGTTGTACCCCATCCTGCGAACGCCCATCCGAAAATAGCAGCGAGTGACGCAAGCCATCCACTTCCGTCACTGAGCAGCAGCAACGGGAAGGCATACATCAGGTTGAACGTAGCAGCCTTCCCAAGGAAGTTCACCTGCGGGGGCGGATAGCCGTGCCGCCTGAGGATGCCCACCATCACCAGGAGAAGCAGCTCACGCGCCAGCAGGACACTTGTCAGCCAGAGCGGCAGAATCTCGCGCCAGGTGAGCCCGACCAGAGTCGACAGAATGTAGAGCCGGTCGGCCGCGGGGTCGAGCAGCCGGCCGAGGCTGCTGATCTGGTTCCAGCGGCGGGCCAGCTTGCCGTCCAAATAGTCGCTGATGCCGCTCAGCATGAGCACCAGGAGTGCCCAGCCGTCACTCTGGGGACCGCCGAACTCCGGCCTGAGGATCAGCCACAGGAACAGTGGCACGCCTGCGAGACGCGCCATGCTGAGGATGTTCGGGATGGTGAGGACCCGGTCTGTCTGGACGCGGGTCTCCTGGACCTCCACCCGGGGGCCTCCTGTGGGAACGTGCCAACGATGCCCCCTGACCTTACCCTCAGCCATCTGCCCGCAGTGCGGAGGGGGTTCGGCCGGCGGCCCGGAAAACAAAAAAGCTCCGGTTCTTGGACTGAAAGTCCAAGAACCGGAGCTCTAAAAGGAGTTCGGCGGTGTCCTACTCTCCCACAGGGTCCCCCCTGCAGTACCATCGGCGCTGTAAGGCTTAGCTTCCGGGTTCGGAATGTAACCGGGCGTT
>NZ_JBHXSU010000009.1:0-32060 GCF_042715345.1 Streptomyces sp. NPDC058697
CAGGCCGGCTACCCGTCGTCGCCTTGGTGAGCTTCTACCTCACCAACAAGCTGATAGGCCGCGGGCTCATCCTTCACCGCCGGAGCTTTCAACCCACCGAGATGCCTCGGCGAGTGTTATCCGGTATTAGACCCCGTTTCCAGGGCTTGTCCCAGAGTGAAGGGCAGATTGCCCACGTGTTACTCACCCGTTCGCCACTAATCCACCCCGAAGGGCTTCATCGTTCGACTTGCATGTGTTAAGCACGCCGCCAGCGTTCGTCCTGAGCCAGGATCAAACTCTCCGTGAATGTATTCCCGTAATCGGGACGACACCACGAGAGCGGAACCACCGATCGGAATAGGATCGATGATTCACTGCGTCCTCGCTGTGCGCCTGCCGAAACAATGCCCGGCAGGACTTTTTCAAAGGAACCTCCACCCACCACATGATGTGGTGGACGGGGTATCAACATATCTGGCGTTGATTTTTGGCACGCTGTTGAGTTCTCAAGGAACGGACGCTTCCTTTGTACTCACCCTCTCGGGCTTTCCTCCGGGCTTCCCTTCGGTCTTGCGTTTCCGACTCTATCAGACCGTTTTCCGATCCGATTTCCTCGGTGCTTTCCAGCCTTTCGGCCTTCCGGCGGTGTTGACTGTATCAGATCCTTTCGGGTCTGACTCCCCGTCAACCGGGTTTGTCTTTACGGCTGTTGGGCCGTTCCGACGTTCCAAACGTTAGCGGATCCTCTCGGCAGTTCCTAATCGGGCTGCCGACCCCAAATCGAATTGAATTCGGGCACGCCGAATTCGCCCCGTTGGGGAGATCGTGCTGATGGTTTGGTGTGCCGCTTCTGCGGCGGAGGTGCAACCGCAGAACCGTTACGGCCCCGTGGCAACTCGAAGAACCTTACGGACCGACGGGGGGAGTGTCAAGTCTCCCCCGGGCGACCGTCCGGCAAACCAGCGGCGGGCAGGAAGTCCGAGCCGGGGCCGAGCCCCAACTCGGGCCTCAGTCAAGGTCGGTGAGCCGGCCGCCCGCGTCCGGCTGGGCGTGCTCCACGCGGCGCAGCAGTCGGGTCAGCACCTCGCCCAGGACGCCGCGCTCCTCCGGGGAGAGGTCCTGGAGCAGGTCCTCCTCGAAGACGGAGGCGAGACGCATGGCCGCCAGCCACTTCGAGCGCCCCTCTTCGGTGAGCTCCACGATGACGCGTACCCGGTTGGACTCGTCGCGTTCCCGGGTGACCAGGCCCTCCGCGACCATGCGGTCGATGCGGTGGGTCATGGCGGCCGGGGTGAGACCGAGCCGCTTGGCGAGGTCGCTCGGGCCCATTCGGTAGGGGGCGCCGGACAGGACGAGGGCCTTGAGGACCTCCCACTCGGCGTTGCTGATGCCGAGGGTGGCGGTCTGGCGGCCGTAGGCGACGTTCATGCGGCGGTTCAGACGGCCCAGCGCCGAGACGATCTTCTCGACCTGGGGGTCGAGGTCCTGGAATTCGCGCTGGTAGGCGGCGATCTGCTCTTCGATCGTCGGCTCGCTGACGCGGCGGGTGTCACCCATGGCCGCAGTATGGCACGCGCTCGCTTGGCGTTGAAGTCCTTCAGGATGTACTGTTTAGATCCTAACTTTAGCTTCGAAGTCTTCACCTCTAACTCCTGAGGCAGACGTAAGACTTCCCCTACCAAGGCAGGTGAAAGTGACCAGGGCGATGGGCGCTGAGATGCGCCGGATCCATGTGGGCAACGCACTCAGCGCGTTCGGGCTCGGCTTTACCGTCCCGTATCTGTACGTCTATGTGGCGCAGGTACGGGATCTCGGTGCGATGACGGCGGGTCTCGTACTCGCCGTCTTCGCCGTGGCCGCGCTCGTGGTGCTGCCGTTCGCGGGGCGGGCCATCGTCCGCCGGGGCCCGCTGCCGGTGCTGCTCGCCGCCCTGGTCACCGCCGCCGTCGGAGCGCTGAGCCTCGGGCTCGCGAGCAGCTCGACGACCGTGCTGTTGTCCGCGGCCGCGCTCGGTGCCGGTCAGGCCGTGATGCAGCCGGCGCTCGCGACGATGATCGTGGACTTCTCGTCGGCCGAGACGCGGTCGCGCGCCTTCGCCACCCAGTTCTTCCTGCAGAACCTCGGGCTCGGGGTCGGCGGGCTCATCGGCGGTCATCTCGTCGACGCCTCGCGGGCGAGCTCGTTCACACTGCTGTTCTCGATCGAGGCGGCGATGTTCCTGCTGCTCGTGGTGCTCATGGCGACCGTGAGGATGCCGCGTACGGCCAAGGTCGAGGGTGCTCCCGGCGAGGCCAGGGGCAGCTGGAAGCAGTTGCTCGGCAATCGGGCCATGGTGCAGCTGTGTGTGGTGGGCTTCGTGCTGTTCTTCGCCTGCTACGGGCAGTTCGAGTCGGGGCTGAGTGCGTACGGCGTCGAGGCGGCGGGGATCTCCACGTCCGCGCTCGGGACCGCGCTTGCCGCGAACACGGCGATGATCGTGGTCGCCCAGTTCGCCGTGCTGCGGTTCGTCGAGCGGCGGAAGCGGTCCCGGGTGATCGCCGCTGTCGGGCTGATCTGGGCCTTCGCCTGGGTCGTCGCCGGGTACGCGGGGCTCGGGCACGGCAGCCAGACCATGGCGACGGCCGCCTTCGTGTCGACGTACGCGCTGTTCGGGCTCGGGGAGGCGATGCTGTCGCCGACCGTGGCGCCGCTGGTCGCCGATCTGGCGCCGAGCGGGATGGCGGGGCAGTACAACTCCGCCTTCGCCCTGGTGAAGCAGCTGGCGCTCGCGGTCGGTCCCGCGGTGGGCGGGCCCATGGGGGCCTCGCTGCATGCTCCGTACGTCGTGACGTTTCTGCTGTTCTCGTTGGGGATCACGTTCCTGGCGGTGCGGCTGGGGAAGCAGCTCACTCCCCTGCAGAATCAGCCGTCGCTGGCGAAGAGCCGGGTTGTGGCGCGGGGCGGGGCTTCGGCGGATGTGGTGCAGACCGCGGCCTGACGGGCGTACCGAGCCCTGTGAACTGAGGACGGCCGTCACCACTGATGTGGTGGCGGCCGTTCTGTGTTTTGCCTGGCGGTGTTCAGTGGACGGCTGTCACCAGGGTGGATGTGAACGGGAGTGTTGCCGTGCCGTCGGGGTTCGTGTGGTCGGTGAGGGTCGCGCCCACCGCTTCGGCGGCCTGTGTGAGGGCTTCCCGGCCGCCCGCGTCCTCGATGGCCTGGCCCCAGGGGACGGCCGAGAGGTGGCCGCGGGCGAAGGCGGCGAGCTGGGGCAGGGTGATGCCGAAGGTGACGTCATGGCTGACCACGTCGTGGAAGCCGGCTGCGGTCAGGGCGGCCGTGAGGCGTTCTGCGGGGCAGGAGAAGGCCATCGCGAAGTGCGCCTCGGCCTCCGGGCCGCCGTACTCCGCGATCGCCCGGTGGTGGGCCACGAAGTACGGGGAGCGGTCCCAGGCGGCCCAGGCGGTGGCGGCGTATCGGCCGCCGACGCGCAGGACCCTGGACGCCTCTACGAGGGCCGCGCCGAGGTCGGGGAAGAACTGGACGCCCTGCTGGCAGAGGACGGCGTCGAACGTGTCGTCCGGATGGGGGAGGTGGTCGGCGGGGGCCACGGTGAACTCGATGTCCGGGTACATGCGGGGTGCCTTGGCGGCGGCCACCTTGAGCATGGCCTCGTTGAAGTCGGCGGCCGCGACATGGCCCGTGGGGCCGACCCGGGCGGCGGCCGCGCGGGCCACGAAGCCGGTGCCGGAGGCCACGTCGAGGACCTGGTGGCCCGGACACAGGTCCACGGCGTCAAGCAGCGCCTCGACGAACGGCGCCATGATCGGTGCGCTGTACTCCTCGTAGCGCTCGGGAGCGCTGCCCTTGAGCTGAAAACCCGTTTCGTCTGCCTGAGGTGAGCTAGCCATGGGTGAGCTACTAGCACCGCCGGCCGGGTCCGACCAGATGCCGCGCGGCCTGTGGGTCAGATGGGGCGTGGCTTCCAGGTCAGGTGGTGGGCGGCTTCTGGGGCAGGTGGTGGGCCGCTTCCGGTCAGGTGGTGCGCGGGAGTGCGAACTCGCACCAGACCGCCTTGCCGCCGCCCGGGGTGCGGCGGGAGCCCCAGTTCGAGGCGATGGTGGCGACGATCGCGATGCCCCGGCCGGACTCGTCGGCGGGCTCGGCGCGGCGGCGGCGCGGGAGGTGGTCGTCGCCGTCGGTGACCTCGACGATGAGGCGCCGGTCGGTGCGGCGGAGCCTGAGGCGCATCGGCGGGGTGCCGTGCTGGAGGGAGTTGGCGACGAGCTCGCTCGCGGCCAGTACGCCGAGGTCGTGCAGGTCGGTCGGGAAGCGCCAGCTGGTGAGGACGCCGGAGGCGAAGGCACGCGCGCGTGGGGCCGCTTCGACTCCGCCGAGCAGTTCCAGAGCGGCGTTGCGGAAGAGCTCGCTGTCCGGTCCCGTACGAGCCGGGTGCTGGAGGACCAGGACGGCCACGTCGTCGTCGTGGTCGGCCGTCACGCCCGCCGAGCGGACCAGGCGGTCGCAGACCACCTGGGGGGTGCCTGTGGCGCCGGCGAGGGCGCGCTCCAGGGAGGCGATGCCCTCGTCCAGGTCGGCGTCGCGGCGCTCGACCAGGCCGTCGGTGTAGAGCACGGCGGTGGAGCCGGGGCCGAGGGGGATCGAGCCGGAGGCGTGCATCCAGCCGCCCGTGCCGAGCGGGGGGCCGGTGGGTTCGTCGGCGCGCAGGACCGTGCCGCTCTCGTCGCGGACGAGGATCGGGAGGTGGCCGGCGGAGGCGTACACCAGCCGGCCCTCGTTCGGGTCGTGGACGGCGTACGCGCAGGTGGCGATCTGGTTGGCGTCGATCTCCATGGCGAGGCCGTCCAGCAGCTGGAGGACCTCGTGCGGGGGCAGATCGAGGCGGGCGTACGCCCGGACGGCCGTGCGGAGCTGGCCCATGACGGCCGCCGCGCGGACGCCGCGGCCCATCACGTCGCCGATGACGAGGGCGGTGCGGCCGCCGCCGAGGGTGATCACGTCGTACCAGTCGCCGCCGACCGCGGCCTCCGTGCCGCCGGGGTGGTAGGTGGCGGCGACGCGCAGGTCGTCGGGCTCTTCGAGCTCCTGGGGCAGCAGGGAGCGCTGGAGGGTGACGGCGGTCTCGCGCTGCCGGCGCTCGCTGGCGCGCAGCCGCTCGGCGGCCTCGGCGTGGTCGGTGACGTCGGCGGCGAAGATCAGTACGCCACCCCCTTCGGGGGTGGCCGAGACCTCGACCGGTGTGCACGTGAATGTGTACGAACGGCCGCCCGGTGCCTTGCGGGACTTGACCGTACGGGGCTTGGAGCTGCGCAGGACCTGGTCGAGGAGCGGCATCAGGCCGATCTCGGCCAGCTCGGGCAGCGCGACGCGCGCGGGCTCGCCGGCCGGGCGGACGCCGAAGGCCGCCACATAGGCGTCGTTCACATACGCGAGGCGGTGGTCCGGGCCCTGGACCAGGGCGACGAGGGCCGGGATGCGGTCGAGGACCTCGCGGACCGGCAGCTCGTCGACGACGGGCAGGAGCGCCGCGTCGGACAGCCGCTCGGCGCGTGCCGCGGGCACGGAGCCCTCCGAAGGGAGCGCCGTCGGCGAATCCTCGGTCCGCGCTGCCGCGCGGCGCTGCGTTCCGGGGAGCCGGGCGCTCCAGCGCGTGAAGTTCACAGTGGGACAGGCCTCGTGGGTTTGAAGGGCGAGCGGTCGGCCCGCCCATGGTGTGGACCAGTGTGTCCGACCGGACCGACATCCGTCAGACGCGGGCGCGGCCTGTGGAGTTCCTTGGTCCGGTCAGGACGACCCCTTCGGGTTCTGAGGAGGCTTTCCACCGGCCGCGAGTTCGAACTCCGCACGGGGATGTTCGAGCGAACCGAGGGAGACGATCTCCCTCTTGAAGAGCCCCGACAGGATCCATTCGGCGAGCACGCGAGCCTTCCGGTTGAAGGTGGGCACCCTGCTCAGGTGGTAGACGCGGTGCATGAACCAGGCAGGGTAGCCCTTCAGCTTGCGCCCGTAGACGAACGCGACACCCTTGTGCAGTCCCAGGGAGGCGACCGAGCCGACGTACTTGTGCGCGTACGTCTCCAGGGGCTCGCCGCGCAGGGAGCGGGCGATGTTGTCGGCGAGGACCTTGGCCTGGCGCACGGCGTGCTGGGCGTTGGGGGCGGTCTCCGTGCCGGGCTCGGCGGCGGTGACGTCCGGGACGGCGGCGGCGTCTCCCGCGGCCCACGCGTGCGTGGTGCCGTCGACGGTCAGCTGGGCGGTGCACTTCAGGCGGCCGCGTTCGTTCAGCGGGAGGTCGGTGGCCGCGAGGACGGGGTGCGGTTTCACGCCTGCGGTCCACACGACCGTACGGGTCGGGAAGCGCGCCCCGTCGCTGAGGACGGCGACGCGGTCCGCGCAGGAGTCGAGGCGGGTCTCCAGGCGTACGTCGATGTTGCGGCGGCGCAGCTGGGTGACCGTGTACCTGCCCATGTCCTCGCCGACCTCGGGGAGGATGCGGTTCGAGGCCTCGACGAGGATCCACTTCATGTCGTCGGCCTTGACGTTGTGGTAGTAGCGCGCGGCGTAGCGGGCCATGTCCTCCAGCTCGCCGAGGGCCTCCACTCCGGCGTAACCGCCCCCTACGAAGACGAAGGTCAGGGCGGCGTCGCGGATCGCGGGGTCGCGGGTGGAGGAGGCGATGTCCATCTGCTCGATGACGTGGTTGCGCAGCCCGATGGCCTCTTCGACGGTCTTGAAGCCGATGGCGTACTCGGCGAGCCCGGGGATCGGAAGGGTCCGGGAGACGGAGCCGGGGGCCAGCACGAGTTCGTCGTACGTGATCTGCTCGGGGCCCGTGCCCTCCTCCTCGGTGGCGAGGGTGGTGAGGGTCGCGGTGCGCTTGGCGTGGTCGATGGACGCGGCCTCGCCGATGACGACCCGGCACTGGTCGAGTACGCGGCGCAGCGGCACGACGACATGACGCGGTGAGATCGAGCCCGCGGCGGCCTCGGGCAGGAACGGCTGATACGTCATGTACGGGTCGGGCGTCACCACGACGATTTCCACGTCGCCCCGCCTGAGCTCGGGTTTCAGCTTCCGCTGGAGCCCGAGAGCGGTGTACATCCCGACGTAGCCGCCGCCGACAACGAGAATGCGCGCACGTTCCTTCACTCACCCATGACGCACCGGCTACGGGAGTTTGTCCACAGGCCCGTCAATTTGTGTGACCGGGCGCCTGAGACGCGCACGGTTGGCCGATTTGCCGGAGTGCGGGGAAGCTTCGCAGGTCAGCGGGTGTGAGCGGGGTGGAAGTAGGGGGCGCAACCGGGACGTATGCGGCCCGTAGTCCGATCGGGGGGCGCTCCGTGCGGAACCTGCCCCTTCTGAATTGACCCCCACTCAACTATGTTCGTGTGTCATCGGGGTGTAGGGGGATGCGCTCGACGGGTCCGTGCGGCGAGACCGCGCGGCGAAGGCTGTTCCGCTCGCTCCGGCTGTCAATGGCGGGGAGAGTCTCCGGGGGGAGACGTCATTACCGGGGGAACACATATGCACATTCAGGACTCTCAATGGTCTTCCGCGTCTGCCATCGGAGCGGGCGGCGCGATCAGTGCGGCGGCATCGAACGGACGCGGCGTGGGAGACCCGTCGCGCACGACGCCACTGCGCGTGGACGCACAGCGCAATCTGGAGCACGTACTTCGCGCGGCCCGTGAGGTCTTCGGCGAGCTGGGGTACGGCGCGCCGATGGAGGACGTGGCGCGGCGCGCCCGCGTCGGTGTCGGCACGGTGTACCGGCGCTTCCCGAGCAAGGACGTCCTGGTCCGGCGGATAGCCGAGGAGGAGACCTCCCGGTTGACCGACCAGGCGCGTTCGGCGCTGGGTCAGGAGGACGAGCCGTGGTCGGCGCTCTCGCGCTTCCTGCGGACGTCGGTGGCCTCGGGTGCCGGGCGGCTGCTGCCTCCGCAGATCCTGCGGGTGGGCGTCGGTGACGAGGGAGCCGAGGGCACGGTCCTCGACGAGACGCGGGTGCCGCAGCAGCGGTCCCAGCCGCTCTCGCCCGAGCTGCGGCTCGTCGAGCAGCGGCCGGCTCCCCCGCAGGAGACCGTGGGCGTCGTGGGGATCGAGGACGACGCCGGTACGGCGCAGCTGCTGGAGGTCGTGGGGCGGCTCGTGGACCGGGCGCGGGCGGCGGGCGAACTGCGTCCGGACGTCACGGTGTCGGACGTGCTGCTGGTGATCGCCACGGCGGCGCCGTCCTTGCCGGATGCGGCTCAGCAGGCTGCGGCTTCGGCTCGGTTGCTGGACATTCTGTTGGAGGGGCTTCGGTCGCGGCCGGCGTGACGCCCCGGGCCGCGTGCGCGGGTGCGGGTGCCTCGGGCGGGGCGGGTTCGGGTTCGTTGTCGGGTGCGGGGGTGTGGGGGCTGATCGCGCAGTTCCCCGCGCCCCTTACGGGGCGCTGAGGTGGTTGAGTCTTCCCCGTTCGGGTGAACGGTAGTGCTGTGGTTCGGCAAGTCTCCACGGACGAGTGGTTGGTCCGTTCCTCCGGGTAACAGCGGTGGGTCCGTGTGGCACTCTTTCCCGGTGTTCGGGTCCGAGTGTGCAGGCGGGGGCTTTCCGCGATGAGCGTTGACGGGCGGGACGAGTCACCCGGTGAGGGTGGCGCGGAGGCCGGTGGGCTGCCGTCGCCGCAGGTACCGAGCCAGGGAGGCCGGCCGGCCGGAGGCGCCGTCCCCGAAGCCGGTGTTCCGCCGCAGCGGGAGCGGCGCGAGTGGCACGACAGCGGCGTACTGCCGCCCCCGATCGAGATGCCGCCCGCCGACGCCGAGCTGATCGGGCGGATGCGCTCGGGCGACGACACCGCGTACGAGGAACTGTTCAGGCGCCACGCGGACGCCGTCCGCCGGTACGCGCGCACCTGCTGCCGGGACGCCCACACCGCGGACGACCTCACGGCCGAGGTCTTCGCCCGCATGCTCCAGGCCGTACGCGGCGGGCGCGGCCCCGAGCACGCCGTCCGCGCCTATCTGCTGACGACCGTACGACGTGTCGCGGCGAGCTGGACCAAGTCGGCGAGGCGCGAGCAGCTGGTCGACGACTTCGCCGTGTTCGCGGCACAGTCCGCGCGCGGCTCCGAGGTGTCCGACGACGACACGCTGGACCTGGGCGCCGACGTACGGGCGATGCACGTGGCCGAGCAGTCGATGGCCATGCAGGCGTTCCGGTCGCTGCCTGAGCGGTGGCAGGCCGTGCTCTGGCACACCGAGGTCGAGGACGAGTCGCCGAGCGAGGTCGCCACGCTCTTCGGGCTGGACGCCAACGGCACGCGCGTCCTTGCCAGTCGGGCCCGCGAAGGTCTCAAGCAGGCATATCTCCAGGCCCATGTGAGTGTCACGCTCACCTCCGACGAGGAGTGCGCGCGCTACGCCGACCGGCTCGGCGCGTACGCGCGCGGAGGTCTGCGCACGCGCGCCGAGCGCGGGCTGCGCAAGCACCTGGAGGAGTGCGCCAAGTGCCGGCTCGCCGCCGGTCAGATCAAGGAAGTCGCCAGCGGGATTCCCGCGGTCGTACCGATCGCCGTCATCGGCTGGTTCGGTGCCGCCGGGTACGCGAAGGCGGCCGGGCTCATCGCGGGCGGGGCCGGCGTGGGCGCGGCCGGTGCCGCGGGGGCCGCGTCGGCGGCGGGCGGCAGCTCCGGAGGGGCCGGCGCAGGTGGCGGGGCCGCCGCCGAAGGGCTCGGGGCGCCCGTGAAGGCGGGTATCGCGGCCGGTGTCGTCGCGGCGGCCATCGCGGTGGTGGCGCTCGCGCTGGCCGGTGACGAGGTGAAGCCCAAGGACCCCGTGGCCGAGCCGGATCCGTCCCCGCCGCCCGTCGTCGAACCGCGCGTACCGTCGCCGTCGCCGAAGCCCCCGAAGGCGGAGCCCGCGCCGAACCGGCCGGTGCCCATCGTGGCGCCCTCGCCGCGTCCCACGCCGAGCCCCACCCCGACGCCCACGCCCACTCCCAGTCCCACTCCGAAACCGACTCCCCCGCCGAAGCCGACGCCCACGCCTCCCCCCGCGCCGGCCCCGAAGCCGCCCCCTCCGCCGGCTCCCCCGGCGGTCTTCCAGTGGAACCAGCTGGAGTACGGCGCCACCGGCGACGGCACCAAGCCCGAGATGCGGCTCGGCGAGAGCAGCTGGGTCTGGCAGCGGTACGGCATGTCGATCGCCGACACGTCGTACGCGAACGGTGTCACCGTCCACGGCGCCGCCTCGGTCACCATCGATCTCAACCGCACGTGTTCCTCGTACGACGCGGTGGTCGGTGTCGACGACATGACGATGGGGCTCGGCCAGGTGCGGTTCTCCGTCTTCGCTGACGGGGCCCGGATGTGGCAGTCGGGGCTGGTTCAGGGCGGTCGAGGCGCGGTGCCCGTGCATGTGGATCTGACCGGCAGGAAAACGATCCGCCTGGTCGTCGAGCCGCATTCACCCTTCGACTCGGTGGCGTTGGCGGACTGGGCGGATTCGCGGTTCCGGTGTCAGTGACTGCGGCTGCCGCTGTCCGTGGCTGTGGCTGTGGCTGTGGCTGTGGCCACGACCGTGGCCGTGGCCGACGCTTCGGTGAGTTCCCGTAGGACGTCCTCCGGGGTGAGGGCCGCCCCGGTGCGCCGCTCGGTGTCGTACGCCCGTCGGCCCAGATGGGACAGGGCGACGGCCTCGACGCGGTCGGACTCCTGGCTGTAGGGCAGCGGACGGGGGTGTCCTCGGCGCCAGCGGGAGCCCGCGGCGAGGAGGCGGACCGCGCGCGCGTGGTCGTCGATGTCGCTGAGGACGCCCGCAGCCCGCTCGGCCAGCGTGGCGAGGACCACCTCCGAGCACCGCGCCGACGCGGCCTCGCGCAGGGTGTCGGCCAGCTTGCGCAGCCCGTGCCCGGGGCTCGTCTCGACCGCGGTCAGCAGCGCGCCGAGGCCGTTCAGCGCGGCGAGGAACTGGGCCGGCGGTGTGCCGCGCTCCATCTCCGCATGGGCCGCCTCGTGCAGTTCGCGGGCCCGTACGAAGTCCTGGTCGTCGAAGGCCATCTGCGACCGCATGAGCAGGACGAACGCCCTTGAGTCCGGGACCGCGTAGCGATCGGCCGCGGTCGTCGCCTCTTCCAGCGCCGCGAGAGCCGTGGCCCGGTCTCCCACGTAGTAGGCGATCTCGCCCAGGCGGGCGATGAGGAACGGCGTCTCCACATACGCCCCCACCTCGACCGCGAGCCGCAGGGCCTCCTCGAACTCGCTCCTCGCCTGGTCGAAACGGCTGCGGGCCATGGCCGCCTCGCCGCCCGCACTGCTCATCTGGGCGAGCATCCAGCGGTCCCCCGCGCGCCGGGCGACGGTTCGCAGCTCCGCGAGGGTCTCCTCGACGCCCTCCATACCTCCGGGGCTGTCCACGGCCACATGGACGCAGAACAGGAGGGCCGCGCCGATCTCCCAGTCACCGCCGTGCTCCCGGCAGTTGGCGAGTGACATCTCCATGTCGTGCCGGATGCCTTCGGTGTTGCCGAGAACGAACGCCATCAGCGGCCAGATGATGCCGGGGAACCTCGCCGCGTCGGGCCCGCCCCGCGCCATGGAGGCCCGCAGACCCCTGGCGTACCCCAGCATCCGCTCGTCCTTCAGCGGGACCTGGCCGAGCTCCGCCATCAGGAAGAGATTCAGCACGCGCAGGTTCATACGGAGCCGGTGCGAGGGGTGTTCCTTGTCGGCCTCGGGGTCGGCGAGGTAGGCCTCGACGGGGTCGACGCCGTCGAGGTGGCGCGTGCGCAAGGGGTCGGACGAACGGGTGACGGAGGAGTCGGCGGAGCGGATGTCGAGTACCGCGCCCAGCCGCAGGACCTGGTCCGTCCAGGTCATGCCCTCCCGGCGGAAGTTGCGCAGCCACCAGAACCAGCCCATGGCGAGGACGATGGAGCCCGTCTCCGGCTCGTCGGCGGCGACGAGGCCCCGGTGGAGTGCCGCACGGATGTTGTCCAGGTCGGACTCCAGGCGGCCGATCCACCGGAGCTGGTCGGCGGACCGCAGCAGCGGATCGGCCTCCTCGACCAGCGCGCGGACCCACGCGCGGTGCCTGCGCTCGGCCGTGGCACGCAGCTCGGGGGTCTCGGCGGCGCGCTCCGCGGCGTACTCGTGGATCGTCTCCAGCATGCGGTAGCGCATACCGCTGATCCCTCGCCGGCAGGGCGTCGCGACGACCAGGGACTTGTCGACGAGCGCGCCGACGATCTCGGCGACGGGTCCGGTGCACACGGCCTCGGCGGCGTCCAGGTCCCAGCCGCCCGCGAAGACCGAGAGCTCGCGCAGGACGGTCCGCTCGGGGTCGTCGAGCAGGTCCCAGGACCAGTCGACGACCGCGCGCAGGGTCTGCTGGCGGGGCAGCGCCGTGCGGCTTCCGGAGGTGAGGAGGCGGAAACGGTCGTCGAGGCGGTCGGCGATCTGGCGCGGGGTGAGCATGCGCAGCCGGGCGGCGGCCAGCTCGATGGCCAGGGGCAGGCCGTCGAGGCGGCGGCAGATCTCGTCGACGGCGGCGGGGTCGTGGCTGATGTCGGCGTCCGGGTGCGCCGCCACCGCGCGCTCGGTGAAGAGGCGGTGCGCCGGGTCGGGGAGCAGGGGCTCGACCGGGCGCACGGACTCGCCGGGCACGCCCAGGGGTTCGCGGCTGGTGGCGAGGATCGTGAGGCCCGGGCAGTGGGTCAGGAGGGTCTCGGCGAGCTCGGCCGCGGCGCCGATCACATGTTCGCAGTTGTCAAGGATCAGGAGCTGGCTGCGCGGGGCGCAGTACTCGATGAGCAGGGCGACCGGGTCGTCCTGCTGCACCGTCATCTCGTGGGTCTTCAGCACGGTCTCGCGCAGACCGAGGGCGCTGACAACCGCGCTGGTCACCGCCTCCGGCCGGTCGAGCGGGGCGAGCTCGGCCAGCCATGCCTGCGGATGCCCGGCGGCGGCTTCCTCGGCGAGGCGGGTCTTGCCGGATCCGCCCGGTCCCGTGAGGGTGACGAGACGGACCCTGTGCAATTCGGAACGGATGGCGTCGAGTTCGGGTTCCCGGCCCACGAAGGAATTCAGGCGGGGGCGGATGTTGCCGGTGCGGTCGGCTCTTGAGGGGGTGGCGGGGGCGTACGGGCCCGGGGTGGGAGCCGGGGGCGGCTGAGGCGTCAGCAGTTCCCCGTGCAGGGCTCGCAGTTCCGGGCCCGGGTCGGTGCCGAGGCCGTCCGCCAGGGCCCGGCGGGCACTCTCGTACGCGGCCAGGGCGTCCGCCGTGCGGCCGGTGTCGCGCAGGGCCCTGATGAGGAGGGCGTGCAGCGGTTCGTCGTACGGGTGGGTCCCGGTGAGTTCCCTCAGCTCCGGTACGGCCTCGTGGGCGTGGCCGTTGCGCAGGTCCGCCTCCACGCGCGCGCGTGTCGCCTCCTGGCGGAGGGATTCCGGGCGGGTCGCGGCCGTCGTACGGTCCGGGAGGTCGGCCAGGGCCGGGCCGCGCCACAGGGCGAGTGCCTCGCGGAGGGTGCGGGCCGCTGTCGCCGGGGCTTCGTCCAGTTGCGCCCTGCCCTCGCGGACCAGGCGTTCGAAGACGAACAGGTCCACGTCCTCGGGGGTGGCGGTGAGGCGGTAGCCGCCGGGCTCCGATGTGATCGCGTCCTTGCCGAGGGCTCGGCGGAGGCGGGCGACGAGGGCCTGGAGTGCGGCGGGGGCGGCGTGTGAGGGGCTGTCCGGCCAGACCTCGTCGATGAGGGTCTCCGGAGACGTGGTTCGGCCTGCGCGCAGGGCCATCGCCGTCAGGAGTGCGCGGAGGCGGGGGCCGCCCAGGGGCACGTCCTTGCCCTGGGCGTCCGTTGCCTGGGTGACGCCCAGGATTCTGTACCGCACGGCCCCATTGTCACCGGTCCGCCCCGGCGGGGCCGAGTTTTTCGCCCCCGCCGCCCTTACCCATTCCCGTCACTACTCGGGGGCTCCGCCCCCGAACCCCCGCTCCTCAAACGCCGGAGGGGCTGGATTTCAAGTGGGGGTCTGGGGACGTCAGCCCCCAGGGGAAGGGAATGGGTAGGGGCGGCGGGGGCGAATAAAATCCCCGCTACCCCCTCCGCGCCCCCGCCCCCAACGCCCCCCGCTGAGGCCGGATCCCCGCCGGGACGGCCCGCTGCCGCGCAGGCGTCCCCGTCCAGCAGGTGCCGCGGCGGTCGAGGAGGCGGCGGAGCCACAGTTCCAGGGAGACCAGGTCCGCGAGGCCTTCCAGGGGGAGGGCCTCGCCGTCGGCCGCGGCCCGGAGGGCCTTGCGGACGACTCGGGCCTCGACCAGGCCCGCCTGGGCGAGGAGAGGCGTGTCGAAGAGGGAGACGAGGTCGTCCACGGCGACTCGGAGCCCCGTACGGGCCGCGGCGGTGGAGGACGCGTGGGACGGGGCACCCCAGCCGGGCGGCAGGTCGGCCACACCGGCGCCCTCAAGGACCGTACGGAGGATCGCGGCCCGCGCCCCGGGCTGCACCCGCAGCGCCTCGGGAAGGGCACGACAGGCGCGTACGACCTGGTTGTCGAGGAACGGGGCGTGCAGCCGCTGGAAGCGGACCTCCGCGGCCTGTTCCAGGATCCGGAGGTCCGAGGCGTGCCGCGCCAGGGCGGAGCGGGCGCGGAAATCGCCCGGCCGCTGGCCCGGACCGACGCCGCCCCTGGTCGTCGCCCCCGCCAGGCGAACCGATACTTCAGCGAGGGCCTCGCCGGTGAGCCAACGCGCGGCAGGCCCCGGTCTGGCCCACGTGAGCGCGGCGAGCGACGCCCCCACGGCACCTCCCGGCTCCTCGAACCGCTTGTGCAGCAGCCGGTCGGCGAGTCCCTCTATGCCGACGAGATAGGGCGTACGGGACAGCTTGCGCGCCGCGCCGTACACGCGCGCGGGGACCATGACGGAACCGTCGGCCTTCGCCAACGCCGCGACGGGGCGCACCAGATGGCGTCGTTTGCGGTCCATCAGCAGGTCGGCGAGGCGGGCCGGGTGCGCGTCGAGGACCTGACGCGCGCCGTACCCGGTGAAGTGGTCCGCGCTGCCCGAGGCCAGGCGCGCGCGATGCCGGGCGGCCGTCACCAGGGAGGGCCCCGGCTCGTCCGTCAGCGGGCCCTCCAACTCGGCGTAGGGGAGGACCTCTTCGCCTCCGGCCACCACCACATGATGCAGACGCGGATTGGCGGCCAGCGTGCCCGCCCGTTCCAGTTCGGCCTCCCGGCCCTTCACCGCCAGGTCGTTGAACGTGACCGCGAGGAGGCGTTCGCCGGCCCCCGTGCCATGGCCCAGGACGGTGCCCGGCGCGCCGGGCAGGCCGGCGGCGAGGAGGGCGAGGGTGCCCGAGGCGGGTCCTCCGGAGAGGTCGGCCCCGATGCCGGGCACGGGCATGCCGCGCGCGGCGCGCCGCTCCGCGGGGCCCATGCCGGGGACGGGACCGGGGTCGATGTCCGCCCCGGGTACGTGCCTCGGGGCGGCGAGTCGTGCGCGTACGGCCTCGACCAGGGCGTCGCGTACGGCGTTCACCGCGCTGTCGGGGTCGGTGGTCGGGGCGGCGACGGCGAGGGAGGCCACCTGCTCGTACCCGGCGATCTCGCGTGCGCCCGCGCGCAGGATCAGCGCATGCCCCGGCGGAATGCGCCGCACGCCCTCGTACGGCGTCGAGTCCTGGAGCGCGGCAGGTACGTCGGGAGCGGCGAGCAGGGCCGCCAGGTGCCCGAAGTCGAGGTTGGCCTCGATGAGGTCGGCGAGAGGGAGGGCCGCGGTCGAGTACGCCGTGCCGCCCGCCCAGGGGGTGTAGAACACCGGCCGGACGCCTGCCAGATCGCCGCAGACCATGAGGCGGCGGCCCACCTGGACGACGGCCGTGTAACTGCCGGACCAGGCCGTCAGATGCCGAAGTGCCCCTCCGCGCGCGGCGAACAGGCCCACCCGCAGCTCTTCGTCGGAGGCTCCGCAGGTGCCGAGCACCGCCATGCGGTTCTGCTCGTCGGCCTTGACGACACGCACCTCGTCCGGGCGCCAGTCACCGACCGCCCAGAGCGGATCGGGGTCGCCCCACAGGAGTTGGGACCCCACCGGGTGCACCGTCTCACCGTCGCCGCCCGTCGCTCCCGCCGAACCGATCTCGGGCGCACGAGCGGCGGTACTGCTCCATCCCACCAACCACCGCATCGCCGCCTCCACAGGCTGTGGACAACCAGTGCACCGTACGAACCGGTCACCATGCTGCCACGAAGAATGCGCCCGGGAGGGCCGGTGCGGCCGCTTGTGCTCCCCGGAGTGCGCCCCTGGGAGATGCCCCCGAAAATGCGAACGCACGCCCGACGAGCGGCGATCGCACAGAATTTACCCAAGGGCGACGACGTGAATGCGCCCCCGGTACGCTCCCCAAAAACACCTAACGCGCCCTCAAGTGCCATGGTGGGAGGGGTATTTGACCTCAGAAGGCATGGGCGATATTCAGCCAAATCGGTGATGGACGAACACGCGTGCACACGCTCCGTACATGCTGTGCGCAACGCACAGTCCGGGAGGCGGAGTCCGCCTCCCGGACCGGTCCGCCGCCCGCGGGGATGGAGGCGGCGGTGTCCCCCAGCCCACTGGATCCAGTACAGCGGGCCGACCCACGCACGATCCATGGAAGCGCTCCCCCGATGGCCGGAGAAGAGCGCACGGACAGGCGCACAGCCACACAGCGGGAGCACGAGACGACGCTCTGTGCTTGCCCACGGGCCACAATCCCGCCATCCGGAACAATGCCCCTTAACGCTTGGGATGCGGCGAACTACCCTGTGTTTGCCTGTGTTTTCGCGGGAGGCATATTCCTGAGGGCTCGGCCACGTGCTTTTGCGGGTGGGGTTCCAGGGGTTGGCGCCCGGGAAGACGCAGCACGAATGCCGCTGGGCCACCACCCGCGCGGCAGCCGTCTGTGTCGAGGGGTGGCGCAATGTCCAGGGAGCAACGCGGGCCGAACGAAAAACTCGGCGCCGTTCTCGCCCTCGCGGGAATCAGCAACGCAGGACTCGCCCGACGCGTCAACGATCTTGGCGCTCAACGCGGGTTGACTCTTCGCTACGACAAGACGTCGGTGGCGCGCTGGGTGTCGAAAGGCATGGTGCCGCAGGGTGCCGCGCCGCACCTCATCGCTGCCGCCATCGGCCAGAAGCTCGGCCGCCCTGTGCCGCTCCACGAGATCGGCCTGGCGGACGCGGATCCCGCACCGGAAGTGGGCCTCGCCTTTCCTCGTGACGTGGGACAGGCCGTGCGATCGGCCACGGACCTCTACCGTCTCGATCTCGCCGGACGCCGGGCCGGCTCCGGCGGCATCTGGCAGTCGCTCGCCGGATCATTCGCAGTGAGCGCATACGCAACTCCCGCGTCCCGGTGGCTGATAACCCCGGCCGACAGCTCGGTGGCACGGGACGCCAGCCCGCTGGAAGGGTCCGGAGCACCGCTGAAAGTCGGCCACAGCGACGTACAGAAGCTGCGGGAGGCCGCCGAGGACGCCAGGCGCTGGGACTCCAAGTACGGAGGCGGCGACTGGCGTTCGTCCATGGTGCCGGAATGCTTACGAGTCGAGGCGGCACCCCTGCTCCTCGGGTCCTACTCGGACGAGGTCGGCCGCGCCCTCTTCGGAGCCAGCGCCGAACTCACCCGCCTGGCCGGCTGGATGGCGTTCGACACGGGCCAGCAGGAGGCCGCCCAGCGCTACTACATCCAGGCCCTGCGCCTGGCCCGCGCCGCGGCCGACGTGCCCCTCGGAGGGTACGTACTGGCCTCCATGTCCCTCCAGGCGACCTACCGGGGCTTCGGCGACGAGGGCGTCGACCTCGCCCAGGCCGCCCTGGAGCGCAACCGGGGCCTGGCCACCGCCCGCACGATGAGCTTCTTCCGCCTCGTCGAGGCACGGGCCCACGCGCGCGCGGGTGACGCCCAGGCGGCCGGCGGCGCCCTGAAGGCCGCCGAGGGCTGGCTGGAGCGGGCCCGCGACGGCGACCACGATCCTTCCTGGCTCGGCTTCTACGGCTACGACCGCTTCGCCGCCGACGCGGCCGAGTGCTACCGCGATCTGAAGGCCCCGCGCCAGGTCCGCCGCTTCACGGAGCAGGCCCTGTCGAAGCCGACGGAGGAGTTCGTACGCTCCCACGGGCTGCGCCTGGTGGTGTCGGCGGTCGCCGAACTCGAGTCGGGC
This sequence comes from Streptomyces sp. NPDC058697, assembly GCF_042715345.1. NCBI lineage: Bacteria > Bacillati > Actinomycetota > Actinomycetes > Kitasatosporales > Streptomycetaceae > Streptomyces > Streptomyces sp. NPDC058697. Next base: position 18,169 of record NZ_JBHXSU010000009.1, read on the forward strand.
AACCTCGATGCGGCGTGCGAGCAGGGGGTGCGGGCGGTGGAGGTCGCGGGGCGCATCTCGTCGGCCCGCACGACCGAGTACGTGAAGGATCTCCTTCACCGCCTTGAGCCGTACGGGGATGAGCCGCGGGTGGTGGAGCTGCGCGAGCGGGCCAGGCCGTTGCTGATGGCACCGGCCTAGTGGGAAGGCCCCCTGAGCGTTTGCGTGGCTGGGGTGGTCTTGGGGATACCGGCCGGATGTGGCTGGTCGCGCAGTTCCCCGCGCCCCTGAAGGGGCACGGCCTGCGTGAACCGGCACCATCCCCGCAACCGGAACCAAGCAGGAGACCGGGCACGATGAAGGTGACCGGAACCACAGGCCTCCGATGACGTGACCGGAGCTACATGCCTCTGATGACGTGATCGGGACCACGGGCGGCCGATGACGTGACCGGGGCCACCTGCCTCCGCTGCTGGGATCGGAACCACACACCCTTCCCCTCGGCCCTGCCATTGTGTTCTGTGGGTTTGAGCGGGTTGTCAGTGGCGCAGTGCACTATCGGGGGTGGGAGTCGGAGGCTGGAGGTGGGGCGGGCAGATGGGGCGGAAGGTCGCTTACGACTGTGACGTGCTGGTGATCGGCGGCGGGATCGTCGGTCTGTCGACGGCGTATGCGATCACGCGTGCCGCACCGGGCACACGGGTGACGGTGCTGGAGAAGGAACCCGGCCCGGCCCGGCACCAGACCGGGCGCAACAGCGGCGTCATCCACAGCGGGATCTACTACCGCCCGGGCTCCCTCAAGGCCCGTTTCGCCGTGCGGGGCGCCGCCGAGATGGTCAAGTTCTGCGCGGAGTACGGCATCGCCCACGCCGTCACCGGCAAGCTGATCGTCGCCACGGAGCGCGAAGAGCTGCCCCGCCTGCACGCACTGGTCCAGCGAGGCCGGGAGAACGGCATTCCGGTCCGCGAACTGGGCGCCTCCCAGATCGCGGAGTACGAACCCCAGGTGCGTGGCCTGGCCGCGATCCACGTGGCCACGACAGGCGTATGCGACTTCGCGGGCGTGGCCCGCCAACTCGCCGACGCATCCGGCGCCCACATCGAATACGACGCCGAGGTCACACACATCGACCGCCGCCCCGACCTCGGAGTGGCGGTCCGCACCACCGAAGGCACGATCACCCGCGCCCGAGTCCTGGTCAACTGCGCCGGCCTCCACTGCGACAGGATCGCCCGCCTCACCGGCGACGACCCCAAAATGCGGATCGTCCCCTTCCGAGGCGAGTACTACACCCTGGCCCGCCCAGACCTGGTCAACGGCCTCGTCTATCCCGTCCCGGACCCGGCCTTCCCCTTCCTCGGCGTCCACCTCACCCGGGGCATCGACGGAAGCGTCCACATCGGCCCCAACGCGGTCCCGGCCCTGGCCCGCGAGGGCTACGACTGGCGAACCGTACGCCCCCGCGAACTGGCAGAGACCCTCACCTGGCCAGGCTCCTGGCGCATGGCCCGACACCACTGGCGCTACGGAGCCGGCGAAGTACACCGCTCAGCATCGAAGCACGCCTTCACCAACGCGGTCCGCCGCCTGCTCCCGGCCGCCACCCCCGAAGACCTGATCCCCACCACCGCAGGCGTCCGAGCCCAGGCAGTCCTACGGGACGGCACCCTCCTGGACGACTTCCTGATCCAGGAATCCCCGCGCACGATCCACGTACTCAACGCCCCCTCCCCCGCAGCCACAGCCTCCCTCCCCATCGGTCGAGAGATCGCAGCCCGAGCCCTCAGATCAATGACCACCACCTGAGCCCAGAAGACGGACGGCGGGAGAGGGACCCACGAACAGAAGGGGCCGTGCCGGTACGTCGCAGTCCGCCGCATACAGCTCCTCCCAAAAACGGTTCCCTCCAATCCCACAGCCGTACACCCGGCAAGCGGCGGACTCGACGTACCGGCACGGCCCCGCCCCACAACGGACCGCACAACCACCCCCCACCCCCACCCCGTAAAATCGACGCACTGTGTCTGACTCCTCCACGCCCCGAACCCCCCGCCCAAAGGGCGAACCCCGCTTCCCCGACGGCCCCCGCCCCGACCCCGCCGGCTCCCACTTCGAGCGAAGAATCCGCAGCTTCCAGCCCCGAAGAAGCCGAGTGACCCAGGGCCAGGCGGACGCCCTCCAGCGCCTGTGGCCCAAGTGGGGCCTCGACATCGACGGCCGGCACCCCCTCAACCTCAGGGACCTCTTCGCCGCCGACATCCCGGTCGTCCTGGAGATCGGCTTCGGCATGGGCGAGGCCACCGCACAGATGGCCACCGAGGACCCCACCACCGGCATCCTCGCCGTGGACGTCCACACCCCGGGCCAGGGCAACCTCCTGAACCTCGCGGACCGAGCCGGCCTGTCCAACCTCCGCGTGGGCAACGGCGACGCGATCATCCTGCTCCGCGAGATGCTGACCCCGGACTCCCTCGACGGCCTGCGCGTCTATTTCCCGGACCCCTGGCCCAAGAAGCGCCACCACAAGCGTCGCCTGATCCAGCCGGAGTTCCTCACCCTCGCCGCGTCCCGCCTCAAGCCGGGCGCACTGCTGCACTGCGCGACGGACTGGGAACCGTACGCCGAGGTCATGCTCGAAGTCCTCACCGCGCACCCGGACTTCGAGAACACCCAGCCGGACGGCGGCTTCGCGCCACGCCCCGACTTCCGCCCCCTGACACGTTTCGAGGGCCAGGGCCTGGACAAGGGACACGTGGTGAACGATCTGCTCTTCCGCCGCGTACGGCATACCGCGGACAGCGAGTAGGCCCGCACAACACACAAAGTACGGGCCGAAGGCTCCACAAGGCGGGCGAACCACACCACGCACCGCCCCCGCCCCCCGCGCCCGCGCCCGCCGCGCCCCCCGAGCCCCCAAGCCCGGACAGGGCGCTCTCGCGGCCCACGCCCCTCCCTCGTTAGGGTCTTTGTCATGGCCACCGGTCCCCCGTTCCCACCGCACCCCGGCTACCCTCCCGGCATCCCCGCCGGAGGCGCCGCGCACTGGTGGCAGCGCAAGTGGGTCCGCTACACCGCCCTGACCGCCCTGCTCGCCCTCTCCGGACTCGTCATCCTGGCCCTGGTCCGCAAACAGACCGGCACCGAGGGCTTCCTGGTGGGCCTGGGCCTCGCCGTACTGCCCGTCCCGCTCCTCGTCGCCGCGTTCCGCTGGCTGGACAGGGTGGAGCCGGGCCCCTGGCGCAACCTCCTCTTCTCCTTCGCCTGGGGAGCCTGCGCCGCCGCACTCATAGCCATCGTCGCGAACAGCTTCGCGACGAGATGGATAGCGACGGCGACGGCGGACCCGTCCAGCGCCGACACACTGGGCGCGACGGTCATAGCGCCGATAGTCGAGGAGTCGGCGAAGGCAGCAGCCGTCTTACTCGTCTTCCTGTTCCGCAGAAGGGAGTTCACGGGGATCCTCGACGGCGTGGTGATAGCCGGCGTCACGGCGACGGGCTTCGCGTTCACCGAGAACATCCTGTACCTCGGCACGGCGTTCGGCACGGACCAGCTCAGCGGCGGCAGCGGCATCGCCTCCGTCACGGCGGCGACCTTCTTCGTACGCGTGATCATGTCGCCGTTCGCGCACCCGCTGTTCACCGTGCTCACGGGCATCGGCTTCGGCATCGCGGCACTCTCCGCGGACCGCCACCAGGTCCGCCGCGTACTGCTCCCGATCATCGGTCTGCTGCTCGCGATGGGCATGCACGCGATGTGGAACGGCTCGTCGACGTTCGGCGAGTACGGCTTCTTCGCGGTCTACGCGGCCTTCATGGTCCCGGCTTTCGGCCTGCTGACGTGGCTGGTGATCTGGACCCGCCAGCGCGAGCTGGGCACGATCCGCTCAGAGTTGCCCGCGTACGCGCTGGCGGGCTGGCTCACGGCCCCCGAGCCGTTCGTCCTGGGCTCGATGAAGGCAAGGCGGCTGGCCCGCGAGTACGCCACGCACCACGGCGGACGCGCGGCGGGCAGGGCGGTCGCGGAGTACGAGGCGTACGCGACATCGCTGGCGTTCCTGCGCCACCGGGGCCGCAAGGGCCGCGCGGGCGCAGACTTCGTCGTACGGGAACGGGAGCTGCTCCACGAACTGTGGACGCGCCGCGAACCGGCCCGCCCGGCGCTCCTGTACGCGGCGCGGGCGACGGCTCCGGCACCGGTGGCACCGCAGTGGCAGGGCTACCCAGCGCCAACGCCGTACACATACAACCCGTACCGCTCTTAAAGGCGCAACCGCACCCCACCCCCAACCTCAGCCAGAACCAGAACCCGAACCCGAACCCGAACCCGAGCCGGAGCCGGAAGCAGAAGTCAGCCTCCCCAACTCCCCCTCCGTGAGGACAAGCCCGGCCACCCCCAGCAAAGCCGGAAGCTGCTCCACCGTACGGGCGCTGGCGATGGGCGCGACGACGGTCGGCCGGGAGGCGAGCCAGGCGAGAGCCACGGTGGCGACCTCGGCCCCACGCTCGCGCGCGACCTCGTCGAGCGCGGCCAGCACCCGCTGCCCCCGCTCCGACTCCAGATGCGCCCCCGCCGACCCGGCCCGCGCGCTGTCGACCACGGCACCCGCCCGGTACTTGCCGGTGAGGAAGCCCGAGGCGAGCGAGGAGTAGGGGACGACGGCCAGACCGGCCCGGGAGGCGACGTCACGGAGCGGCCCCTCGTACGAGTCGCGGGAGACGAGGTTGTACCGGGGCTGCAGCGCGACGTACCGCGCGAGGCCCTCGCGGTCGGAGAGGTCGAGGGACTCCTGAAGGCGCTCGGGCGAGAGGTTGGACGCGGCGATGGCGCGTACCTTGCCGGCGCGGACGAGCTCGTCCAGGGCCGTGATGATCTCCTCGACCGGCACGGAAGGGTCGTCGAAGTGGGTGTAGTACAGGTCGATGTAGTCCGTCCGCAGCCGCCGCAGCGACGCGTCGGCCGCGGCCTTGATGTTCACCCCGGACAGACCCTTGTACCGGGGGTGGGCCCCGACCTTGGTGGCGACGACGACGTCGGCGCGGTTGCCGCGCGCGGCGAGCCACTCGCCCAGGACGGTCTCCGACTCACCGCCCTCGTTGCCCGGCACCCAGGCCGAGTAGGTGTCGGCGGTGTCGACGAAGTTCCCGCCCGCGGCGGTGTACGCGTCGAGCACGGCGAAGGACTGCGCCTCGTCGGCGGTCCAGCCGAAGACGTTGCCGCCGAGGGAGAGCGGGAAGACGTCGAGGTCGGACGAACCCAGCTTGCGGAGAGAGGTCATGGGTAGCTCAACGGCCGTACCGGACGGCCGTATTCCGAACCTGAGAACCTCTCGGACCCGCCTTACCGTAAGGCGGGTCAGCCCGTCCTACGGAGTGAGCCCCTTGCCCCGCAGCCACGCCATCGGGTCGATGCCGTCGCCACCGCTGGTGTGGACCTCCAGGTGGAGGTGCGCCCCGGTGACGTTGCCGGTAGCGCCCACGCGGCCGATGATGTCGCCGGTGGCCACCTTCTGGCCGACGCTGACACCGATCGACGACTGGTGCGCGTACCAGACCTCCGTACCGTCGTCGAGCGTGAGGACCGTGCGGTAGCCGTACGAGCCGTTCCAGCCGGCCTCGGTGATCGTGCCGCTGTGAACGGCCTTGATCGGGGTACCCGTAGGAGCGGCGAAGTCCAGACCGGTGTGCTGACCGGACGACCACAGCGCACCGGACTGCCCGAAGGTCGAGGTGATCGTGTACGAGGAGGTGGGCAGCGTGAACTGCTTGGCGAGCTCGGCGAGGCGTGCAGCCTCGGCCTTCTCCTTGGCCTCCTGGTCCGCCTTCTTCTTGGCGGCGGCGACCTTGGCCTCGGCCGCGTCCCGCTCCTTGGCGGCCAGCGTGGCCGCCTTCTTCGCGGCGGCGGCCTCGGCGGCCGCCTGGGCCTCGCGGTCCACCTGGTCCTGCTGCTGCTCGGCCTGGAGCATGATGCGGGCGCGCAGCGCCTCGCCCGCGTCCGAGTTGCCCTCCTCGGCGTCGGCGGCGGTGAGGCCGACGGCGGTGATCGGGGTGCTGGAGCCCTTGGGGGCGTCGTCGTCCGAGAACGGCGAGCCGACGTTCGGCAGGTCGGGGATCGAGATCGACACCGGGGGCTTGCCGGTCTGCGCGGTGGCCATGCCACCCGCACCGACGGCGGCTATGACACCGACGCCCAGAACGGTCGAGCTACGGGCGAGTCCTCCGCCGCGCTGCTTGGAGACGCGGTGCCTGCCGCGGACGGGAAGGACGGTCTCCGCGCTGGGATTCCAGACGTCCCACGTCTCCTCGTCCTTGCGGGCGCCGTATGCGAAGGTGTCGGGCTTCTTCTCACCCGAGGGCTCACCCGTCAACTCATCCGGCACGAACGAGGGTGTGGGGGCAGACCGGTTGGACGCCACGTAGGCGCACTCCTTTCCTTCCTTCTCGCCTACCGGGTTAGCTGACGGGTTCGGAGCAGGAAGGTCTCCTACGCGCGTCAACCGCGGTGCGCTACACCGCGAAGACGAGCGATTCACCCCAAGTGGTGGTTCCCCGGTTCCCTTGCGGGATTCGGCGCGTGCGCACGGAGCCGACTCTTGTGACGGCTGGGACGACCGCGCTGCGTTATCGAACGTTAATAGACCCGGGCACCGGATTCCAAGCTGTTCCTGATGATCGTTAAGGCTCTTGGCCTGGACTTACAGGTCATGAGCGGGGTAAATCGGGCGAGTTGATCGTCATTCAGGAACGGGAGCCCTGTTGATGGTGCGTCAGTTGTTGAGCGGAGGGATTCCGTTCGACTACCAACGGTGATAAAGGTCGCCGCAAGAGCGATCTATCTCACGGCCGCCGCACCGCGAGCAGTGCCATGTCGTCGGCGGCCCCGCCCCCGGTGTGCCGCAGGACGTCGTCCAGTACCGCGGAGAGCAACTCGTCGGGCCCGGGAAAGACCCGCCCGGACAATTGCCGCGCCGGATCGAAGAAGACGCCTCGCCGGTCCCGCGCCTCGGACAGCCCGTCCGTGTGGAAGAGCAGCATGGCCCCGCCCGGGAACTCCTCCTCCTGCGCACGGTCGGGCCAGGCCCCCAGCTCCCCCGTCCCGAGCGGCAGCGCGGGCTCCGCCGCGCCGAGCGTACGTACCTCTCCGTCGCCGTACAGGAGGAGGGGCCCGGGGTGGCCGCGGTTCACGAGGCGTACGACGGGGGTGCCGTGCGGGATCTCGGCGAGCACGGCGGTGGTGAAGTCCTCGAAGGCCGCGATGATGTCGCGCCGGACGCCTTCGCGCGCGAGCGCCCGCTCCAGCCGCTGGGCGACCGCCTCCAGACTCGCCTCCTGATCGGCGGCCTCCCGGAAGGCACCAATGAGTACGGCGACGACGGCGACCGCTCCCATGCCCTTGCCCCGCACGTCGCCCACGAGGAGCCGTACGCCGTGCGGGGTGTCCTGCACGGCGTACAGGTCGCCCCCGATGAACGCGCCCTCCTGTGCGGCCTCGTACCGTGCCGCGATCTCGAGGCCGCCGATCCGCGCCGCCGGTTCGGGCAGTACGGCCCGCTGGGCGGCCTCCGCGACCTCGCGGGCGGTGGCGAGGCGCGCGTTGCCGCGGGCCACGAGCCGGTTGATGCCGACGGCGAGCGCGGCGGCCGTGGCCACGGTGAGGATCTCGGTGACCGCGCTCGCGTCGAAGGCGAACCTGAGGTGTACGAGCGCCATGGCCGCGGTCGCCACGATCCCCGTCCACACGGTGGCGCCGAGCGAGAAGAGGGGAGCGGCGATGAGTGGTGCGGCCGTGAAGAAGGGGGCCGCGGTGAAGTCCTGCGGGGTGAGGAGGTCGTAACAGGCACCGGCGACGATCAGCAGCGCCGGCAGTGCGCGGACGAGGCTGCGCTGATACCGGGCGGTCCTCTCCGCGGGCTCGACGCGCACCGGCTCCTGCTCCTCCACCTGTCCAGGCTTCCGGGAGCCTGGACGGCGGGCGAGCGGACGGGGACCGGGCGGGTGAAAACACCGGGGAAAACGCCCGAGGAGAACAAGTGGGGGAGAACAAGTGGGAGAAACAGCTGCGGAAAACGCCTGGGGCCGGAATCCTGATCGGATTCCGGCCCCAGGCCTTCAGTAGCGGGGACAGGATTTGAACCTGCGACCTCTGGGTTATGAGCCCAGCGAGCTACCGAGCTGCTCCACCCCGCGCCGTTAAGACCACTGTACGCCATCCGCGGGACCCAAAGCACACGCGTTGATGTCGCCCGCGCTTAACCGGGTGGTTTGGCATGAAAAATTCCGTTCGGCGGTGCGGATCGGCCCCGCGCATCGGCCGTACCGACGGAAAACGGCCGGTCAGGCCAGATGACGGTTGGGCGCCTTCGCGTCGGCCTCGTACTCCGGGAGCACCAGGACGTCGGCGCCGGCCGCGGCCAGCAGCCCGCTCCCGTCCGCGCCCGCCACGAAGGTGTCCGGCTCCCGCCAGGCGGTCACGACCCTGCGTACGCCCGCGTCGAGGATCAGCCGGGCGCAGGGCGCGGGCCGGGACGCGCGGCGGGCGCACGGCTCCAGGCTGCTGTAGACGGTGGCGGTCGCGAGCCGCGGATCACCCGGCTCGATCTTGGCGAGGGCCGCCTCCTCGGCATGGGACACGGGGTCGGACTCGCGGGAGTACCCGCGGGCCAGCTCCGTACCGTCGGCCGCGACGACGACCGCGCCGACGCTGAACGCGGTCCGCGAGGGCGGACACTCGGCGGCCAGTTCGCAGGCGAGCGCGAGCCATCGGTGGTCGGCGGCGGAGGGTACGGCCCCGGTGCCGGGCGCGGTGGGGACGTACCGCATGAGGACGACGTCCCCCACGGGCCGCGTCTCGACCAGCCGCAGGCGGTTGCGGGGCCCGCCCGGGTAGTCGCCGGGCCCGAACAGCCGGGGCGCGTCCGGCTCGCCGACGACGAGGGGCGCGAGGGCGAGCTGCAGTTCGTCGGCGAGGCCCTGGCGGAGGAGCTGGGTGTGGACGCGGCCGCCGCCCTCGACCATGAGTCGCCGTACGCCGCGGACGTCGTGGAGGTGGGTGAGTACGGCCCGCCAGTCGACGTCCGGGCCGACGGAGACGATGTCGACGCCGAGCCCGCGCAGAGCTTCGCCGGCCGTCTTGGCCCCCTCATCGCTCGTATAGACGATCTTCTCGCCGCCCGTGGACCAGAAGTTGGCGTCGGGGTCGAGGTCGCCGCTGCCGCTGACGGTGACCTTCAGCGGATACTCCGGCCGTCCGGCGGCGACCCGGGCCGCCCGGCGTTCGGCGGAGTTGACGAGGAGGCGGGGGTTGTCGGCGCGCAGGGTGCCCGCGCCGACGAGGATCGCGTCGGACTCGGCCCGTACCTCGTCGACCCGGTCGAAGTCGGCCGGTCCGGAGAGCAGCAGCCGTCCGGGGCCGGTGTCGTCCAGGCAGCCGTCGAGGGAGACGGCGGCGGACAACAGGACGTAGGGGTGAGGCATGGACGCGCTCTCTTTCAGGCCCTTTCGGGCTCTTTCGGACTCTGGCGGGCGCTGGCGGGCGCCGGCGGGCTCTGGCGGGTGCTTTCGGAGGCGGAGGCGGGGCTTGCCCGGAGGACGGTCGTGCCTGGTGTCGCCCGGAGGACGCTCGGGGCTTGGTTCAAGTTTGAAACAAACCTACACTGGGGGCATGACGACCCGCTGGCTCACCCCCGAGGAGCAGCGCGCCTGGCGCGCCTACATCGCCGCCTCCCATCTCCTGGAGGACGCGATCGACCGGCAGCTCCAGCAGGAGGCCGGCATGCCGCACCTTTACTACTCCATCCTCGCCAACCTCTCCGAGGCGCCGGGCCGCAGCCTGCGCATGACGGACCTCGCGGAGAGCACGAAGATCACCCGCAGCCGGCTGACGTACGCGGTGACCCGCCTGGAGAAGGACGGGGCGGTGCGCCGCGAGGACTGCCCCATGGACAAGCGGGGCAGCGTCGCGATCCTCACGGACGAGGGGATGGCCCTGCTGGAGCGCACGGCTCCGGGTCATGTCGAGACGGTCCGCGGCACGCTCTTCGACAAGCTCACGCCGGAGCAGGTGGGGCAGCTGGAGGAGATCTGTACGGCGGTCGCGCGGGGCCTGGAGGGGGACGACCCGCAGGCGGCATCGGACGACGTCCCGTGGCGGCGCCGGTCGAGCCCGTGCGCGGGTGGGTCGGCGACGGCCGACGCATGAGGCCTGCGGGGCCTGCAGTGCCTGCAGGGACACCTGGACCGCCGCACCGCAAACCCACCATTCCCGTTGCTTCAACTTTAAAGCATGGGGTAGTGTCTCGATCCGAGGATCTGTTTCAAATCTGAAGCAGGTAAGCGATCGGACCGGGAGAACCGCATGCCCGACTACCCCGCCGCCACCCAGCGCTCGCGCGTCCGGGTGCCGCTGCGTTTCAACGACGGCTACAGCGTCGACGCCGAACTGGTCACCTTCCACGGCCTGACCGACGGCCAGGAGCACGTGGCGATGATCCTCGGCACCCCTTCGGCCACCCCTTCGGCCACCCCCCTGGTCCGCCTCCACTCCGAGTGCCTGACGGGTGACGTCTTCGGCTCGTCGCGCTGCGACTGCGGCCCTCAGCTCCGCGAGGCGGTCGAGCAGATCGCGACCCGGGGCGGCGTGCTCCTCTACCTCCGCCAGGAGGGCCGGGGCATAGGCCTCTACAACAAGCTCGACGCGTACGCCCTCCAGGACGAGGGCCTCGACACGTACGCCGCGAACACGGCCCTGGGCCTTCCCGAGGACGCCCGCGACTACACGGCGGCGGCCCAGATGCTGAGGGCCCTCGGCATCACGGAACTGGACCTCCTCTCCAACAACCCCGACAAGGCGGACCAGCTCCGCGACCTGGGCATCACGGTCGGCCACCGCGTCCCGACGGGCGTGTTCACCACGGCCCACAACGTCCGCTACCTCCGCGCGAAGGTCCTGCAGACCCAGCACACGCTGCCGCTGGCGGAACTGACGGCGGGCTGACCCCGGACTCCGCTCACGGAAGGGGTGCCTCCGCGCGATCGCAGGGCAGAACGCACGCATGGGGGACGACAGCGAGGCCCAACGCATGGCGGAGGACGGCAGACTCTGGCAGCACACGCTGCACGAGAACACCATGCTGTTCCAGCGCGGCAACCTCTTCCTGGTGGGCCAGTCACTCTTCGCCGTGGCCCACACGACACTCCTGGCCTCGGAACAACACCTGGCAGCCGCCAGGGTCCTGGCCGCCTTCGGCCTCGTCCTGGCCCTCACCTGGCTCTACGTCGGCCACCGCCACCGCCTGTACTACCGCCACGTCCAGGCAAGAGCGGTCCAACGCCTCCCGGAGTACGCCGCCACCTGGACAACGTGGCCCGGCCGCAGACGGGGAATGTCGATCACCTTGATCGCGTACGTCCTGCCGGGTCTGGCTGTGGTGATGTGGGGGGCGTTGCTCCTCATCACTTGAGCAGCCCTCGAAACACAAGCGAGCCCCCACCTCAGAAATGTCTCTGAGCTGGGGGCTCTTGCGTAGACCCTGTGGGACTCGAACCCACAACCAATGGATTAAAAGTCCACTGCTCTGCCAATTGAGCTAAGGGTCCGTGTGCCGGACCACGCCGGCACACGCACCGACCCGTGTCGATGCAGGAACGAGCATAGCCGGACGTGGCCGGGACTCCGATCGGGTATCGGTGTCCCGGCCGTGCCGGAAGGGTTGCGTGGGCGCCGCGCGAGGTGTGGGACGGGGCCATGCGGGGCGCGGAACGAGTCCGTGCGGCGCCGTGTGAGGTGCGGAACGCGGCCGTGCGGGAGGCACGACGATGCCGTCCGGAGCCGGATCGCGGGACGGGCCCCGCCGGGCAGGCCGGATTACGGGTCCACCGGATCCGGAGCCCCCGCTCGGGCCGCCTCCCGGGCGTGGGTGCGCTCGTGGTCCGGGTTGAGGAACCAGTGGCGGGCCGAGGCGAACCACCAGGCCGCGGCGAAGCCGAGGACGGCCAGGACCGCGAGCGGGGCGTAGTTGAAGGTCTCCCAGGTCACCGGGGAGACCTGGGGCAGCATGAAGAGGATCGTGATGACCGCGACCCATGCCACCGCCACCACTCCGATCGGGCGGGACCAGCGGCCCAGGTGCCACGGGCCCCGATCGAAGGCCTCGCCCTTGCGCAGGCGGAGCAGGGTCGGGATGACGTACGCGATGTAGAGGCCGATCACGGCGATGGACGTCACGGCCGCGTACGCGGTCACGTTGATCAGGTAGGGCAGGCCGAGCACCAGCGCGCCCAGCGCCGCCAGCCACACCGCCGCGACGGGAGTACGTGTGCGCGGGTTCACCGTGTGCCAGATGTGCGAGAACGGCAGGGCCCCGTCGCGCGAGAAGGCGTAGATCATGCGGGAGTTGGCCGTCACGGACGCCATGCCGCAGAACAGCTGGGCGCCGATCACCACCAGCAGGAGCAGTTTGCCCGCCGTCGCGCCCAGCGCGTCCAGGAGGATCTGGGCGGGCGGTACCCCGGTCGGCGAGCCGAGGGCACCGTCGTACGACTGGATCGCGAAGGTGAAGCCCAGGAGCAGGACGAAGCCCGCTATCCATGATGTCCAGATCGACTGGACTATGCCCTTCGGGCCCGCCGTCGACGCGTCGTGCGTCTCCTCCGTCATGTGCGCGGAGGCGTCGTAGCCGGTGAAGGTGTACTGGGCCATCAGCAGGCCCAGCAGGACGACGTAGAAGCTGCTGCCCCAGCCCGTGTTGTTCACGAACTCCGTGAACACGAAGGACGCCGACTGGTGCTGGTCCGGCGCGAACGTCAGCGCGCCCACGATGACCGCCACGCCCACCACGTGCCACCACACGCTGACGCTGTTGAGGAGGCCGACGATGCGTACGCCGAAGGTGTTCAACAGGCCGTGCAGGACCAGGATCCCGGCGAAGAGCAGGATCGTACGGCCCGGTGTGACCTCGAAGTCGAACTGCAGGTTCAGATACGCGCCCAGGAACGAGGCCGCGCCGAAGTCGATCCCGGCCGTCACCGCGACCTGGCCGAGCACGTTGAACCAGCCCGTGAACCACGCCCAGGCCGCTGCTGTACGCGGCGGGGCGAGGCGGTGGGCCCAGAAGTACAGGCCGGCGGAGGTCGGGTACGCCGAGCAGATCTCGGCCATCGCCAACCCGACGAACAGCGTCATCAGGCCGACCGCCACCCAGCCCCAGGTGATCACGGCGGGCCCGCCGGTGTTCATGCCGAACAGGTAGAGCGTCAGGCACCCGGAGAGCACCGAGATGATCGTGAAGGAGACCGCGTAGTTGGAGAACGCCGACATGCGGCGGGCGAGGACCTGCGTGTAGCCGAGCTGCGCGAGACGTTCCTCGTCCGACAGCCCACTTGTCTTGGCGTCATCTGTCATGCCCCCAGCAATTCCCCCGCCGGGAGTGTGACATGCGCCACGGAAGGGCTCGTTTGGCTAAATATGAGCCCCTCCCCAGTAGGACCCGGCTCCCGGCTCGGCGGGTTCCGGGAACGCCGATGGGGCCCTACGACCAAGGTCGTACGGGCCCCATCGGTTGCTCAGCTTCGGTTGCTCAGCAATCAGTTGCTCAACTTCAGCTGCTCAGCGGGCCGATCGGCCGTCGCCGTTCAGGCGATGTCAGCCGTTGCGCTTCCAGCGCGGCTTGTCGTCACGGCGCCCGAAGGACGGGCCCGAGCCGGAGCCGGCGCCGCGGTGGTCGTCACGACGGCCGTAGGGACGGTCGTGGCCGCCGGAGCGGAAGCCGCCGCCCGAGGGACGGTCGCCCTGCCGGTCGCGGTTGAACGGGCGGTCGCTGCCCCTGTGACCGGCGGGACGGTCGTCGCGGCGGAAGCCACCACGGTCGCCGCGGTCGCCACCGGCGGGACGGTCGTCACGACGGTCACGGTTGA
>NZ_JBHXSU010000009.1:32154-116156 GCF_042715345.1 Streptomyces sp. NPDC058697
GTATGAAACCGCCCGACGGACGGTCGTCACGACGGAAACCACCACGGTCGCCGCCACGGTCACCACCGCGGTCGTCACGACGGTCACGGTTGAAGCCACCCGACGGACGGTCGTCACGGCGGAAGCCGCCGCGGTCGCCACCGGCGGGACGGTCGTCACGACGGTCACGGTTGAAACCGCCCGACGGACGGTCGTCACGACGGAAACCACCACGGTCGCCGCCACGGTCACCACCGCGGTCGTCACGACGGTCACGGTTGAAGCCACCGGACGGACGGTCGTCGCGGCGGAAACCGCCACGGTCGCCACCCCGGTCGCCACCGCGGTCGCGGTTGAAGCCACCCGAGGGGCGGTCGTCACGACGGTCACGGCGCTCGTAGTTGCCGCGCTCGTCACGACGCTGACGCGGCTGCTCCTCGCGGGCGGCAGCGGCGGCGGCCTCCTCGGCCACCGCCTGCTCGGCGACGGCCGCGGCAGCGGCCTCGACCACGGCGGCGGCCTCGGCGAGCGCGGCCTCCGGGTCCTCGCCACGCTCACGCGCGGCCCGGGCGATCAGCCGGTCCGACTCCTCGCGCAGCTCGACGGCACGACGCTGCGCGCGCTCCAGCTGCTTGGTGAGGTCGGAGACCTCGCGCTCGGCCTGCTGCGCCGCGTTGCCCGCGGACTCGGCCTGGACCTCGGTCATCGACCGGGCACCGGTGATGTCGGCGACCTCCGGGTCGAAGCTCGTACCGCCCTGGATGATGTGGCGCGAGGCGTCGACGCCCGCGTCCTCCATCAGCCGGAAGATCTGGCGGCGCTGGTGCGGCAGGGAGAGCGAGACGACCGTGCCGGAGCGGCCGGCGCGGGCCGTACGGCCGGAGCGGTGCAGGTAGTCCTTGTGGTCGCCGGCCGGGTCCACGTTCAGGACCAGGTCGATGCCGTCGACGTGGATACCGCGGGCGGCCACGTCGGTCGCGACGAGCGCGTTGACGTAACCCTTCTTGAAGTCCTCGAGGACGCGGGTACGAGCGCCCTGGGTCATGCCGCCGTGCAGCGCGTCGGCCTTCACACCGGAGTCGCAGAGCTGCTCGGCGATGCGGTCGGCGCCCAGCTGGGTGCGGACGAAGATGATCGTGCGGCCCTTGCGGGAGGCGATCGCGGCCGTGACCGGCGCCTTGTCCTTGGGCTTCACGATGAGGATGTGGTGGGACATCGTCGTGACGTTGCCCTGGGCGCTGTCGACCTCGTGCGTGACCGGGTTGGTCAGGTAGCGCTTGACCAGCGTGGAGATCTCGTTCTCCATCGTGGCCGAGAACAGCATGCGCTGGCCGCCGCCGGGGATCTGGTCGAGCAGCTCGGTGACCTCGGGCAGGAAGCCCAGGTCGGACATCTGGTCGGCCTCGTCGAGGACCGCGACCTGGACGTTCTCCAGGGAGCAGGCGCCGCGGTTGATGATGTCGCGCAGCCGGCCCGGGGTGGCGACGAGGACGTCGACACCGCGCTCCAGGGCGTAGATCTGGTTGCCCATCGACGTACCGCCGCAGACGACCTTCATCTTCAGGCCGAGCACGTCGCCGTACGGCTGGAGGGCGTCCGCGACCTGCATCGCGAGCTCACGCGTCGGCGTGAGGATGATGCCGCGGGGCTTCTTCTTCTCGGTGTGGCCGCCGGAGAGCTGCGTGAGCATCGGCAGACCGAAGGAGAGGGTCTTGCCGGAGCCGGTGCGGCCGCGGCCGAGGATGTCCTTGCCGGCCAGGGCGTCCGGGATGGTCGCGGCCTGGATCGGGAAGGGGGAGGTCACGCCGTTCTGAGCGAGCTTGCGCACGACGCCCTCGGGGAGACCCAGGTCGCTGAAGGTGACCTCGGGAACCTCGGGAGCCGCGGGCGCGGCAGTCTCGTCGGCGGCGTCCCCGATGTTCTCGTTCTCGGGCACGACGACGTGATCAGTACTGGAAATGGACATGCGAATGCGAAACCTTCCGGAGTCTCGTACGGCACGCGCCCGTCAACTCCGTGATTTCGCAAACGACCGCCTCAATGCGGTCAGCCACGGCAAGGGAGAGTACGCGCCACACGGCGCGCTCTAACTGGCGCCGGGCAATGGGATCAAACGATCTACCACCATACGCACCCCCCACCCGGTAAGGCAAACCGGCTCCGAGAGGCTCTGGTCACACGGCCTGCGGGCCCTCCCGCCGAACCCGGGCGCACCCCCTGCGACCAGGCCCGTCGCGGCCAGGCCAGTTGTGACCAGGCCCGTTCAGGCCTCGACACCGGCCTGGGGTGCCGGTTCCCGCCGCTCCACGAGCTGCGGCTCGGGCTCCGGGTGCGCCGAGGACGACGGCTCGGCGGTGGTCGGGTCCGGCGACGGAGGCGGCGGCTCCTCCTTGGTGGGCGTCGGCTCGGGGTCCGGTCGCGTCGGCGTGGGCTGGGCCTTCGTCGGTGAAGGGGCCCCCGGCTTGGGCTTGTTCCCGTCCTTACCGTCCTTGCCCGGCTTGGGCGGAGCGGCCGTTCCGCTCTCCCCCGCGGACGGCGACGCCGACCCGGACGCCGACTCGTGGGGCTTGGCCCGACCGTGTTTTCCGTCACCCGCCCCGCGGTGGCCGGGGCCCCCGCCGCTCACCGCGGACCCGCCGTCGGGCGCCTCACCGCCCCGCTGCCCGGCCGAGTGCGAGGGCTTCGCGTGGTCGCCCCCGTCGTCACCGACGCTCATGCAGCCGGCGGACGCGGCGACGGCCAGGGCGGCGGCGGCCAGACGGACGGGTACGTACTTGGCGCGCACGGGCAGCCACCTCCGGGCGGTGTGAGGAGTCCCCCTGCCCAACTCCCGCCGCCCACAAGAAGACACGCGAACGCCGGAGAGACACGGGAGAACCGCCCGCACACCACGAGAGATATGTCACCCACACCCGAGAGCGCGCGCCCGCCCCTACCCGAGAGCGCGCGCTCGCCCGTGGTTACCCGCACCCGAGACCATGAGCCCGCCCGCCGTCACCCACGGCCCACGCCACGCGCCCGCCCGCCGTCACCCGCGCCCGAGAGCACGCGCCCGCCCGCCGTCACCCGCGCCCCAGGGCATGCGCTAGCCCGCCGTCACCCGTACCCGAGCGCGTGCAGCCGTGCGTCGTCGATGCCGAAGTGGTGGGCGATCTCGTGGACCACGGTCACCTCGGTCTCGGCCACGACCTCCTCGCGCGTCGCGCACATCCGCAGCGTGGGCCCCCGGTAGATGGTGATCCGGTCGGGCAGCACCCCGGCGTACCACTCGCCGCGGTCGGTCAGCGGAGTCCCCTCGTAGAGCCCGAGCAGCTCGGGGTCGTCGGCGGGCGGCTCGTCCTCGACGAACACCGCCACGTTGTCCATCAGCCGCGTCAGTTCCGGCGGAATCCGGTCCAGCGCCTCGGCGACCTGTTCCTCGAACTCCTCGCGCGTCATCTCCAGCACAGGGCCATTGTCCGGCACCGACGCGCGGACGCCATGGGACGCGGCGTACGGGAACACACCCCGGGGCACGCCCGGCAGCGGGAGCCGCGCCGCATATCCGCCCCCACCTCTGGGCATACGGGACCAATGGCCCGCGTCCCCGCTGCCGCCACCGCTCTGCACCGTGTACGAAGGGCTCCCCGCGCCCTCGTACGCCGCTTCCGCGCACGCCGCCGCACACACCCCGTAGCCCCCGTCGTCGAACTCGTCCGCCAACCGCGCCCGTGGGCCCGCGCCCTGGGCCTCGTCACCGTCGTGCTGTTCGGCGCGTGGCTGGGCCTGCTGGTCGTCGGGAACGTCCGGGCGCCGGTGGGCCCCATGGACACCACGATGACCCTGCGCCCCTCCCTCACGGGCGGCACGAAGATCAACGTCTCGCCGCTCGGCGCCCTGGAACTGCGCAGCCACACGGCCCCGCTCCGCCTGGACGTGGACGTCGACCAGCTCGACCCCGTCCGCTCCCAGGCCCTCGTCGACCACCCCGAACGCCTCTCCGGCCTCCAGGACGAGGTCGCCCAGGACGTCGGCGACGGCACCCTCGACCTGGCCGTACGGTCCGTCGTCGCGGTCGTCTCCGGGGCGACCGCCCTCGGCCTCGCGGTCTACCGCCGCCCACGCCGGGCCCTGGCTGCGGGCGGCCTCGCCCTGACCCTGCTGACGGCCTCGGGAGCGACGGCCTTCGCGACTTGGAACCCCAACTCGGTCCTGGAGCCGAAGTTCTCGGGCCTGCTCTCCTCCGCCCCCTCGGTCGTCGGCAACGCCCGCAGCATCGTCAGCGAATTCGACGTCTACCAGAAGGAGTTGGCCCGCCTGGTGACGAACGTGACGAAGCTGTACGACGTCACGTCCACGCTCCCCGCCTACGCGCCCGACCCCTCCACCATCCGCGTCCTGCACGTCTCCGACATCCATCTCAACCCGGCGAGCTGGAAGATCATCGCCTCGCTGGTGAAGCAGTACAAGATCGATGTGATCGTCGACTCCGGCGACACCATGGACCACGGCACGGCGGCGGAGAACGGCTTCCTGGACCCGGCGGCCGACCTCGGCGCCCCGTACGTCTGGGTGCGCGGCAACCACGACGGCCGGGTCACCCAGAGCTATCTGGAGCGCATGAAGAACGTGCACGTGCTCGACAACGGCCGGGCCGTCTCGG
The DNA here is from genome assembly GCF_042715345.1 of Streptomyces sp. NPDC058697. Classification (NCBI taxonomy): domain Bacteria; kingdom Bacillati; phylum Actinomycetota; class Actinomycetes; order Kitasatosporales; family Streptomycetaceae; genus Streptomyces; species Streptomyces sp. NPDC058697. The sequence continues at coordinate 36,776 of NZ_JBHXSU010000009.1, forward strand.
TGGCGGGCCTGCGCTTCGCGGGCGTCGGCGACCCGCAGTTCACCCCCGACCGCACGGCCAAGCTGGGTGGCGACCAGTCGGAGGTGCTCGCGGGCGCCCGCCTCGCCTCCTCCCTGCGCGACCAGAAGGCGGCCGGCACCCCGGTCGACATCGCCATCGCGCACAACCCGACGGCAGCGCGCCAGACGGACGGCGATGTGCCCCTGGTCCTGGCCGGCCACCTCCACCACCAGGAGATGGAGATCATGAAGTACGGCACCCGGCTGCGCATCGAGGGCTCCACGGGCGGCGGCGGGCTGCGCGCGCTGGAGGGCGAGGATCCCGCCCCGATCGAGACGTCGATCCTCTACCTCGACCGCGACACCCGCCGTCTCCAGGCCTGGGACGAGATCAAACTCGGCGGCCTGGGCCTCACCACGGCCGAGGTCAGCCGTCACCTCCCCAAGGAGAACCAGCCGGGCGCCGTCACCACCCCGGCCACCCCGACCCCTTCCGCACCCACCCCGTAAACCGTTTTGGCGATCCCTCCCGACATCCCATATGCTTCTCACGTCCCCGACGCGCTGCAAGGCGCCCAGGCGGGCCGATAGCCCTCATCGTCTAGCGGCCTAGGACGCCGCCCTTTCAAGGCGGTAGCACGGGTTCGAATCCCGTTGGGGGCACCAGCTACTTGTATGGGTCGCAGGTCAGAGTCTTCTCTGGCCTGCGATTTCTTTTTCCCCGGCTTCGGTCCGTGACGTGTCCGGGAACCGACCCTCCGCTCCGAGGCGTACTGGTTGCGACGTGCGGCGTTTGCTAGAAGAGAGCGAGCAGAGCTGCGCAAGAGGCGCCGGCGTGCGATGAGGAGGGCCCGGCTTGGCGGTCCAGGGGGCACCGGCCGACGTCTTCCGGCCGTACGGACGCAAGGAGCTCGCGGCGCTGTTACGCCGGTCTTCGCTGACCGAGCAGTACCGGCGCGAGGCACAGGCCGTCGCCGAAGTGCTCCCGTTCCGCACGAACTCGTACGTCGTCGACCATCTCATCGACTGGTCGGCCGTCCCCGACGACCCGATCTTCCGGCTGACCTTTCCGCAGCCGGACATGCTGCCCCTCGACGACCGGATCGAGGTGGCCGACCTCCTGGACACGGGCGCCTCGCGGGCCCGGCTCGGCGAGGCGGTGCGCGGCATACGGAGCCGGCTGAACCCCCACCCCGCGGGCCAGCGGGAACGGAACGTGCCGAGGGCCGAAGGACGGACCGGGGAGCAGGGGGAGCGGGACGAGCGGGGGATCCCGGGGATCCAGCACAAGTACCGCGAGACCGTGCTGTTCTTTCCGCGCCGGGGGCAGACGTGTCACGCCTACTGCACGTACTGCTTCCGGTGGGCGCAGTTCGTGGGGGACACGGACCTGAAGTTCGCCGGTGACGTGGAGCCGCTGGTGGGGTATCTGCGCGAGCACACCGAGGTCACCGATGTGCTGGTGACCGGCGGCGATCCCCTGGTGATGTCCGCGGGGCTGCTGGCCCGCTGTGTCGAACCCCTGCTCGACGGCGGCCTGGAGCACGTGTCGACGATCCGTCTCGGCACCAAGTCGCTGAGCTACTGGCCGCATCGCTTCCTCACCGACCCGGACTCCGAGGAACTGCTCGCGCTGTTCCGGCGGATCGTGGCGGCCGGCCGGCATCTGGTGGTCATGGCGCACTACTCGCACCCCCGGGAGCTGTCGACCGGCGTCGCCCTGGAGGCGGTCCGCCGGGTGCGGGAGACGGGCGCGACCGTCCGGGTGCAGGCCCCGGTCATCCGCGGGGTCAACGACGAGGCCGGGCTGTGGACGGAGCTGTGGTCCTCGGCGGTACGGCTCGGCATGGTGCCGTACTACATGTTCGTCGAGCGGGACACGGGACCGCAGGACTACTTCGCCGTACCGCTCGTCCGGGCCTGGGAGATCCACCGGGACTCCTCCGCGCGGGTCTCGGGGCTCGGCCGTACTGCCCGGGGGCCCGTGATGTCCGCGGACGAGGGCAAGGTCTGTGTGGACGGAGTGCTGAACCTCGGCGAGGACGAGGTGTTCGTCCTGAGGTATCTGCAGGCGCGCCGGCCGTCCTGGGTGGGGCGGCCGTTCCTGGCCCGCTTCGATCCGCGGGCCACCTGGTTCTCCCAGCTCGAACCGGTCGCCGGCGTCCCGGACGGCTCGCCGTGGGCGCGGCTGCCCGGCGGGCTCACACCGCAGGGTGCCGGAGCAGGCCGGTGATCAGCTCGGCCTGGGCCGCGGTGATACCGCCCGGGGTGAGGTCCAACTCCGTTCCCTCGACGGGCTCCCAGCGGCTGACGGTGGGGTTGACCTCGATGACGACCGGACCGTCGGGGCCCTCGACGACGTCGATGGTCGCCAGGTCGAGCCCGAGCGCGCGGACACTCGTGACCAGCAGCTCCGCCAGTTCACCGGTGAGCGGGGCGGGTGCCCAGCGCAGCGGGTGGAGCAGGCTGCGCACACTTCCGTCGGGTGCGGTGCTGATGTGGAAGTGGCAGGAGGCGACCTGGTCGCCGATGACGACCGCGCGCAGGTCGCGCCCCGGATTCTCGACGAACTTCTGGGCGCAGAGCACGTGATGGCGCTTCAGCCAGTGCCAGATCACGATGTCCTCGCGGAGCCCGAGGAGACTGCCGGGCTGCCCTCCGCGGCCGGGAACGAGCCGGATCACATCCACCGAGGCGTGTCCGGTGATCGGTTTGACGATGATGTCGTCCCAGTCCAGGAGGCACCGCTCGACGTCCGCGGCGCTGCGCACGGCGCGGGTCTCGGGGACCGGCACCCCGGCCGCGGCGAGGGTCGCCGCCTGCCGGATCTTGTTCTGGCAGACCCGGAGCGAGGCGACCGGGTTGACCAGCCGGGTGCCGCTCTCCTCCAGCATGGCCAGCCAGTCGTAGAGCAGCGCCACATCACCCTCGGTGTGCCGGGTGAGGACGCGGGCGGTCACGACGGCGAGTGCGGGCGCCTCGCGGAGTCCCTGCGGCCCCGCGAATCCGGGCGGGGAGCCGTGGGGCAGGATCTCGCCCCAGTCCACCCGCTCCGAGTCGATGCCCCGGTCGGCCAGTGCCGCACAGAGCGTGTCGACTTCCCAGTCGCTCTGCACCCGGTCGAGCAGCCATACGGATTCACCCACCGCTACCCCCGTTTCGAAACGTTCGGGACGTTCGGGTATTCGGCGAGCGATGCTACCCCGACCGCCCCGGCACGTCCCTCGCCTTTTCTTTCCGTTTTTCTTTCCGGCCGAATACCACTAGGGGTGTCGCAATGAGGACGTGTGTGTTCCTGGGGCCGACCCTGCCATTGGCGGAGGCCGAAAAGATACTGCCGATGGCCGATTTCCTGCCCCCTGTTTCGGTCGGGGACGTACTCAGGGCCGTACGGGACGGATACGAGAACCTGGTGCTGATCGACGGATACTTCCACGGCGTTCCGTCGGTGTGGCACAAGGAAATCATGTACGCACTGTCGCTGGATATCGGCGTGGCCGGCTGCTCCAGTATGGGAGCACTTCGCGCGGCCGAGCTATGGCCCTACGGAATGGCCGGAAGCGGTCGGATCTTCGAGGCATACCGCGACGGAACGTACGAGAGCGACGACGAGGTCGCCGTGCTGCACGGGGACGAGGAATCCGGCTACCGCTGCGCGTCGGAGCCCCTGGTCAACATCCGTCACGGACTGGAGCTGGCCCGCCGGGCAGGGGTCGTCCCCGCCGCGCTGGAGCGGCAACTGGTCGGGCACGCCAAGGGGTTGTTCTACGCGGACCGGCACTGGGCCCGTGTGGTGGCGGACCTGGCGAGACTCACCCGCTCCGAGGACGAGGCCGCGCGGCTGCGCCGGTTCCTGCGGGAGACCGACACCGATCTGAAACGCGCCGACGCCATCGAGACACTGTGGCGCATTGCCGACGGAGATCTGAAGCAGCCTGAAACGGCCGAGGACTTCACCTTTGAGGAGACCCACAGCTTCCTCGTGCTGCGCGCGGCGGAAGGCGTGAATTGACTGGATGGTGAGGCCACGTTGACGCCTGTAGTGATCATGGCTAGCGTTTGAATCGTTGACTGTCATCCAGCTAAAGGAGGGCACATGTCGAAGGTAGTGCGGCAGCAGGTGGCCAGTGCCGGAGCCGCCAATTCCGTCAGGACCTCCGTGCACAGCGCGGGTGCGGCGAACTCCGTGAAAAATCGGGTGAGCTCCGCCGGCGCCGCCAATGCCGTGAAGTCTTCGGTGTCCAGCGCAGGCGCGGCCAACGGCACCTGTTAGGCGTTGACAGATTTCCGCAGGGCCGATCCCCCGTACGGGCGGAGCGGCCGATCTGTTTCCGGAATACCGCCCGAAGTGACATTGCGGCGTTTCGGCCCCGTGGGAAAGCGAATCGGGATAACCCGGCTGGCCGATGTGACCGGCCTCGACCGCGTCGGTCTGCCGGTTTGTCTCGCGCTCCGGCCCACGGCCCGTTCGCTGGTGACGAGCATCGGAAAGGGCCTCACCCCCGCCGCGGCCAAGGTCGGCGCCCTGATGGAGAGCATCGAGACCTGGCACGCGGAGCACCTCCAGCTGCCCACCCGGACCGCCACACCCGCCGAACTCACCGCCGACGGCGAGCGGGCCCTGGACGTGACCGAACTGCCCCGGGCCGTCGGCACGGTGGTCGACCCGCACGAACCACGCTCCTGGGTAAAGGGAGCCGACCTCTCCACCCGGGCACCCACCTGGGTCCCGGTCCACTCCGTCTCGATGGACTTCGTCGCCGACCGGCTCGGCGAGCCCGGACTCGCCAGGAACTCCAACGGCCTCGCCTCCGGGAACAGCCTGGAGCAGGCGATGCTGCACGGCCTGTGCGAGGTCGTCGAGCGGGACGCCGAATCCCGCTGGCGTGCCTCCTCGGACTCGTACCGGATACGGCTGGACACGGTGGAGGACCCGGACTGCCGGCGGCTGATCGGGATGATCCGGGCGGCGGGTCTCCACCTCGCGGCCTGGGACGTGACCTCGCACACCGGGGTGCCCTGCTACGGCTGTGTCGTACTGGCCCCGCCGGGCCTCGACGGAGACCTGGACGCGGGAGTGCACGACGGCTTCAGCTGCCGTCCCTCTCCCGCGGCGGCCTTCGCCGGGGCGGTGGTGGAAGCGCTCCAGAAGCGGCTGACCTACATCGCCGGCAGCCGGGACGACCTCAGCCGCGAAGAGGTCGAGCGGGTCCGCGCACCTGAGCTGATCGACGCCGTCTGGGACGAACTGGCCGCCGAGCCCGCCGACCTGGACCTCCGGGACCGGCCGACGCTCGCCACCGGCACCTGGGCGGACGATCTCCGTGCCGTACTGCGAGCCGTCACCGCCGACCCCCGGCACACCGTGACCGCGGTCGACCTGACCCGCCCCGATGCCGGGGTACCGGTGGCCAAGGTGATCGTCACCGGCATGGAAGGCCCGTTCGGGATGTGCGCCTCGGCCTTGCACGACGAGTCCGGCCGGGGAGAGCGGTGAGGTCGGCCGCCGTCGGCACGGACGTCACCGCGGGGGACGCGGGCCGCCGGGACTTCCGCCGGATGTGGACGGGGCAGAGCATCAGCCTCGTCGGCGACCAGGTGTCCCTGTTCGCCCTGCCCAGCCTGGCCATTCTGGTGCTGGACGCCACCGGGCCCCAGGTCGGCGTGCTGCACGCTATGGCGACGATCGCCTTTCCCGCGCTCGGCCTGTTCGTGGGCGCCTTCATGGATCACGTCCGGTGCCGCCCCTTCATGATCGGCGCGGATCTGCTGCGGCTGGTCCTCTTCCTGTCCATCGCGGTGCTGGCGCTGACGGACGCGCTCGGGCTGTGGCACCTCTATGCCGCAGCGGCGCTCGCGAGCGTGTGCACCGTCGTGTTCGACGTCGGCTACCAGACACACCTGCCCCGCCTGGTCAGCCGCGACTTCCTGCCGCTGGGCAACGCACGCCTCGAAATGTCCAGCAGCGTGGCCCGCGCGGGCGGCCCCGCCATCGCCGGCGCGGTCACCCAGCTGCTGGGTCCCGCGCTCGCCGTCGCGGCCAACGCGCTCAGCTTCCTCGCCTCCGCGGCCGGCCTGCTCACCATCCGCAGCCCCGAGTCCGCCGTACCGGACCCGACCGGCGCCCCCTGGCGGAAGCAGATCCTGGACGGCGCGCGGTACATGTGGCGTACGCCCGTCCTGCGCTGGCTCTCGGCCGCCGCCGCGCTGCGCAACTTCAGCATGGCCATGGTCGACACCATCCTGCTGCTGTTCCTCTATCGCGCCATGGACCTGTCCCCGGCACTGGCCGCCGCCGTCCTGACCGCCGGGGCGCTGGCCGCCGTGCTCGGCGCCGTCGTCAGCCGTCGGCTCGTCCACCGGCTGGGAGCCGGCCCGGTCCTGCTCGCCACCGCGACCGAGGGGATCGTCTGGGCCGGGGCCCCGCTGGCCCTGGCCACCGGATCGAGCGCGGTGGTCATCGCCATCGCCTTCGTCTCCGCGCTGTGGCTGCCGGTCTGGAACATCACCGTCATCACCCTGCGCCAGCTGATCACCCCGCCCCACCTCCTGGGCCGGGTGCACGCCACCGCCCGCACGATCAACCTGTGCACCATCCCGGTGGGAGCGGTGACCGGCGGCCTCCTCGCCGGCTGGGCCTCCGGCGTGTGGGGCGAGGGCACCGGGCTCGCCGCCGCCCTGGCCGTCGCGGGCCTGGTCACCGTCTGCGGACTGCCGTTCCTGCTGCGCAAGGAGATCCGTCACATGCGCCGGCTGCCCACCAGCGAGGAGACACCGTGATGGCTGCCCCCGACCCGCACTCCGGCGGACGTATCGGGTTCGTCGAACTCCTGCCGCCCGGCGTCCGGCCGACCCCGGGCGCCAACGGCGTCGCCGGACTGCGCGCCGCCCGCGCGCTCCACTGCGAGACCGTCGTCGTCACCGCCCGCCGCCACCGGCTGGAACCGGCCGTCGGTGAACTCGTCGACACCTGGATCGCCTGCGACACCACCAGCGCGGACAGCGTCGCCGACGCCGTGGCGGGGCAGCGCCTCGACGCGCTGATCAGCTGGGCCGACCCGTTCGCCGGCATCGCCCAACAAGCCGCCACCCGGCTCCGCCTAGACACGGCCAACCCCGACTGGCCGAGGAACGGCTGGAACGACAAGGCCGCCGTACGTGCCCGGCTGGACGACCACGGCCTGAACAACGCCCGCTGGTCGGTCATCGCCCCGCACCACGACCTCGCGGCCATGCCCCTGCCGGCACCGACCGTCGTCAAACCCGTGGACGGCTTCTCCAGCCTCGACACCGTACGAGCCGCCACCCTCACGGAACTCCGGCAGGCGGTCGCCGCCCACCGCCGCCGCACCGGCTACGGAGACGCGGTGACCCCGGCCGGCCGGCTGATCTGCGAACAGGAACTGCAGGGTCCGCTGGTCAGCGCCGAGGGCATGGCCGTCGACGGCCGCCTGGAGATATGGGGTCACACCGACCGCACCCTCAGCCCGCCTCCCCACTACATAGAGACAAGCGTCGCCTTCTCGGCGGAGCCCCTCCACCCCGACCTGGACGACTACGCGGCCGCCGTCTGCAAGGCGCTCGGCTACCGCAACGGCCCCTTCCACTTCGAGGCCGTACTGACCGGCACCGGCCCGGTCCTCGTCGAGATCAACACCCGTCTCGTCGGCGCCGGAATCCACCGGGCCATCGACCTCGCCACCGGCGCCTCCTGCGCGGAACAGGTGCTCCGCGGCTACCTCGGCCTCCCGCTGCCGCCCCCACGGGCCGACGGCGCGGCCTGTCTCGCCCACCTCACGATCCCGGCCGACGGCCGCGTCACCGCCGTCGAGGGAATCGACGCCGCCCGCACCTCGCCCGGAGTCCACGACGTCGTCTGCTCCGTCACCACCGGCGACACGGTCACCATCACCGGCTCGAACACCGACCGCCTGTGCTGCGTCCTCGCCACCGGCGAAAGCCGTCACGAGGCCCGGCGGACCGCCCGGAACGCCGCCGCGAAAATCGGCATCACGACCGGGCCGTACGCATAACCGTCACGCCTCTCCGTCCCGAGCCGCGCCCTCCACCGGGTCACCTGCCCCGCACTCAGCACGTTTTCGGCCCACCGCTCATCCTCTGATACGCTGCTTCAGCGACGTCACCCCAGCTGACCAGCACCTCCTCCCTCACCAGGAATCACCTTCCCGGCGTCGGCGGCAGACGGAATCACGTTGGGGACACGCAACAGCGTGTGCGACACTGTTCGCACACAACAGCTTGGTCCTGTGGAGCAGTTTGGAGTGCTCGCCACCCTGTCAAGGTGGAGGCCGCGGGTTCAAATCCCGTCAGGACCGCTGAGATTCCTCGTGAATCTCTCGGCTGGGTAGCTCAGTTGGTACGAGCGACCGCCTGAAAAGCGGTAGGTCGCCGGTTCGACCCCGGCCCCAGCCACAGCAAAGGCCCCGATCCCCGGATCGGGGCCTTGTTGTATGTCGCGGTTGTACGTCGCGCAAAAGCATGCCGCACAAAAGCGTTCGCCCCTCGTTTCCCCGAGGTGAGATCCTGGAGGGCGTATGTCAACGACTCCTGCCCCCGCCTTCGGCGCCCTCGCCCCCCGCCTGACCGAGCTGTCCCTGCGCGACGCGCACCGGCTCGGGCGCAGGCTCGAAGGCGCGCGCAAGATCCGTAAGCCCGAGGCCCGGGCCGCCGTCCTCGCCGAGATCGAGGCGGAGGTCGCCAAGGGCGAGGCCCGGATGGCCGAGCGCGCCTCGCGCGTGCCCGCCATCACCTACCCCGAGCAGCTCCCGGTCAGCCAGAAGAAGGACGACATCGCGGCGGCCATCCGCGATCACCAGGTCGTCATCGTCGCCGGCGAGACCGGTTCCGGTAAGACCACCCAGATCCCCAAGATCTGCATGGAGCTCGGCCGTGGCGTCCGCGGCATGATCGGGCACACGCAGCCCCGCCGTATCGCCGCCCGGACCGTCGCCGAACGCGTGGCGGACGAGCTCGACGTCCCGCTCGGCGAGGCCGTCGGCTGGAAGGTGCGCTTCACCGACCAGGTGAACCCGGACGGCACCTTCGTCAAGCTGATGACGGACGGCATCCTGCTCGCCGAGATCCAGACGGACCGCGAGCTGTACGCGTACGACACGATCATCATCGACGAGGCCCACGAGCGGTCCCTCAACATCGACTTCCTGCTGGGCTATCTCGCCCAGCTGCTGCCCAGGCGCCCCGACCTCAAGGTCGTCATCACTTCCGCGACCATCGACCCCGAGCGCTTCTCCCGGCACTTCGGGGACGCCCCGATCGTCGAGGTCAGCGGCCGTACGTATCCGGTCGAGGTCCGCTATCGGCCCCTCCTCGAAGAGGAGGGCGAGGACTCCGACCGCGACCAGATCACCGCGATCTGCGACGCCGTCGAGGAGCTCCAGGGCGAGGGCAAGGGAGACATCCTCGTCTTCCTCTCCGGTGAGCGGGAGATCCGCGACACCGCGGACGCGATCACGAAGAGGAACTACCGCTTCACCGAGGTACTTCCCCTGTACGCGCGCCTCTCGCACGCCGAGCAGCACAGGGTCTTCCAGCAGCACACCGGCCGCAGGATCGTTCTGGCGACCAACGTCGCCGAGACCTCCCTCACGGTCCCGGGCATCAAGTACGTGATCGACCCGGGCACCGCCCGCATCTCCAGATACAGCCACCGCACAAAGGTCCAGCGCCTCCCGATCGAGCCGGTCTCGCAGGCCAGCGCCAACCAGCGCAAGGGCCGCTGCGGCCGTACGTCCGACGGCATCTGCGTCCGCCTCTACTCCGAGGACGACTTCCTCGCCCGCCCGGAGTTCACCGACGCCGAGATCCTCCGTACGAACCTGGCGTCCGTCATCCTCCAGATGACCGCGGCCGGACTCGGGGACATCGAGAAATTCCCGTTCATCGACCCGCCGGACCACCGCAACATCCGCGACGGCGTCCAACTCCTCGAAGAACTGGGCGCGTTGGACCCCTCCCAGAAGGACGCCCGCAAGCGGCTCACGGACCGGGGCCGCAAGCTCGCCCAGCTGCCCGTGGACCCGCGGCTGGCCCGGATGGTCCTGGAGGCCGACAAGAACGGCTGTGTGCGCGAGGTCATGGTGATCGCCGCCGCGCTCTCCATCCAGGACCCGCGCGAGCGCCCGGCCGACAAGCAGACGCAGGCCGACCAGCAGCACGCCCGCTTCAAGGACGAGACGTCGGACTTCCTGGCGTACCTCAACCTCTGGCGGTACGTGCGCGAGCAGCAGAAGGAGCGCGGCTCCTCGTCCTTCCGCCGGATGTGCAAGCAGGAGTACCTGAACTTCCTGCGGATCCGCGAGTGGCAGGACATCTACACCCAGCTGCGGACCGTCGCCAAGCAGATGGGCATCCATCTCAACGAGGACGACGCCCCCGAGCAGCAGGTCCATCTCTCCCTGCTCGCCGGCCTGCTGTCCCACATCGGCATGAAGGACGTGAAGGAGGGGGCGAAGAACGAGTACGTGGGCGCGCGGAACGCCAAGTTCGCGATCTTCCCCGGCTCGGCGCTCTTCAAGAAGCCCCCGCGGTTCGTGATGTCCGCCGAGCTCGTCGAGACGTCCCGCCTCTGGGCCCGGGTCAACGCGAGGATCGAGCCCGAGTGGGTCGAGCCGCTAGCGGAACACCTGCTGAAGCGCACGTACAGCGAACCGCACTGGGAGAAGGACCAGGCCGCGGTGATGGCGTACGAGAAGGTCACGCTGTACGGCGTGCCGATCATCGCCCAGCGGAAGGTCAACTACGGGCGGATCGACCAGGAGGCCAGCCGCGAGCTTTTCATTCGCAACGCACTGGTCGAGGGCGACTGGCGTACGCATCACAAGTTCTTCGCGGACAACCGCAAACTCCTCACCGAGGTCGAGGAGTTGGAGCACCGCGCCCGGCGCCGCGACATCCTCGTGGACGACGAGACGCTGTTCGACTTCTACGACCAGCGGGTGCCCGAGCACGTCGTGTCGGGGGCGCACTTCGACTCCTGGTGGAAGCACAAACGCCATGAGGAGCCCGAACTGCTCGACTTCGAGCGGTCGATGCTCATCAACGAACGGGCCGGAGACGTCAGCAAGGACGACTACCCGGACACCTGGCGCCAGGGCCCGCTGAAGTTCCGGGTGACCTATCAATTCGAGCCAGGTGCGGACGCGGACGGCGTCACCGTCCACGTCCCGCTCCAAGTGCTGAACCAGGTCACGGACGAGGGCTTCGACTGGCAGATCCCGGGCCTGCGCGAGGAGGTCGTGACGGAGCTGATCCGCTCCCTCCCGAAGCCGATCCGCCGCAACTACGTCCCCGCCCCGAACTTCGCCCAGCGCTTCCTGGACCGGGCGGTGCCCCTGCAGGAGCCGCTGACGACGACGATGTCGCGCGAGCTGAAGCGCATGGTCGGCGTACCCCTCACGGCCGACGACTTCGACTGGTCCCGGGTCCCCGACCACCTGAAGATCACCTTCCGGATCGTCGACGAGCGGCGGCGCAAGCTGGCCGAGGACAAGGACCTGGAGACCCTGAAGCTGCGCCTGAAGCCGAAGGCGCGCCAGGCGATCTCGCAGGCCGCCGCGGCGACGGCCGAGCGCGAGGGCGGCGGGGCCATCGAACGGACGGGCCTCACGGACTGGACCATCGGCTCCCTCACCCGTGTCTTCGAGACGCGCCGGGCCGGCCAGCCGGTGAAGGCGTTCCCGGCCCTGGTCGACGACGGCGACACCGTGTCCGTACGCCTCTTCGACACCGAGGCCGAGCAGCAGCAGGCCATGTGGAAGGGCACGCGGCGGCTCATCGTGCGCAACATCCCGGTGAACCCGGCGAAGTTCGCCTCGGACAAGCTCACGAACGCCCACAAGCTGGCCCTGTCCGCGAACCCGCACGGCTCGGTCCAGGCCCTCTTCGACGACTGCGCGACAGCCGCCGCCGACAAGCTGATCGCCGACTTCGGCGGCCCCGCCTGGGACGAGGAGTCGTACCGCAAGCTGTACGAGAAGGTGCGCGCGGAGATCGTCGACACGACGGTCCGTACGGTCGACCAGGTGCAGCAGGTCCTGGCCGCCTGGCAGGCCTGTGAGCGCCGCCTGAAGGGCGTACGGAGCGCGGTGCTGCTCGCGAACCTCACGGACGTACGGAAGCAGCTGGACGCCCTCGTGAAGCCCGGCTTCGTGACGGAGACGGGTCTGCGGCGGCTGCCGGACCTGATGCGCTATCTGGTGGCCGCGGACCGCCGGCTCCAGCAGATGCCTACCAACGTCCAGCGGGACACCAGCCGCATGGAGAAGGTCCACGAGATGCAGGACGAGTACGCCTGGCTCCTGGAGCAGATGCCGCAGGGGCGTCCCGTGCCCTCGTCGGTCCTGGACATCCGCTGGATGATCGAGGAGCTCCGGGTCAGCTACTTCGCCCACGCGCTGGGCACGGCGTATCCCGTCTCCGACAAGCGCATCGTGAAGGCGATCGACGCCGCTGTCCCGTAACGGCGCCTGCACAGTGGGTGAGTTCGCCCAGGGGGCTCACCCTCCTGTAGAGTCCTGTCTCGCAGCGCAACGCAAGATCCGCACTGCGAAACCAGGTCCTGTGGAGCAGTTTGGAGTGCTCGCCACCCTGTCAAGGTGGAGGCCGCGGGTTCAAATCCCGTCAGGACCGCATCAGATGAGTGGGCCCGCATCCTAAACCGGATGCGGGCCCACTGTCATTCCCACGGCGTCAAGGGCGCCCCTCAGGGGCGCGGGGAACTGCGCGACAAGCCCCCACGGACCGGCACCCGCACACCACACCCCACCACCCGAACCCCACAAGCCCCGCACAGCACACCGCGGGCTTGACGCCGTCACATTCCCCCAGTACCTAGAAACCAGGGCCCAAGACACCCCACCGCACACCCCACCGGAGGTGACCATGGCGGCGACCGCTCGACATGAGACGCGAGCCCTGCTCCGCGCCCACCTGTCGGCCGCCTCCGGCTACCGCCACCTGACACGGCACTGCCCGATCTGCCACAGACTCCTCCGGCTGGCCTCCGAGAGCGCTCCCTACGACCAGGAGAGCCCCGAGACCCCCTACGAGGACGAGACACCCTCCCCGGCGTGAGCGGACCGCACGACGCGCCCCGCAGCCGACCGCACCCCAACTGCCCCTCGGGCGACGCCAGATGCGCACGGCCCCCTTTAGCGCAGAAACGCCATCCACAACAAGGACCATGGCATGTGACGGGTGTCACCGCATAAGTTTTCAAACCCGCGGAACTTACCCCCCACCTACAACTGGTCAATTTAATATGTGCAATTGCACCCCGCCCCGGGGTCACGCACAGCTGATCCGACAGGTCTCCCCAGACTGCGACAAGGCCGCTCACAGACCGGCCCCGCACCCTGTGCGTACGCCATGACCAGCACATGACCGAACACCGCCGACGGACCATCGGCGCACAAAAAAGATCGCACTGGACCCGGCGGAGTCCAGCGCGATCTACGACGCACCCTTGTTGCTTGTGGTTCTCGCTCGGGCGTGGACCCCGTTGGGGCAGGATCCGCGTCGCTTGGAGCTTGGGTTCGGGCAGTCCGACAAGTTAGGGGACCTGCCGAAATGCCCTGCTATGGAGTTGTTGTTCAGACTTCGCTGCGCTGCTGCGGGATGCCCGCGAGCAGGGCACGAACCTCGGCCTCGCGGTAACGGCGATGGCCGCCGAGCGTGCGGATCGAAGTGAGCTTGCCGGCCTTCGCCCACCGCGTCACCGTCTTCGGGTCCACGCGGAACATCGTGGCAACCTCAGCGGGGGTCAGCAGCGGCTCGGCATCAGGGGTGCGAGCGGTCATGAGCGGCCTCCTCGGGAGAACCGAACCTTCTCGGTTCATTCCTCTAAATTCTGCACCTTGACCCGCGTTGCCCGAAATGGCGGATGCGGGTCGAGTCGGTTATAGGACGAACGGCTTGTCCTCGGCACTACAACTACACCATCTGTCCAACCGCGTCGGCCAAACCGATGGAATTGCCCTCCCAGGTGTCCATCGGCGACGGAAGCCAATGGACCATGCCATAGCGGACAGTCACGCCGCTGTGACGATCAGTCACAGGGCGATCAGGAGTCAACAGACCCCCCATAGCGTGCAATGCGGAGATTCCACCCATACGTGGGCAGAAGGAGCCCTCCCCGGACTCCTTGTCCTATTTTGGCATGAGGAGGGGCGTTAGACGCAAGGTCCGCGTTAGTGCCGTCCGTCACGCTTACCCCGTACGACCCGGATAGGGACTTACGTCCTGTCAGAACCCGTGACGCACAGGGACCATCAGTCCCACAGGGCATCTCCCGCCCCGGCGGGCGAACCTCCGACCCCGGTATGCGGACCTCCAGTATGCGGACTCTCCGCTTCAGGGCCACCGAAAGGCGCCTCAGTTCGCCGAGCGACGGTCCCGTACCGAGCGCCACCGCTCCACGAGCCGGCCGTACGCCTCGCCGGCGCCGGGCCCGTCCCCCGTACGCAGCGCCTCGATGCCCTCGGCGACGTCGGCCGCCGAATGGTCGACGTCGAGCTCCCCGGCGGGCAGGACGTGCACCAGCCCGCCGTAGTCGAGCTCCACCAGCGAGCGCGGGTGGAACTCCTCCAGCCAGCGCCCCACGTCCACCAGGCCGTCGATGAGCGGCCCCTCGTCGAGGGCGTCCCGCAGCGTCCGCAGGCCCCGCGCCACCCGCCGCCGGGCCTGCACCATCGGCGTCCGGTAGCGCAGGACGGGCGGGTCCTCCGCCGCCCCCGGGCCATCCCCGGAGCCGGTCGAGCCGGCCCCCTTGTCGTACTCGCGCTCCTCGTCCGACACCAGCACGAACCAGTTCAGCGGGACCTGCCAGGTCGACGTGCGGATCCAGGGCCGGGCGTCGGGGTTGCGGCTCAGCCAGCGCTCGTAGTCCTGGGTCGCCTGATGGCGTACGACCGCCGGGAGCACTGCCTCCAGGACCGGCGCCGGCAGCTCCTCGGCCAGGTCTCCCAGGGCCTGCCAGCCGCGCAGCCGGGTCCGCCAGGGGCACACGCACAGCACGCCGTCCACGTCCGCGACGAACGCGTCGCCGCTCTCGTGCACCGGCACGGGGATCGGCGGGGTGGGCAGCAAGTCGGCCAGCGACCGGCGCAGTTCGTCCTGATAGGAGGGGCGGTCGGGCCGGCGCGCATAGCGGGCCCAGTGGCCGCGCTCCGGCTCCGGGAAGGCCGCGAGCGGTTCGTACACGCGCAGATAGGACGCGTACGGGACGATCAACGAGGACACCTTGGGCACGCTTGCTCCCTCCCCCGCCGACCCGACGGAAAACCCGTGAAACCCGCTCACAGGAGTGCGGGAAAACACTGCAAATCGTCCCACGCCCCATCGTGACCGTACTCCGGGAGAGGGTGATCCTGACCACTGCGCGGATGACGGTCGTGTCCAGGCTCTAATCTCATGCCACACAGACCTCCGCCACCCGTACGGAGGCCGCCCCAACCGCCGCTTCTTCACTGGGAGTCACCACCGTGACCGACGTAACCGGCGCGCCTGCTGATGTACTGCACACCCTGTTCCACTCGGATCAGGGCGGCCATGAGCAAGTCGTGCTCTGCCAGGACCGAGCCAGCGGCCTCAAGGCCGTCATCGCCATCCACTCGACCGCCCTGGGCCCCGCCCTCGGCGGCACGCGCTTCTACCCGTACGCGAGCGAGGCGGAAGCCGTCGTCGACGCGCTGAACCTCTCCCGCGGGATGTCGTACAAGAACGCCATGGCCGGGCTCGACCACGGCGGCGGCAAGGCCGTGATCATCGGGGATCCCGAACAGATCAAGACTGAGGAGCTGCTCCTCGCCTACGGCCGTTTCGTGGCCTCGCTCGGCGGCCGGTACGTCACCGCGTGTGACGTCGGTACGTACGTGGCCGACATGGACGTCGTGGCGCGCGAGTGCCGCTGGACCACCGGACGCTCCCCCGAGAACGGCGGCGCGGGCGACTCGTCCGTCCTGACGGCCTTCGGCGTCTTCCAGGGCATGCGGGCCTCCGCACAGCACCTTTGGGGCGACCCCTCGCTGCGCGGCCGCAGGGTCGGCATCGCGGGCGTGGGCAAGGTAGGGCACCACCTCGTGGAGCATCTGCTGGAGGACGGCGCCGAGGTCGTGATCACGGACGTCAGGCAGGACTCCGTACGGCGAATTCTGGACAGACACCCGTCCGGCGGCGTGACGGCCGTCGCGGACACGGACGCGCTGATCCGGGTCGACGGACTGGACATCTACGCCCCCTGCGCGCTGGGCGGCGCCCTGAACGACGACTCCGTGCCGGTGCTCACCGCGAAGATCGTCTGCGGCGCGGCCAACAACCAGCTGGAGCACGCCGGCGTCGAGAAGGACCTCGCCGACCGCGGGATCCTCTACGCGCCGGACTACGTGGTGAACGCCGGCGGTGTCATCCAGGTCGCCGACGAGCTCCACGGCTTCGACTTCGAGCGGTGCAGGGCGAAGGCCTCGAAGATCTTCGACACCACGCTGGCCATATTCGCACGTGCGAAGGAGGACGGGATTCCGCCGGCCGCCGCAGCCGACCGGATCGCCGAACACCGCATGGCGGAGGCGCGCCGTCCCTGAGGTCCCGGGGACCTGTCCGGGGCGTCTGGCGGGTACCCGTCGGCGGGTGTTGGAGAGAACTCTCACGTTCGTCGGCGGGTCGTTCGCCAAGAAGAGGTTAAAATCGCGGTTGACCAGCGGGGACAGGGCACCCCGAGGGTTCTGGGCTCAGGCGCGTCCTGCGGGCGACGTACCGTATGGGCGTGGGCTCAGGTACCGTGGAAGCCCTACGGACCGGTCTCTCCACGGAGAGCCCGTTCCAGATCATGAACGCGTGTCAAGACTCTGGGGCCGTCGAGCCCCGTATCCGAGGGGGTCGAGCCATGGGGCGCGGCCGGGCAAAGGCCAAGCAGACGAAGGTCGCCCGCCAGCTGAAGTACAGCAGCGGCGGGACTGACCTCTCGCGTCTGGCCAATGAGCTGGGCGCTTCGACTTCGCAACAGCCGCCGAATGGCGAGCCGTTCGAGGACGACGACGAGGAAGACGACCCGTACGCCCAGTACGCGGATCTCTACAACGACGACGAGGACGAGGACGACGAGTCCGGTCCCACGTCTCAACGCCGCGGCGCTTGACGCTCCAGCTGAGCTTGTCTTTCTAGCTGCGTTTTACCCGGTCCGGGTCAGTTGTCGCCGGACCGGGTTTTGCGCGTGGCGCTCCGCTTGGTTGCGGGGTAACCAGGGCGCGTTGTGATCTGCGGGTCCGTTTGGGCTGGTCGCGCAGTTCCCCGCGCCCCTTACGGGGCCCGCCCCTAGCGGGGCGCGTAGTCGTTGATCAGGGCCGCGCCCGTCTCGTGGGTGCCTCGGTCCGTGATCTCGCCTGCCACCCACGCCTCGACGCCTCGGTCGGACAGTGTGGCGAGGGCCACATCCGTGGAGTCCTCGGGGACGATCGCGATCATGCCGACGCCCATGTTGAGGGTCTTTTCCAGTTCCAGGCGGTCGACCTGGCCGGTGGTGCCGACGAGGTCGAAGACCGGGGCCGGGGTCCAGGTGGCGCGGTCGACGATCGCGTGGAGGCCGTCCGGGATCACCCGGGCCAGGTTGGCCGCGAGACCGCCGCCGGTGACGTGCGAGAAGGCGTGTACGTCGGTCGTGCGGGTCAGCGCCAGACAGTCCAGCGAGTAGATCTTGGTGGGCTCCAGGAGCTCCTCGCCGAGCGTGCGGCCGAACTCCGCGACATGCTGGTCGAGCTTCAGCTTGGCGCGGTCGAAGAGGACGTGCCGGACGAGTGAGTACCCGTTCGAGTGAAGGCCTGAGGCCGCCATGGCGATCACCGCGTCACCCGTACGGATACGATCCGCGCCGAGCAGCCGGTCGGCCTCCACGACGCCCGTACCGGCGCCCGCGACGTCGAAGTCGTCCGGGCCGAGGAGCCCGGGGTGCTCGGCCGTCTCGCCGCCCACGAGGGCGCAGCCGGCGAGGACACAGCCCTCGGCGATGCCCTTCACGATGGCCGCCACGCGCTCCGGGTGGACCTTGCCGACGCAGATGTAGTCGGTCATGAAGAGCGGCTCGGCGCCGCACACCACGATGTCGTCCATGACCATCGCGACCAGGTCGTGGCCGATGGTGTCGTACACGCCGAGCTGACGGGCGAGGTCCACCTTCGTGCCCACGCCGTCCGTGGCGGAGGCGAGCAGCGGGCGCTCGTACCGCTTGAGGGCGGAGGCGTCGAAGAGGCCGGCGAAGCCGCCGAGGCCGCCGAGGACCTCGGGGCGCTGCGTCTTCTTCACCCACTCCTTCATGAGTTCGACGGCGCGGTCGCCCGCTTCGATGTCGACGCCCGCAGCTGCGTAGCTGGCACCAGTTGTCTCAGACATGACGGTGAGAACTTTCGTGTCGTACTGCAGGTGAGCAGGTATTACGGGCCGTCTACGGGCGACGGATCGCGTCGGCCGCGGCCGTGGCGGCGGGCCCGGCGGCCAGCTCGGTCTCCAGGAGCTGCTTGCCGAGCAGTTCGGGGTCCGGGAGCGCCATCGGGTACTCGCCGTCGAAGCAGGCACGGCAGAGGTTCGGCTTGTCGATGGTCGTGGCCTCGATCATGCCGTCGATGGAGATGTACGAGAGGGAGTCGGCGCCCAGCGAGGTGCCGATCTCCTCGATCGTCATGCCGTTGGCGATCAGCTCGGCGCGGGTCGCGAAGTCGATGCCGAAGAAGCAGGGCCACTTCACGGGAGGCGAGGAGATCCGGATGTGGACCTCCGCCGCGCCCGCCTCGCGGAGCATCCGGACCAGCGCGCGCTGGGTGTTGCCCCGCACGATCGAGTCGTCGACGACGACCAGGCGCTTGCCCTTGATGACTTCCTTGAGCGGATTCAGCTTCAGACGGATGCCCAGCTGGCGGATGGTCTGTGAAGGCTGGATGAAGGTACGGCCCACATACGCGTTCTTCACCAGACCGGCACCGAACGGGATGCCGGACGCCTCCGCGTAACCGATCGCGGCGGGCGTGCCCGACTCCGGAGTCGCTATGACCAGATCGGCCTCCGCGGGGGCTTCCTTGGCGAGGCGGCGGCCCATCTCGACACGGGAGAGATACACGTTCCGGCCGGCGATGTCCGTGTCCGGACGGGCCAGATACACGTACTCGAAGACACAGCCCTTGGGCTTCGCTTCCGCGAATCGGGACGTCCGCAGGCCGTTCTCGTCGATGGCGACGAACTCGCCCGGCTCGATCTCACGGACGTAGGCGGCGCCGCAGATGTCGAGGGCGGCGGACTCGGAGGCGACGACCCAGCCGCGCTCCAGGCGGCCGAGGACCAGTGGGCGGATGCCCTGTGGGTCACGGGCCGCGTACAGCGTGTGCTCGTCCATGAAGACGAGCGAGAAGGCGCCCTTGATCTGCGGAAGGACCTTCCCGGAGGCCTCTTCGATGGTCAGCGGCTTGCCGTCGTCGTCGACCTGGGCGGCCAGCAGCGCCGTGAGCAGGTCCGTGTCGTTGGTCGCCGCCACACGCGGGGTGCGGCCCTCCTGCTTGGGCAGGTCGGCGACCATCTCGGCGAGCTCGGCCGTGTTGACCAGGTTGCCGTTGTGGCCGAGCGCGATGGAGCCGTGCGCGGTGGCACGGAAGGTGGGCTGGGCGTTCTCCCAGGTGGACGCGCCGGTGGTCGAGTAGCGGGCGTGACCGACCGCGATATGACCGAGGAGCGAACCGAGAGACGCCTCGTCGAAGACCTGGGACACGAGCCCCATGTCCTTGAAGACAAGGATCTGGGAGCCGTTGCTGACCGCGATTCCCGCGGATTCCTGGCCTCGATGCTGGAGGGCGTAGAGCCCGAAGTAAGTGAGCTTGGCGACCTCTTCACCGGGAGCCCAGACTCCGAAGACGCCGCAAGCGTCCTGGGGTCCTTTCTCGCCGGGGAGCAGATCATGACTGAGTCGACCGTCACCACGTGGCACGCCACCGAGTGTAGGCGAGATCGACCACTGGTCCGAATTGGGGATCCAGCGGCCCTAATGGATCACTTCGCGGCGACCGCTTCGACGCCCGGGCCGTTTTCGCTGGTCAGCGTGAGCGTGCTGCCCTTCAGCTGGTATTTCACGGTGCCGCCGAAGAGCTTCAGGAGGGTCTTCTCGGTGTCCATGAGTGAGGCGGAGCACATCTTCCGGGTGGTGCCCGGCGCGCCCAGAGTGATAGTGCCGTCGCCGACCGTCGCCTTCGCGGTCACCTTGTTGCAGCCGAGCTGACCGCGGACGGTGCCGTCCTTGTCGAAGGTGAGGTGGACCTTGCCCTCGGCCTCGGAGGCCAGGGCCACGCCCGATTCGCCCTTCGCCGCGCCCTTCTTCATCGCGGTGACGTTCCACTGGGTGCCGTAGAGCTCGGCCGGCTTGTCGGCGGTGAGGTTCACGGTGTACCCGTCCTCGGTGGTGAGCGTCAGCTTGTCGTCGTCGACCACGACCTTGGCGGTGCTGCCGGAGATCGCGCCGCCGAGCTGCGACTCGAAGTCCATCGCCCCCTCGGCCGTACAGGCCTTCTTGGTCTTGATGGCGTCGTCGCCGATCTTGATCGTGTCGCCCTTGATCTCCACGGTGGCCCCGAAGGAGTTGCAGCCGTAGTTGCCGCCCACCTTGCCGTCCTTGCCGAACTCGATGTGGGCGCCGGCCGGGGCGTCCCGCGTCTTGCCGTCGGCCGTCACGCTCTCGACGTTCCACTGCTTGCCGGTGATCCCGGTGGCCTGCCTGGTGCCGACAGAACCGGAACCGGATTTGTCACTGCCGCTTTCCGTTCCGCAGGCGGCGGTGGCGAGGAGTCCGGTGACGGCCAGGGCACTGAGGCCGACCCGCGGGCTGAGGGCGCTGAGGTTGAGACGCTGCGTGTGCATGCCGCTTTGACGGGACGGGTGGGGTGCTTGGTTCCCTCGCTGGATAACGGCCGCGCAACGCCCCGCCCGTGGCCCCGGTGCCGGGTCGGCGCCGGGGCGGGCGTCGACGTCAGCGCATAAGGGGAAGCAGTCCGCCCAGGTCTGCACGTTCCCCGCTGGCGCTGACCTTCGCGTCGCCGACGGCCGTCTTCCACTCCATGCGCCCGGTCGCGAGCCGGATCCACGTCAGCGGGTCGGTCTCGACGACGTTCGGCGGGGTGCCGCGGGTGTGACGCGGACCCTCCACGCACTGCACGACCGCGTAGGGCGGTACGCGCACCTCGGTGGAGGCGCCGGGGGCCTTCGCGGCGAGCGCGTCGGCGAGGAGACGGGTGCAGGCGGCGAGGGCCTGGCGGTCGTACGGAACGTCGAGCCCCGGGACGGCCGCGTTGAGATCGTCGGTGTGGACAACCAGCTCCACCGTGCGGGTGACCAGATAGTCGGCGAGGGTCATCACTCCCACGCGTGTGACCAGCAGCCGTCCGTCCCGGGCGCCCGGGAGGCGTTCGGAGAAACGGGCCAGGGTGCGCTCGCACAACGCGTCGAGGTCCGGCTCGGCGGCGGCGAGCGCGTGCACGTCGTCGTCGACCTCCTCCGCGCGCGGAGCCGTGGTGAACGGCCAGTCGAGCAGGGCGAGCCTGGGCTGCCCGGCGGGCTCGTCCTTGTCCAGGCCCCGGCTCACCGCCTCCAGCGCCATCGTGAGATGCCCGGCCAGCTCCCGTACGGTCCAGTCGCCGAGCCGCGTCGGCCCGGCCAACTGCTCGGGGGTCAGGCCGCGCACCGCCTCCCGCACGTTCCCGAACTGGGCGAGCACCGCCGCGCGGGTCTTCGCCGGGTCGTAGGTACGGGTGCGCTTCTTGGCCGGGGGCATGGCGGCGAGCCTATGTGCTCCGCTGGGAGGGGGGTACTTCGTCTGCGGGTCGGTCGTGGCTGGTCGCGCCGTTCCCCGCGCCCCCTTGGGGCGCTGCTGTGAACGTCTCCTCGTTGGCCGGGACTCCGATTTCGGTCCAGGTGAAGGGGATTCCGCGGGCCGCGTCGAGGTCCGCGGTGTCCATCAACTGGAAGTGCACGTGCGGCTCGGTGGAGTTGCCCGAGTTGCCGCAGCGGGCGATCTGCTGTCCCGCGCGTATCCGGTCGCCCGGCTTGATCGTGAGAGAGCCCCGCCTCACGTGGGCGTACATCGCGTACACCCCGTCGCCGAGGTCGAGCACGATGCGGTTGCCGGTGATCCAGGGGGCGCCGCCGAGCCCCCTGACCGTCCCCTCGACGAGCAGCAAGTAGGCGATCCCCGGAAGGGAGTTGCGGCTGAGGTGATCGCGCATCCAGTCGGACGCGTGCACGACGGTGGCGTCGGCCACGGCGAACAGCGGTTCGTCGAAGGCGGGAAAGGCACGGCTGCGGCGGGCTACCGGCCAGAGCCTGGCGAAGGCGGGGCGGCTGTTCTCCGATGCGGCGGGCTCGGCGACGATGTCGATCGCGTACGTCTGCCCGTACGCGTGCGTGCCGTGGCTGGGGACCTTGGTGGCCGGACTGTTCATGGCGGACCAGCGGCCCCTGACGGGCGGCTCCACCTCGACCGGCGGATGGTCGAGGGCCTCACGCCGGGGCCCGGTCCGGCTCACGAACATCCAGAGCGGGAAGGTGACCAGCAGCGGGAGGAGTGCCCACCCCGGGCCGAATGGGTAACCGGGAAGAAAGACGTCCCACAGGACCAGGGCGAAGCCGGTCGGCAGGAGTACCCGGTACAGAATCATCACGGTCTTGCGGACGGACATGGTTCCCCCAAGGGCAGGCGAAGGCGAAGGAGTCGTCACCCATGAGTGTGATCGACTGCGAAAAGCACACCTCACCGCCTGCTCTGGCCAACACTGGCGTTCGCCTGGAAGGGGGTGCAACATGACGGTTATGGCCGAGCGCACGTCTCAGATGTCGGTGGAGGAGTTCGAAACAATCGCCTCCGCCGCTCCCGAGACCGTCACGTTGGAGTTCATCGACGGACGGATCGGAGTCAAGCCCGTGACGGACGGGGACCACAACACCATCGTGACCTGGCTGGCCCGACGCTGTATGCAGACCAGGCCCGACCTGGACCTGTATCAGGGCCAGGGGCTCCGGGTGGTTACGTATCGGGAGGGCAGGGCCAAGCCGGACGCTGTGATCGCGCCAGAAGCCCACTTCGCGGGTCACGGCGAGTGGGCCGACCCCGACGGGGCTCTCATGGTCGTCGAGGTCACCTCGTACGACTCGGACACCGACCGGCGGGACCGGCACGAGAAGCCGGCGGCATACGGCCAGTCCGGAATCCCTCTGTACCTCCTGATCGACCGGGACTCCTGCACCATCACGCTGCACAGCGCACCGGACCGGGCGATCGGTGGCTACCGCGACATCCACACCGCGAAGTTCGGCGAGAAAGTGCTCCTCCCCGATCCGATCGGCATCGAGCTCGACACGGAGATCCTCAAGAACTACGTGCGATGAGCGTCGTCGAGGTCCCGCCCGGTGTCGGACGGGACCTCGGCTTCGTACAACCGCTTACGCCAGCAGCGCCGGGATCGTCCCCTCGTGTGCCACGCGGAGTTCCGCCAGGGAGAGGGTGAACTCGCCCTGGACCTCGACCTCTTCGCCGTCGACGACACCGATGCGGGTGACGGGCAGGCCGCGCGCCCCGCACATGTCGTTGAAGCGGAGCTCCTCGGAGCGCGGGATCGCGACGATCGCGCGGCCCGCGGACTCGGAGAAGAGGAAGGTGAACGCGTCGAGCCCGTCCGGTACGACGAGACGCGCGCCCTTCCTGCCGAGCAGCGCCGACTCGACCACGGCCTGGATCAGACCGCCGTCGGACAGGTCGTGCGCGGCGTCGATCATGCCGTCGCGGGAGGCAGAGATCAGGATCTCGGCGAGCAGCCGCTCACGCTCCAGGTCCACCTGCGGGGGCAGTCCGCCGAGGTGGTCGTGGACGACCTGCGACCAGGCCGAACCGCCGAACTCCTCGCGGGTGTCGCCGAGGAGGTAGAGCAGCTGCCCCTCCTCCTTGAAGGCGACCGGTGTGCGGCGGGCGACATCGTCGATGACACCCAGCACGGCCACGACCGGCGTCGGGTGGATCGCCACCTCGCCCGTCTGGTTGTAGAGCGAGACGTTGCCGCCGGTCACCGGGGTGCCCAACTGCTGGCAGGCGTCGGCCAGTCCGCGGATGGCCTCCGCGAACTGCCACATGACGGCCGGGTCCTCGGGCGAACCGAAGTTCAGGCAGTCGGAGACGGCGAGCGGCTTGGCACCGGTCGTCGCCACGTTCCGGTACGCCTCGGCCAGGGCCAACTGGGCGCCGTGGTACGGGTCCAGCTTGGTGTACCGGCCGTTGCCGTCCGTGGCGATCGCGACACCGAGGCCGGACTCCTCGTCGATGCGGATCATGCCCGAGTCCTCGGGCTGGGCGAGCACGGTGTTGCCCTGCACGAAGTGGTCGTACTGGCTGGTGATCCAGGACTTGGAGGCCTGGTTCGGGGAGGAGACCAGCTGGAGGACCTGGTCCTTCAGCTCCTCCGAAGTGGCGGGCCTGGCCAGCTTGTTGGCGTCGTCCGCCTGAAGCGCGTCCTGCCACTCCGGGCGGGCGTACGGCCGCTCGTAGACCGGGCCGTCGTGCGCGACCGTGCGCGGGTCGACGTCGACGATCTTGCCGCCGTGCCAGAAGATCTCGAGACGGTCGCCGTCGGTGACCTCACCGATCACCGTGGCGATGACATCCCACTTGTCGCAGATCTCCAGGAACCGGGCCACCTTCTCCGGCTCGACGACCGCGCACATGCGCTCCTGCGACTCGCTCATGAGGATTTCCTCGGGAGACAGAGTCGAGTCGCGCAGGGGTACGTCGTCCAGCGTCACGCGCATGCCGCCGGAGCCGTTGGACGCCAACTCGCTGGTGGCGCAGGACAGTCCGGCAGCTCCCAGGTCCTGGATGCCGACGACCAGCTTCTCGGCGAAGGCCTCCAGGGTGCACTCGATGAGGAGCTTCTCCTGGAAGGGGTCGCCGACCTGGACGGCGGGGCGCTTGGAGGGCTTGGCGTCGTCGAAGGTCTCGCTCGCGAGGATCGAGGCGCCGCCGATGCCGTCGCCGCCCGTGCGGGCCCCGTACAGGATGACCTTGTTGCCGGAGCCGGAAGCCTTCGCGAGGTGGATGTCCTCGTGCCGCATGACACCGATGGCACCGGCGTTGACCAGCGGGTTCCCCTGGTAGCAGGAGTCGAAGACGACCTCGCCGCCGATGTTGGGCAGGCCCAGGCAGTTGCCGTAGCCGCCGATGCCGGCGACGACACCCGGGAGTACGCGCTTGGTGTCCGGGTGGTCCGCCGCACCGAAACGGAGGGGGTCCACGACGGCGACCGGGCGGGCGCCCATCGCGATGATGTCGCGCACGATGCCGCCGACTCCCGTGGCCGCGCCCTGGTAGGGCTCGACGTAGGAGGGGTGGTTGTGCGACTCGACCTTGAAGGTGACCGCGTAGCCCTGGCCGACGTCGACGACGCCCGCGTTCTCGCCGATCCCGACGAGGAGGGCGTCCGACTGGGGGGCCTTCTCGCCGAACTGGCGGAGATGGACCTTCGAGGACTTGTAGCTGCAGTGCTCGGACCACATGACCGAGTACATGGCGAGTTCGGCGCCGGTCGGGCGGCGGCCGAGGATCTCCACGACCCGCTCGTACTCGTCTTTCTTCAGGCCCAGTTCGGCCCAGGGCAGCTCGACGTCGGGGGTCTCGGCCGCGTGCTCGACCGTGTCCAGAGGCGTCCGGCTCATGCGTTGACCAGCTTCTTGAGGATCGAGGTGAAGAAGGGGAGGCCGTCGGTGCGGCCGGACCCGATGAGGGGCTCGACGGCATGCTCGGGGTGCGGCATGAGGCCTACGACGTTCCCGGCCTCGTTGGTGATGCCCGCGATGTCCCGCAGGCTGCCGTTGGGGTTGCCGTATCCATCAGCGGCTTCGCCGCGGGCCACGTACCGGAAGGCGACTCGGCCCTCCGCCTCCAGCATGTCGAGGGTGCGCTCGTCGGCGACGTACCGACCGTCCATGTTCTTCAGCGGGATGTGGATCTCCTGGCCGGACTCGTAGTCGGCGGTCCAGGACGTCTCCGCGTTCTCCACCCGCAGCTTCTGGTCACGGCAGATGAAGTGCAGGTGGTCGTTGCCGAGCATCCCGCCCGGGAGGAGATGGGCCTCGGTGAGGATCTGGAAGCCGTTGCAGATGCCGAGCACCGGCATTCCCGACTTCGCCTGCTCAATCACGGTCTCCATCACCGGCGAGAAGCGCGAGATCGCTCCCGCGCGCAGATAGTCGCCGTACGAGAAACCGCCGGGCAGCACCACGGCGTCGACCTGCTTGAGGTCCTTGTCCTTGTGCCAGAGAGCGACGGCTTCGGCACCGGCGAGCCTGATCGCGCGCTGGGTGTCCCGGTCGTCGAGGCTTCCCGGGAAAGTGACGACGCCAATACGAGCGGTCACTTTCCTGCCTCCGCGACTTCCTCGACCTTGACGGTGAAGTCCTCGATCACGGTGTTGGCGAGGAAGGATTCGGCGAGTTCATGGATGCGGGCGAGGGCGGCTTCGTCCACCGGTCCGTCCACTTCCAGTTCGAATCGCTTTCCCTGACGAACGTCGGCGATGCCTTCGAAACCGAGACGCGGCAGTGCACGCTGCACCGCCTGGCCCTGGGGGTCGAGGATCTCCGGCTTGAGCATGACGTCGACTACGACGCGTGCCACTGGCACTCCCGGTGTGTGGTGCTGAGCAGGTTCGTTCAGACTACCCGTACAAAATTTCTACGCGGGTAGATTCGTAGGAAACTACGTGATGGCCATCACGATTCCGCATCGAGACGCTATCGACCGGGGATGCAGGGGCTACCTTCACGAAAAATCCTGGGAAAGATCCGGATCAGGACCCGGTCTCCTATTGCCTTGAGACACGCCAAGAGATTTAGTCGAGCTTCACATTGGATTGCCGGGCACTGTACAAAGGAATTGGCAATAGCCGATACTTTGCCCAATCGCCCATAAAAACAGCCGGACAGTCGGCATCTCCGCACGTCATCACGTGTCGTTGGAGAGGTGCCGCACGAAGGGACCGATATTCGTGGCGCAGCGTGTCGTAGTCACTCTCTTCGACGACATCGACGGCTCGGAAGCGGCGGAAACGATCGCCTTCGGTCTGGACGGCAAGTCGTACGAGATCGACCTGAATCAAGCCAATGCCAAGAAACTGCGTAAGGCGTTGGAGCCGTACCTGGAGGCCGGCCGCAAGCGGTCTCGGTCCGGCAAGGCGTACCGGCAGACGGCCGTTGCGCCCGATCCTGCCGCCGTTCGGGCGTGGGCGCAGTCGCACAAGATGGAGGTGCCGGCTCGGGGGCGGATTCCCAAGCGGGTCTATGAGGCGTTCAGCGCTGCGCAGTGACCGCCCGGCGGAGGTGTGGCTTCCGCATGTTGGTGGGTGGGTGCGGGTTCGCTTGGGCTGGTCGCGCAGTTCCCCGCGCCCCTGACGGGGCCGGGCCCCCCATCCAGCCCTGGGAGCAGCCGACTTGCGTAGTACCCCTGCTGATCAGCTAGAGTCTGGAGCACGCCGAGGGGCAAGGCCGAAAGGCCCGGTCCCGGAGTCACGCGGGTGTAGTTCAGTAGTAGAACATCCCCCTTCCAGGGGGAAGGCGCAGTGTGCAATTCCTGTCACCCGCTCTGCACTGCCGGTCTGGTCAGCGTTTTCGATCAGGTAGGCTGGTGCCTGCGCCGGTCGGTGAGAGCCGGTCGGAGGCAAATGCGGACGTAGCTCAGTTGGTAGAGCGCAACCTTGCCAAGGTTGAGGTCGCCAGTTCGAACCTGGTCGTCCGCTCCAGTAAGTAAGGCCCCGGTCATCACGATCGGGGCCTTTCTCGTGTGCCGGGGCCGTCTCTCCGACCTCCGGAGGGCCCCTCTGACATTTGTCATGTGCAGCGGTGACAGCGCGCACTGCTCCGGGCCGTCGGCGGCGGGGAGGCTGGTCTCATGAACACGAACGAGCACGTGATTGAGGTCACGGATCTACGACGTGTGTACGGGGGAGAGTTCGAGGCGGTCCGGGGGGTGTCCTTCTCCGTCGGCCGCGGGGAGCTGTTCGCGCTCCTCGGGACCAACGGCGCGGGCAAGACCTCCACCGTCGAACTCCTCGAAGGGCTCGCACCGCCGTCCGGCGGCCAGGTGCGCGTCCTCGGCCACGATCCGTACACCGAACGCGCCAAGGTGCGCCCGCACATCGGCGTCATGCTCCAGGAGGGCGGCTTCTCTTCCGAGCTGACCGTCGCGGAGACCGTACAGATGTGGGCGGGCTGCACGAGCGGGGCCCGGCCGGGGCGCGAGGCGCTGGCGCTGGTCGGCCTGTCGCGCCGGGCCGACGTACGCGTGAAGCAGTTGTCCGGGGGCGAGAAGCGGCGCCTCGACCTGGCGTGCGCGATCCTCGGGCGGCCCGAGGTGCTCTTCCTGGACGAGCCGACGACCGGACTCGACGCCGAAGGGCGCCAGGAGACCTGGGAGTTGGTGCGCGAGCTGCGCGAGACGGGCACCACCGTGGTGCTGACCACGCACTACCTGGAGGAGGCGGAAGGGCTCGCCGACCGGCTCGCGATCCTGCACGCCGGGCACATCGCCGTCACCGGTACCCCGGCCGAGGTGACCGCCTCCCAGCCGTCCCGGATCTCCTTCGAGCTGCCCGCCGGCTACTTCCCCGGCGATCTGCCGCCGCTCGCCTCGCTCGGGATCACCGGCCACGAGATGGAGGGCCGGACGATCCGGCTGCGGACGCTGGAGCTGCAGCGGGCCGCCACCGAGCTCCTCGTGTGGGCCCAGCGGGCAGGGGTCGAGCTGCGGGGGCTCGATGTCCGGTCGGGGTCGCTGGAGGAGGCGTTCCTGCGGATAGCCCGTGAGGCGTCGCAGACGTCGCAGATGACGGCGGAGAAGGAGCGTGTGGCATGAGCGCGGAGACTGTGACCAACACCGCACAGGCCGGTCCGACCGCGACCGCCGCACGGCGGATGACGGCCCTCGCGCGGGCCGAACTGACGCTGCTCGGCCGCAGCAAGGCCACCTTCTTCGCGGCCCTGTTCGTGCCGCTGATCATGCCGTTGAGCCTTCGCGGGGCGGTCGAGGACATGGACCTGGCCGAGGCGGGGCTCTCGGTCGGCTCGGTCATCCTGCCGTCCGCCATCGGCTTCTCCCTGCTCTTCGCCGTCTACAGCTCGCTGGTGAGCGTCTACGCCGCCCGGCGTGAGGAGCTGGTGCTCAAGCGGCTGCGCACCGGGGAGCTGCGGGACGTGGAGATCCTGGCGGGTGCCGCGCTGCCGTCGGTCCTGATCGGCCTCGTGCAGTGCGTGGTCCTGACGATCGCGTGCGCGGCGCTCCTCGACGTGGGCGCGCCCGAGGCACCGCACCTCGCCGTGCTGGGCCTGCTGTTGGGACTCGCCATGTGGCCCGCCATCGCGGCCGTCGTCGCGAGCTTCAGCAGGAGCCTGGAGGGCGCCCAGGTCGCGGCGATGCCGTTGCTGCTCGTGTCCATGATGGGTTCCGGCACCTTCATACCGTTCGAGCTCATGCCCGACCGGCTCGCCACCGTCTGCGAACTGCTGCCGCTGTCCCCGGTGATCACCCTGATCCGCGGCGGCTGGACCGGAGACCTCGGCGCGTACGACACCCTGGGCGCCATCGCCACAGCGGTGGCCTGGCTCGTGCTGTCGGTGTTTGCTGTACGGCGGTGGTTCCGCTGGGAACCGCGACACTGAGACGGCCGGGAACGACGACGAAAGCGGAGGCGGGTATGCGCGGGCCTGGGGCCTGGTGGCGGGCTCAGAGCACGCCGGCGAAGGTCGAGACGTACACCCGTTGGTCCTTCCACATCTTCGCGCTGGTCGAGGTGAGCACGGTCGGGCTGCCGGCCTTCGGCCAGGTGGGGGCGCCGCTCGTCCTCTGGCTGTTCCCGCCGCTGATCGTGCACGCCGTGCTGGGGTCGGTGACCTCGTCACGGGCGATCGACTGGACGTGCGGCCGCCGTGAGCAGCCCGTCCGGCTGATCGCGGCGCTCGGTGTCCTGACCGCGCTGCTCGGGATCGGCGCGCTCGCCGTCTCCGAGCACGGGCCGTCCGGCGAGAACATCGACACCGCGGCGGGCACGTTCTTCGTCGTGGTGGTGCCCTTCGGGATCGGCATGATGGCGCTCGGGATGCGTCGACGGCGACTGCTGGCACTGCTGAGCGGATTCGTCGCGGGTACCTGGGCCGCCGCGTTCCTGATCGGACGGCCGGCGGCCACCGCGGCCGCCACCGCGCTCGCGGTGCTGCTCATCGCCGGGTTCCTCTGCTTCACCTCCATGTTCTCGGTGTGGTTGCTGAACGCCGTGCTCGAACTCGACACGGCCCGCGAGACCCGTACCCGCCTCGCCGTCGCCGAGGAGCGGCTGCGCTTCGGGCGGGACCTGCACGACGTGATGGGCCGCAACCTCGCGGTGATCGCCCTGAAGAGCGAGCTGGCGGTCCAGCTCGCCCGGCGCGAACGGCCCGAGGCCGTGGAGCAGATGATCGAGGTACAGCGGATCGCCCGCGAGTCCCAGAAGGAGGTCCGCGAGGTCGTACGCGGCTACCGCGAGGTCGACCTCGGCGTCGAACTCCTGGGCGCGCAGGGCGTGCTGACCGCGGCCGGAGTCGAGTGCACGGTGACCGGATCCGCGTCGGAGCTGCCGTCCGCGGTCCAGTCGGCGCTCGGCTGGGTCGTACGGGAGGCGACCACGAACGTGCTGCGGCACGGGGACGCGGGGCACTGCCGGGTGTCACTGGGGGTGAAGGGGACCCGCGTGGTCCTGACCGTGGAGAACGACGGGGTGGAGAGGGACAGGGTGCCGAGTACGCCCAGCACCAAGGGGTCCGGCCTCGCCGGGCTGCGGGAGCGGTTGTCGGCGGTGGACGGGACGCTGGAGGCGGGGCCGGTCGACGGTGACCGGTTCCGGGTGGTGGCCGAGGTTCCGCTGCCCCCGACGGCCACCTCCTCGTCTCCCGCGTCGGGGCCGCCGTCCACGTCACCACCGCCGTCCTCTTCCCCGTCCCCCACTCCGCGCCCCATGAACGAAGAGGTCGCCCCATGACCCCCGTACGACCCATCCGGCTGCTGCTCGCCGACGACGAGCACCTCATCCGGGGGGCGCTCGCCGCGCTGCTCGGGCTTGAGGAGGACCTGCTCGTGGTGGCGGAGGCGGCCAGTGGGCCCGAGGCGCTGGCGATGGCCCGGGCCCACGAACCCGACGTGGCGGTACTGGATCTCCAGATGCCCGGGGCGGACGGTGTGAGGGTGGCCACATCGCTGCGGGCCGAACTGCCCGCCTGCCGGGTGCTGATCGTGACCAGTCACGGGCGGCCGGGGCATCTGAAGCGGGCGCTTGCGGCGGGTGTGCGCGGGTTCGTCCCGAAGACCGTCAGCGCGCAGCGGCTCGCGGAGATCATCCGTACCGTCCATGCCGGAAACCGTTACGTCGACCCGGAGTTGGCCGCCGACGCGATCTCCTCCGGGGACTCGCCGCTGACCGCGCGCGAGGCGGAGGTGCTGGAACTGGCCGCCGACGGGGCGCCCGTCGCGGAGATCGCCGAGCGGGCCGCGCTGTCGCAGGGGACCGTACGGAACTATCTGTCGTCGGCCGTCTCCAAGCTGGGGGTGGAGAACCGGCACTCGGCAGTGCGTCTCGCGCGGGAGCGAGGTTGGGTATAGTTGCTCTCGCGCCACGGCGCACTGCGGACGTAGCTCAGTTGGTAGAGCGCAACCTTGCCAAGGTTGAGGTCGCCAGTTCGAACCTGGTCGTCCGCTCCGGTAAGCAGTAATGAGAAGGGCCCCGGTCATCGCGACCAGGGCCCTTTCTCGTACGTGTACGTGTACGTGCGTGTACGCGTGCTCGCTTAGCTCCAGGTGGTGCCCGTGAGGCGTTCGTACGCCTCCACGTACTTGGCGCGGGTGGCGTCCACGACCTGCTGGGGCAGGGCGGGCGGCGGGCGCTCGCTCTTGCGGTCCCAGCCGGACTCGGCGGACGTCAGCCAGTCACGGACGAACTGCTTGTCGAACGAGGGCTGCGCGCGGCCCGGCTCCCACTGGTCCGCGGGCCAGAAGCGGGAGGAGTCCGGGGTAAGCACCTCGTCGGCGACGACGAGCGTCTCGCCGTCGAAGCCGAACTCGAACTTCGTGTCCGCGAGGATGATCCCGCGCTCGCGCGCGATGTCACGGCCCCGGCCGTAGACGGCGAGCGTCGCCTGGCGCAGCTGGGCCGCGGTGTCCGCGCCGACCTGGCGGGCGACCTCCTCGTACGAGACGTTCTCGTCGTGCTCGCCGACGGCGGCCTTGGTGGCCGGGGTGAAGATCGGGGCGGGCAGCTCCGAGCCGTCGCTCAGGCCCTCGGGGAGGGCGAGACCGCAGACGGTACGGGTCTGGTCGTACTCCACGAGACCCGAGCCGGTGAGATAGCCGCGGGCCACGCACTCGACCGGGGCCATCCGCAGCGACTTGCAGACCAGGGTGCGGCCCGCCCAGTCGGCGGGGGCGCCGGGCGGGAGGTCGGTACCGAGGACGTGGTTCGGCATCAGGTCGGCGATCTGGTCGAACCACCAGAGCGAGAGCTGCGTCAGGACGCTGCCCTTGTCGGGGATCTCCGTGGGCAGCACCCAGTCGAAGGCGGAGATGCGGTCGCTGGCGACCATCACGAGGTCGCCCGCCTCGTTCTGGTACAGGTCACGCACCTTGCCGGTGTGCAGATGCACCAGACCCGGCACCTCGACGGGCTCGGGCTTTTCTACGAATCCGGACACGGTTCCTCCCCGTCTTTCTGGCCAACTGGGTCGATTCTCCCGTACGGGAGGAACCGGCCCGGCCAGGGGTCGGGTGTGAGGGTTCTCCACGGGCTCGGTTCTGAAGGTTTTCCACCGGCTCAACGGGCTCAGTCGCGTTTGCAGATGCGGTCCAGGAGGTTGGCCGTGGCGCGCTGGACGCGGGTGTCGATGTGGCCCGGTCGGTCCAGGGCCGGGGACCAGGCGAAGGTGCCAGCCGCGAAGACGAGGGCGCCGGAGGGGGCGCGGTAGAGGGACGTCTCCTGGTGGCGGATGGCTCCCTCGGTGTCCCGGTAGGGGGAGTGGGAGAGGAGGATGCGGCCCTGGTGCTCGGGGAGCGTGATGCGCGGGAAGTAGCGGTCGGCCTCGCCCGCGACCATGCCTTCCAGTTCGTCGCCCTCGTGGGCGCCGGTCGCCTCCCACAGCCAGTGGTCGGCGTTGCGGACGACCAGGGGGTGCGCCTCAGGGACCCGGCCCGCGTACTGGACGCCCAGGAGTTCCTGCTCGGGGCGGTCGACCTCGCGCCACAGTGCGGGTTTGCCCGGGCCGCGGCGTTTTCGGCAGGTGAGCAGGCGGTCGGGGACGCCGGACGGGGACGGGCCCAGCTCCGCCTGCCAGTACATGGTGTTGGCGGAGAGGAAGACGAGGGACGTGCCGTGCTCGCGGGCGACCTCCACGGTCCGGCGCATGGTCGTCGACCAGTACTCGTCGTGGCCCGGGAAGACCAGGCCGCGGTAACGGGTGGGGTCGACGCGGCCGGCGTGCAGATCGCGGGCGTCGGCGTACGCGAGGTCGTAGCCGTAGCGCTCGGCCCAGCGGATGAAGTCGTAGGCGTGGCCGACGTGGAGGGGGAGGCCCGCGCCCGCGTACGGACGGTCGAACGACACCGTCGTGGCGGCCTCGGTCTCGCCGAGCAGCCGGCCGTGGTCGTCCCACGCGTGGTACAGGCTCGCGCCCGTGCGGCCGTCCTCCGGATAGAGGTTGTACGCCTGCCAGGTGATGTCCGGGAGGAGGAGCAGCAGGTCGGCGGGGTGGTTGTCGCGGACCGTGAACGGGATGTGGGAGCGGTAGCCGTCGTCGGTGGTCAGCACGGCCACGTACGCGCCGATGCTCCAGTACGTCGGGATCTGCAGCCGCCAGGAGAGCCACCAGTGGTGGCAGGAGACCGTGCGGTCCGCGGTGAGCGGGGGCGGCTGGACGATGCCGGGGAGGCGGGGGCTGGTGGTGATCTTGCTGGCGCCGTCGCCGCCGTAGTGACCGATGCGGTAGATGTCCACGCTGAACTGCTGTGGCGGGTCGACCGTGATGTGGAAGTCGATCGCCTCGCCCGGGGCGGCCGCGCCGGTGGAGGCGAAGCCCTTGATCTGCCGGTGGACGTCGTCCGCCGTGCGGGGGCCTCCGGCGGTCTGGCGGGGGGTGGGGACACGTGGGCCCGTGGTTCCCTGCTGGTTGCGGTTGCGTCCGCCGTCGCCGTCGCGGGGGGATGCCGTGCCGGGGGACGGGGCCTGGTCCACGTACCAGGGGACGACGTGGCCCGTGTCGTCGAAGTAGTTCTCACTGCCGCGCAGCCAGGGGACGGGGCCCTGTCCGAAGGGGTCCGTGACGGCATGCGCCAGCGCTCCCGACTCCCACCGGCGAATCTGCTCCGACCCCATACCGCGTTCCCTCCCTCGTGCCCCCGTCAGCCCCTGCCGGCCTTTACAGGCCCCTGCCTTGTCAATGAGCGGTCCCAGCACATCACATTACGCACGCGCGTCGTCACCGTTCGTCGCGAATTGCCTCCGGCGGTTGGGCGGGGGGCTGGGGGGAGCGGGGTGCGGTTGGGTGATGATGTGCGGGTGAGTGGGCTTATGGGTGGATGCGGGATGTGCGGGTCCGGTGGGGGCTGGTCGCGCAGTTCCCCGCGCCCCTTGGAAGCAGGGGCTACCGCCCGCTTCCGGGTCGCCTGGTCGTTTCCGGCTTGGCCGGGGACTTTCAGCCCGTCCGGCGTTTGAGGACGAGCGCGTTCAGCGCGATGCG
Source organism: Streptomyces sp. NPDC058697 (assembly GCF_042715345.1). Lineage (NCBI taxonomy): Bacteria > Bacillati > Actinomycetota > Actinomycetes > Kitasatosporales > Streptomycetaceae > Streptomyces > Streptomyces sp. NPDC058697. Next base: position 71,617 of record NZ_JBHXSU010000009.1, read on the forward strand.
GGGGTCTGGGGGCGGAGCCCCCAGGGATGGGACGGGTAGGGGCGGCGGGGGCGGAAAAGGGCCCGGGGTCAGACCAGGCGGACCGGCTTTTCGGGGCGTATGCCGAGGTGGAGGAGCCAGGTGCGGAGGGGGGCGGGGTCGCCCTCCTCGATGAGGCTCAGGACTCGGGGCCCGAGGTCCACGGACCGTTCGCCGTTGATGAGCAGCGACGGCCCGTCGAGCCAGTCGAGCCCCGGAGCCGCCCCAGCCGTGTCCATCGCCGCGCAGCAGACCATCGCGGTGACATGGTCGGCCAGCAACTCCCGCCCGGTCCGAGGCGGTTGCAGAGGAAAGAGCGGCAACGAACCGTCGTCCCAGAGCTCCATGTCCGGCCCGACCTGCCCGGCGGCCCCGGAGGGAGCCCCGGCCCCGGCCGACACGGCGGCCTCCTCCCGCGCCACCTCCGCACTGAGCCCCGCCGCCAGCGCCGAACTCCGCTCGTTCTCCGGCCCGCCGTCCTCGTCCTCGTCCTCGTACGCCGCGGCCTCAAGCCTCTCCACGACCACGGGATCCTCAGGGTCCCCGGACTCCCGCGATCCCCCGGATTCCCCAGGCGCCCCGTCACTCAGGTGATCCATCACCCGGGCCAGGGTCGGCCCCTCCGGATCCGAGGCGCCGGGGCCGGCCCCGGCGCCGGCCCCGGAGGACCGGCTCACGCCGAGCGCGTCCAGCACCCGGTGCAACCGGGCCGCATCCGTACGCCACTTCCGGTCCACGACCTCGTCCGGATACTCGTCCCAGTCGACCGGCGCCCAGTCGGGCCCGGTCTCGGCCGGTCCGCCGTGGAAGAGGCGGGCGGCCAGCAGGGACGCCGCCTCGTCGATCGCGCCGGGCTCCTCCAGCAGGTCACAGGCGGGCCGCTCGCCGAGCCGGGAGGCGAACCCCTCGGCAAGGCGGTCGCGCCGCGAGAGCTCGGTGAGGGCCGCGACCACTCCCGCGTCGAGCCGGGACGGCCAGCGCCCCATCCGCCAGGCGGGCAGCGCGACCCGCGTCAGCAGCCGGTCCCAGCCCGCGTACGCCAGCCCCACCTGCTCCTGGGCGACGATCCGCAGACCGTAATCCACAGCCTGTGCACGCTCCGCCGCCGCGGCGGCGACCCCCCGCTCCATCTCGGCGGCATGCACGCGACAACTGCGCAGCAGAAGCCGCGCCACCCAGCCGACCCCGCCGAGCACCGTCCGGGACAGGGGTCCGCGGGGCTCCGAGGTCACCGCCACCGCCGCGTCGAGACCCCGGACGAAACGCCGCGCCGCGGCTATGTCGGGGTGCGCCGACGGTCCCGTACCGGCGACGACCGGCGCGAGGACGGCGCGCAGTTCGCCGACCCGCATCCACCACAGGAAGGGCGAGCCGATGACGAGGACGGGCGCGGCCGGCGCACGACGGTGGGCCGAGGGCAGGCCCCGTACGCCCGGTACGCCCTCTATCTCGTCGCGGGACTCCGGCTTGGGCGGGCCGTGGGCCGGGTGGGTGCGGTCCTCCAGCCAGCTGTCGCAGTCCGGGGTGAGCGCTATCGCGGAGGGCGCGGGCACTTCGAGGCGGTCCGCCAGGTCGCGCACCATGCGGTAGAGATCGGGCGCCGACTCCTCGGCGATCGTGACCGTGGGGCTCACGGCGGGCCGGGAACGGACCACGACCAGCGCGATGCCCACCGCGGCGAGGAGAACGAACAGGGCGAACCCCGACACGATCCAGCGCGTGACGGCCCAGCCGGGGCCGTCGATGTGGCCCGTCGACCCGCCGACGAGCAGCACGACGGCGACGGCCGCGGGCAGCAGGGCGACGGCCAGCGCCCGGCTGCGGACCCGCAGCACGGCGAGAGCCCGTGAGCGCGCGGCCTGCGCGCCCACCTCCACACCCATACCGGACACGACCGGTGTCACCCCCTACTGCCCGCCCGGCGCGTGCATACCCAGCCACTGCCGGCGGACGTCCATGGCGTTGCTCACTCCCCCACTGTGGCACCCACGACTGACATCGCAATGCCGGTGGGCCAAGTGCCGGAACGCTTGCGCCGCACCCTAGTTGGGGCCCCGGTCCTCGTCAGCCGGATGGGGCATCGGTCACTCGATGGAATGGCTTTGGGCAGAGGTGGCTGACGAACGGGCCCCGGTTCCTGTGCTGGATCCGGGGCCCGGGATGGTTCTTCGCTCTGTGTTGACGCAGGTGAAGTCGCGTAACTGCCGGTTACGCCTGTACGGCCCCCGCCACCTTCGCCGCGATGTCCGTACGGTGCTGGCCGCCGTCGAGGTGGATTCGGTTGACCGCTTCGTACGCGCGTGCGCGGGCCTGGGTGAGGTCCTTGCCGCTGGCCGTGACGGAGAGCACCCGGCCGCCCGCGCTCACGATCGCGTCGCCGTCACGCCTGGTGCCCGCGTGCAGGACGTACGCGTGCGGGGCGTCCTGTGCCGCCACGTCGTCGAGGCCCTCGATGGGGTCGCCGGTGCGCGGGGTGTCCGGGTAGTTGTGCGAGGCGATGACCACGGTGACGGCCGCGTCGGCGCTCCAGCGGAGGGGTTCGAGGTCGGCCAGGGTGCCGTCCGCCGCCGCGAGGAGGATGCCGGAGAGAGGGGTTTTCAGACGGGCGAGGACGACCTGGGTCTCGGGGTCGCCGAAGCGGGCGTTGAACTCGATGACCCGTACGCCGCGCGAGGTGATCGCGAGACCGGCGTAGAGGAGCCCGGAGAAGGGGGCGCCGCGGCGGCGCATCTCGTCGACGGTCGGCTGCAGAACGGTCTGCATGACCTCCTCGACCAGCTTCGGGTCGGCCCACGGGAGGGGCGAGTACGCGCCCATGCCGCCGGTGTTCGGACCCTCGTCGCCGTCGAGCGCGCGCTTGAAGTCCTGCGCGGGCTGCAGCGGGACGACCGTCACGCCGTCGGTGATCGCGAAGAGGGAGACCTCGGGGCCGTCGAGGAACTCCTCGATGACCACGCGCTCGCAGGCGTTGGCGTGTTCGCGGGCCTTGTCGAGGTCGGCGGTCACGACGACACCCTTGCCGGCCGCGAGCCCGTCGTCCTTCACGACGTACGGGGCTCCGAAGGCGTCGAGCGCCTCCTCTACCTCGTCGGGGTTCGTGCAGACGTACGAGCGGGCCGTGGGTACGCCCGCGCCTGCCATCACGTCCTTGGCGAAGGCCTTGGAGCCCTCCAGCTCGGCGGCCTCCTTGGAGGGGCCGAACACCGGGATGCCCGCCTCGCGCACGGCGTCGGCGACCCCGGCCACGAGGGGGGCCTCCGGGCCGACGACCACCAGCCCGGCGCCGAGCTCCGTGGCCAGCGCGGCCACGGCCTTGCCGTCGAGGGCGTCGACCTGGTGCAGCTCGGCCACCTCGGCGATACCCGCGTTGCCTGGGGCACAGTGCAGCGCGGTGACGTCGGGGTCGAGGGAGAGGGAACGGCACAGGGCGTGTTCGCGGGCACCGCCGCCGATAACTAGGACCTTCACGGGGGTCAGACTAGCTGTCGTGTTTCGGGGGCGGGTGGGCGTGGGTTCGCCGCTGCTCACTACTACCGGTTGTTGCTTGCTGCTGCTATCGGTTGTTGCTCGCTACTACTGCCGGTCGTTGCTCGTCGCTGCTACTCATTGCTGCTCGTCGCTACTCGTCACTGCTCGTTCGAGAACTCTTCCACCACCGTCGCTCCCAGCTCTCTCACGATCAGTTCGTGGCCCGAGAGGGCGGACTCGTCGAGGTCCGGATCGTCGTCCTCCGGGGTGTCGTCCTCGGGGGAGATGGGGGGCGGCTCCGGCGCGGAGGGACGGGGAGCGGGCGCGGGACCGGGTGAGGGCGCCGACTGGGACTGGGACTGGGGTGCCGAGGAGGCAGGCCGGGAGGCCGGAGCCGATGGCGGCTGCTGCTGCGGGGCAGGGCGCGGCGCCGACGGAGCCGGGGCGCCGCCACCCGCCCCGTAACCCCCGCCGTAACCGGACCCGGGGCCGGGCGGAGGCGGCGGGGTCGAACCGCCGGACGGGTCGACGACCGCCTCGACCTTCCAGTGCACGTTGAACAGCTCGGTCAGCGCCTGCTTCAGCACCTCTTCGCTGCCGCTGCTCGCGAAGTTGTCCCGGGCGCCCGCGTTGACGAAACCGATCTGGAGGGTCGTGCCGTCGAAGCCGGTCACCTGCGCGTTCTGGCTGAGCAGGATCCAGGTGAAGCGGCGTCGGTTCTTCACCGCCTCCAGGATGTTGGGCCACAGCATGCGGGGGTCGGGGCCACCGCTGGGAGGAGCGGTGGCGTATGCGGCAGGGGGGGCGGGGGCTTGAGCCTGGGGCTGGGATTGGGACTGGGGCTGGGCGGTCTGGGCCGCGGGCGGACCGGGTGCGGCGGCCGGTGGCTGTCCCCCGCCCGCGGGTGCGGCGGTCGGCCACCCGCCGGGTCGCCTGCCACTGCCCGCTGCGGTCGCGGCGGGCCAGGCACCGGGAGCAGCGCCGGCCGCGGGGGCGGTGGGGGGAGCCTGGGCGGGGGGCTGTTCCGAAGCGGGGGCGGGCGGGGGCGCGGCCGGGGCGGGAGCAGGCGCGGCTCCCGGGGAGGCTTGGGCCGACGTGGGCGCCTGGGCGAGGGCGGGGGCCTGGGCAGGCGTGTGGGTTTGGGCGGGGGCGGGGGCCTGGGCAGGCGTGTGGGTTTGGGGCGCCCCGGGACCCGTATCACCACCGGGGCTCCCCGCCCCGCGTACCGCAGCACGAGCCGCGGCAGGCCCGCCACCGGGCGGAACGGAGGGACCGGGAGGAGCAGGGGGAGGAGCGGAAGCAGCCATGCCGCTCCCCTGCATTCCGGTCGGCATCCCGGCATGCGCGTCGGGCCCGGGCACGTACCCCATGGCGGGCGCTCCGGCGGCCGCCGCCCCCGTGAAGTTCACTCCGCGCTCGATGCGGTCGAGCCGGGCCATGAGGGACCGCTCGTCGCCGTACGCGGCGTGCAGGAGCACGCGCGCGCAGATCAGTTCGAGCTGCAGGCGGGGGGAGGTGGCCCCGCGCATCTCCGTCAGCCCTTCGTTGACGAGATCGGCGGCCCGGCTGAGCTCGGCGGCGCCGAACACTCCGGCCTGGGCCGTCATCCGCTCCACGACGTCGGCGGGAGCGTCGATGAGCCCCTTCTCGCCGGCATCGGGCACGGCCGCGAGGATGACGAGATCCCGCAACCGCTCCAGCAGGTCGGCGACGAACCGACGAGGATCGTTTCCGCCCTCGATGATCCGGTCGACGACCTCGAAGGCGGCGGCGCCGTCCCCCGCGGCGAAGGCCTCGACCACGGAATCGAGCAGCGACCCGTCCGTATAACCGAGCAGTGAGGTGGCCATGGCATACGTCACACCGTCGTCGCCCGCCCCGGCCAGCAGCTGGTCCATGACGGACATGGAGTCACGCACGGACCCGGCGCCCGCGCGGACGACCAGCGGAAGCACCCCGTCCTCGACGGGACTGCCCTCGCGCCCGCACACCTCGCTCAGGTACTCCCGCAGAGTCCCGGGCGGCACGAGCCGGAACGGATAGTGGTGCGTACGCGACCGGATGGTCCCGATGACCTTCTCGGGCTCGGTGGTGGCGAAGATGAACTTGAGGTGCTCGGGCGGCTCCTCGACGACCTTCAGCAGCGCGTTGAATCCCGCCGACGTGACCATGTGGGCCTCGTCGATGATGTAGATCTTGTACCGGCTGCTGGCGGGCCCGAAGAACGCTTTCTCGCGCAGGTCACGGGCATCGTCCACGCCACCGTGGGAGGCGGCGTCGATCTCGATGACGTCGATGGATCCCGGACCGTTCCTCGCGAGGTCCCGGCAGGACTGGCACTCACCGCAGGGCGTCGGTGTGGGCCCCTGCTCGCAGTTCAGACACCGCGCCAGGATGCGCGCACTGGTCGTCTTCCCGCACCCGCGCGGCCCGCTGAACAGGTACGCGTGATTGACCCGGTTGTTCCGCAGCGCCTGCTGCAACGGGTCGGTGACATGCTCCTGCCCGATGACCTCGGCGAACGACTCCGGGCGATAACGGCGGTACAGCGCGAGAGACGACACGCGTACGAGGTTATAGGCGCCCACTGACAACGAGGACCGCCCGCGGGACTTCACCGCTCCGCCCCACCGGCACCGGGCCACACCCTCGGCTCACCGGCGTCGCACCCTCTGCTCCACCAGGCCGCGTCCTGGGCTCCGGCGCCCCGCAAACGCAAGCGCCCCCCACGCACCCGCCAGAGCCAACCTACCCTTGCTGCCTTCCGGCCCTGGGGGAGTTCAGTCAGATAGCGCCACGTGAGGGGCTGCGCACACAGTACCCGATCTGAGCGGGGGGAACGAGTTCGCGAGCACTCCTCAACGTCTTGTATTGTTTGCCGCGGAGGATTCGCCTAGTGGCCTAGGGCGCACGCTTGGAAAGCGTGTTGGGGGCAACCCCTCACGAGTTCGAATCTCGTATCCTCCGCCAGTGCCTCACCGGGCACTAACGTCGAAGGGCCCCACCGCAAGGTGGGGCCCTTCGACGTTGTACTCAGCCCTCGTTGTCCTGATTTCTGTCCACAACGGGTGCCGCCGATCGTCAGATGACATCGGCGATCTTCCGGGCACCGAGGAGATCGCCGCCGGGTACGCGAAGCATCTGTCGCACAGCGGCATTTGCCAGGTCGCCCGCACCATCGGCACGGGTGTGCCGGCGCGATCGAGTACATCGCCACTCGGGCAACCGAGCCGTACGGACTCTCGGCGGCCTGGAGCTCGACCCGGCCCACCTCAATGCCTGGTGCCATCTGCGCGAGGCGGAACGCGTCTTCGCTCTCCCACGTCCATGGCCTGGATGCCCGTTCAGGACTCGGCAGTCGGGCAAGGCGCGCGATGGCACCTTGCGAGATATACTTGGTCCCACATTTGATATAAGGGAGACGGACATGAGTCGGACCGTGATCGACCTGGACGACGAACTGGTCGCGGACGTCGCAAAAGCCCTCGGGACGAGCACCAAGAAGGAGACCGTCAACACCGCTCTTCGCGAGGTGTTGGACAGCCGGCGTCGCGCCCTGGCTCTCGCCCGGCTGCGGGCCGCGACTGACGACGGCGCTTTTGATCTGGAGCTGTTCGAGAACAAGGGGAACTACCGCCGGTGAACGCGGCCCAGTTCCTGATCGACACCAGCGCGCTCGCGCGGTTCATGCGCGGGGACGCGGAGCAGTACGGCTGGGACCAGGCCGCCGCGGCTGGACTCATCGCGACCTGCCCCATCACCGAGCTCGAGTTCTTCTACAGCGCACGGTCGACCGCCGATCGGGCAAACGGCATCGAGGACATGCGGCTGATCTTCGGCTGGGTTCCCGTCGACGACCGTGCCTACGATCGTGCCTGGCAGGTCCAGGAAGCCCTCACCAAGCAGGGGAAGCACCGAAGCGCCGGAGCAGTCGACCTGGTCGTCGCCGCTACCGCTGAGCTGCAGGGGATCACTCTGCTCCATCGCGATCACGACTTCGAGTGCATCGCCGCAGTGACCGGACAAGCCCTCCAGTGGTACGGCCCGGAGCACGGCAAGTAGGTCAGCAGCGGTTGCAGTTCTGATTGCGTTCACTGCCGTGCATCACCGTTCGGAAGCCCACCCGGCGTTGTGTACTTCGTCGTTGTCCGTCTCAGGAGGGATCGGATGAGCGAACAGCCGACCGTCGACTTCTGGTTCGATCCCGTCTGCCCGTACACGTGGATCACGTCGCGATGGATGGTGGAGGTCGCCAAGGTGCGGCCGGTGAGTGTCCGGTGGCGGGTGATGAGTCTGTCGGTGCTCAACGAGCATCGGGACGACAATCCCGAGGGCGAGTGGGGGGACTACATGTGGGCCCCGGTGCGGGTGTGTGCCGTTGTGGAGGAGCGGTTCGGTCAGCGGGCGCTCGGTGACCTCTTCACCGCGATGGGCACCCGATTTCATCTCCGGGGTGAGTGGGGGAATCTCTCGGCGGCCCTTGCCGATGCCGGGCTGCCGGAGGGGATCGCCGAGGTCGCCGGGTCCACCGCGTACGACGAGGCGATCCGGTCCTCGCACGCTCAGGCCATCGCCCTGGCCGGTGACGACATCGGCACTCCGGTGCTGTCGGTCGCCGGGCCCGGTGGCGAACGGGTCGGCTTCTTCGGTCCTGTCGTCTCCCCCGCGCCCACCGGAGAGACCGCCGGACAGTTGTGGGACGGCTTTCTGCTGATGGCCGGCGTTCCGGGCTTCTACGAGGTCAAGCGCACCCGTACCGAAGAGCCCCGGTTCGACATGGGTGACTGACGCGGGCGACCGACGCGGGTGACTGGCACGGCACGTCCGGCGGAGGCTCGCAGCCCTCGCCCCGACGCCCACAAGCCGCCGTGGCGTAGTCCTTGTCCCTCTGGAGAGCTACGCGTGAGTGAGCCCTGCGGGGTGACGAATTGGGACTGCCGGATCCGTAGCGTCTGAGTTGTCGCCGGCGGACTCCGGCCGACCGGCCCGTTCCCAGCCGCCTTCGCCTCGTCTTCCCCTTGTCTTCCCCTTGGTCTTCCTGGAGGTCCTCGTGAACCGCATGCTCAAGACAACTGCCGTGGCCGCGACGTTCTGCGCCGTGGCCGGTGCGGGCATCGTCGGCTACGGGGCGGCCACCGCCGAGGCCACCGAAGCCCGGGTACAGGCGGCCTCCACCACGACCGCGTCGCACGGGCAGGGGGACTCGTTCTCGGGGACCAAGAAGATCCGGGTCGGCGGCTACTCGATCAACGTCTCGTGCTCCGGTCACTCGGCGGCCCGTAAGCCGGTGGTCGTCCTGATGGCCGGAGGGGGCGACGGGCTGGACACGATGGCCGGTCTGCAGAAGAGCTTGAGCAAGAAGGCCAGGGTCTGTTCCTACGACCGGCTCGGCGAGGGCGAGAGCGACCAGCCGATCGGCACCCAGACCATCAACGACAGCTCCAAGATCCTTACGGGCGTGCTCGACCGGATCACCGGTGACCGCCCCGTCGTGCTGGCCGGCCACTCGCTGGGCGGACTGATCGCCGCCCGGTACGCCCCCGACCACCGGGACCGCGTCAAGGGCCTGGTCCTGATGGACGCCACGATCCCGGCCCTGACGGCGGGCATCTCTAAGGCGATCCCCAAGTCGGCCACCGGCCTGGCGGCCGAACTGCGTGACCAGACCATCGCGGTGAACGAGGGCCAGAACCCGGAGAAGTTCATCATCGCCGACGCCAGGGTCCGCTCCGCGGGGGACATACCGGTACAGATCATCAGGCACGAGTCCCAGTACGCCGAGGTCCCCGACTACGGGCCCGCCCTGGAAGAGATGTGGGCCGAAGGCCAGCACCAGTGGCGTGCGCTCTCCGGCCGCAGCAGGATCAGCGTCGCCGCCGGAAGCGGCCACTACATACACGTCGACCGCCCCGACCTCGCCGTCGAGGCCATTCAGCGAGTCACCGCGCAGGCCGCGGCCCACTCGTAGTCATCGGGGCACTCCGGCCCGGGGCACGGCACAACACGAAGGACCAGGTCGGTGACCTGGCCCTTGGTGAGTGGCGGTTGGCGTTCGACGGCTGACGGTCGGCGGCTGGCGGTCGGCAATCGGCGGTCGGCGGTCGGCAGTAGGCAGTCGGCAGTTACTTCGGGTCGCGGTTGAACGATGCCTTCGACCAGAAGTAGCCCAGTACGGTCAGTGCCAGGGACCAGGCGATGGCGAGCCAGCCGTTGTGGCCGATCTCGGTGCCGAGCAGCAGGCCTCGCAGGGTTTCGATGGCCGGTGTGAAGGGCTGGTACTCGGCGATCGGCTGGAACCAGCCCGGCATCGCGTCGACCGGGACGAAAGCGCTGGAGATGAACGGCAGGAAGATCAACGGCATCGCGTTGTTGCTGGCCGCCTCGGGGTTCGGGCTGATCAGGCCCATGCCGACCGCGATCCAGGTGAGCGCCAGGGCGAAGAGCACGAGCAGCCCGAACGCCGCCAGCCACTCCAGGACCGTGGCATCCGTGGACCGGAAGCCGATGGCCACCGCGACGGCCCCGACCAGCAGCACGCTCATCACGCACTGCAGCACACTGCCGACGACATGCCCGATGAGCACCGAAGGACGGTGGATCGCCATCGTGCGGAAGCGGGCGATGATGCCCTCGGTCATATCCATGGAGACGGACACCGCGGTGCCGATCGTGGTTCCGCCGATGGTCATCAGCAGCAGACCCGGCACGAGATACGCGATGTATGCCGAGCGGTCCGGGCTGCCGCTGCCACCGATGCCCGCACTCATCACGTCGCCGAAGATGTAGACGAAGAGCAGCAGCAGTACGACCGGCGTGAGCAGCAGGTTCAGGGTCAGGGACGGGTAGCGCCGCACGTGCAGGAGGTTGCGGCGCAACATCGTGGACGAGTCGCGTACGGCGAGGGCGAGGGAGCTCATCGGACATCCTCCTTGGGCTGGGCAGGCTGGGTGGGCTGGACGGGCTGGTTGGGCACCTTCGTGCTGCCGGTCAGGGCGAAGAACACGTCGTCGAGGTCGGGGGTGTGCACGGTGAGTTCGTCGGCCTCGATGCCGGCCGCGTCGAGCCAGTCGAGGACGGAGCGCAGTTCGCGCTGACTCCCGTCGCTGGGGATCTGCAGGGACAGTGCCTCGTCGTCCCGGGTGGACTCGCGCAGGGCGACGGCGGCCGTCTGGTACGCGTCCGGGTCGTCGAAGCGCAGTCGTACGTGTCCACCGGGGATCAGGCGCTTGAGCTCCTCGGCGGTGCCCTCGGCGGCGATCCTGCCGTCGTTCAGGACCGCGATGCGGTCGGCGAGTTCGTCGGCCTCTTCCAGGTACTGGGTGGTGAGGAAGACCGTCACTCCGCCGGTGACCAACTCCCGGATGATCTGCCACATGTTGTGGCGGGAGCGCGGGTCCAGGCCGGTGGTGGGCTCGTCGAGGAAGATGATGCGTGGGCTGCCGACCAGGGTCATGGCGATGTCCAGGCGGCGTTTCATGCCGCCGGAGTAGGTGGAGGCGGGCTTCTTCGCGGCCTCCACCAGGTCGAAGCGTTCCAGGAGTTCGGCGGTGACCCGTCGGCCCTCGCCGCGGGAGAGGTGGTGCAGGTCCGCCATGAGGAGCATGTTCTCCTCGCCGGTGATCAGGCCGTCCACTGCGGAGAACTGGCCGGTGACACCGATCGCCGCCCGCACCCCGTCCGGTGATGTGGCGACGTCGTGGCCCGCGACCTGGGCCTGCCCGCCGTCGGCGGAGATGAGGGTGGAGAGGATCTTCACGGCGGTGGTCTTGCCGGCGCCGTTCGGGCCGAGCAGGGCGAACACGGACCCGGCCGGGATACGCAGATCGATGCCGTCGAGGACGGTCTTGTCCCCGAACGACTTGCGCAGACCGACGGCGGAGACGGCGGCCGGCGACGGGTGACCGTCACCCTGCCTGGACGTGGGCATGACAGATGAAGGCATGGGGCCCTCCCATTAGAAGGCTGAAGGAGCTGGGGAATTGGAAGAGATGAGGCTGGGGCGCGCGGTGTGGGGCGGGGTGAGGCAGGCCGCGGCCAGACGGTTCGGGGCGAGAGTGCTCAGGCCTTGGCGCGGAGGACGTCGATGTTTCCCCAGTTGGACCGTGCGCGGACCTTGACGGTCTCCTCGGTCTGCTCCGGGGCCTCGGACGCGGCGAGCGTGTTGCGTACGTGCCCGCGGTTGGAGCTGACGTCGAGCCAGGCGGCCGTGCCCTCGCGGATACCGACCTCGATGGCACCGTTGGACGTCTCCAACTGGACGTTCCCGCGGACGACTTCGGCGACGCGCAGGGAGCCGTTGGTCGTGGTGCCGACGACCGACGCCTCGGCGCGCGCGATGTCGATGGCACCGTTGGCACCGCTCATCCGCAGCTCGCCGGTCACGGCGCCGACGATCGTGCTGCCGTGCGAGTTCTTCAGGACGGCCGGGCCGTCGACGATGCCGACGCGCACGTTGCCGGTGCTGGTGGTGATCTCGGCCATGCCCTCGACCCGGTCGACGGTGCTCGAACCGTGCGAGACCTTCAGCTGCAGCGGGCCGGTGGTGTCGAGGCGGGCGTCACCCGCCGAGATCTTCACGCGGACCTCGCCGAGCCGGCCCTCGCCGATGATCTGGGTCCCGGCGCCGGTCATGTCGACGTTCGAGCCCGTGGGCAGTTCCACCGACACATCGACCGTGCCGCTGCGCCCGAGGAGATTGGCCTTGGGCGTGGTGACGGTCAGGGTGCCGCCGGCGTAGGAGACCTCGGTCTGGTCGGCCGTCCGTACGTCCAGGTCCTTCTTCGGGTCGCGGGGCTGCACGTCGACGACGGTGTCGAGGCGGTCGCCCGCGGTGAACCGGATGGAACCGGCGTACACGTAGGCGGTGGCCGAGATCGGTTCGGGAGTTTCGAAAGAAGGCATGGCTGTCCCGTCCTCTTGAGTCCTTGGGCCGTCCCCGCTGGTGGGACGTGGTGTGGGTGAAAAGACGTGGGTGAAGTGGTGCGGGTGAAGTGGTGTGGGCGCGGGCCGGGCTAGCGCACCCAGCCCGTGATGCTCTGTCCGAAGGTCTGGGTCTTCTCCGTCGTACGCGGCCGGGTGCCGCCGTCGACCGCGGCCGACACGGCGCGCACCAGCCACGCGTTGACCGACAGGCCCTCGCGGGTCGCGGCCTCCTCGGCGCGGGCCTTGAGATGGGCCGGCATACGCAGATTGACGCGGGCGGTGCCGCTCTCGTCGCCGTCGGCCGGTGCCGGGGTCCTGAGCGGTTCGACGGGCTCGGCCGGCTCCGCGGAGGCGCCGCCGTCGGTCGGCGGCGGTGTCACCACGAAGTCGGGGTCGAGCCCGCGCAGCCGTACGTCGACCGAGCCGGGGGCGAGTTCACGGGTGATCTCGTCCGTCGCGGCGGAGAGCACGTTGAGCATGATCAGCCGGGTCGCCGACTCCAGGGGAGCCGTCAGCCTCTCCGCCAGCTCGCGGGCTTCGTCGCCGCCGGCTTCGGCGGCCACCGCGAGTTCGCGGCGGAGGCTGTCGACATACGGGGTGAGGTCCATGACGCCATGATGGCACCACAGTGGTGCCACGCGCAAGCCGCGAGGCGGCATCGGGCGGTCGACAGCCCGATAGAGTCGATCTGACCTGCGAAAACACGCTGGCACCCGATTGAGCGACCGTGGCACCAGGAGCGCTCGCATGCCTTTACGGGCCGGTATTGGCTCCGCGTGGCACCGGATGGCACCAGTCCGCGCCACCCGGTGCCGCGGAGAGACTGCCCAGCCCCTCGGCGTACGCCGCACCGCCGACTGCCCAGCCCGTCGGCGTACGCCGCACCGCCTTCCCTGCCCGTCCGCCTCCAGCGAGGCCGCGCCTTCGGATCCCCTCTCCTCCACAGCCCCTGAACTGCGGAAACACTGGCCTCCATCGCGTGGGGATCGAGGTCCGTGTCATGCTCTGGTCTCCATTCCAGTCCCCCGGAAGCCCAGTGCCGTGCCGACATCGACACCCGACCGGTGACCTACCGATGACTTCCTGGTCGCCCGGTGCGCCGACGGCTCGTAAGGACCGCTCGTGACCAAGGCTCTCCCCGGCCCGCCGCAGGACGCCCGGGCCGCGCAGACGTCACCGACATCCCCACCGATACGAATACCGGCCCAGACACCAGCACAGACACCGGCCCAGACGCAGGCCCAGACACAGGCCCAGACACAGGCCTCGGTACCGGCACCTGAGGCCGCGATACCCGGGCCGGTCGCGCTCCCCCCGCGTGACCGGCGCCCCCGCCGAGCCGGCCCGGCCGGCCGGTATGACCCGTATCTCCTCGCGGTCGCCCTCTTCGCCGGCTACGCAGCTCTCTCCCTCGCCCGCTACCGGCACCTGGCCACCCGTTCCTGGGACCTCGGCATCTTCGAGCAGGCCGTCCGCGCGTACGCGCACCTCCAGGCGCCCGTCGTCGACCTGAAAGGGCCCGGGGCCAATGTCCTGGGCGACCACTTCAGCCCGGTCACCGCTCTCCTCGCCCCCGTCTACCGGGTCTTCCCCTCCCCGCTCACCCTGCTCGTCGCACAGGCCGCGCTGTTCGCGCTGTCGGCCGTACCGGTGACCCGTGCGGCCGCCGGGCTGCTCGGGCGTCCGCGCGGGCTCGCGCTCGGCATCGCATACGGACTGTCCTGGGGCATCCAGCGTGCCGTCGACTTCGACTTCCACGAGATCTGCTTCGCCGTGCCCCTCATCGCCTTCAGCCTGGAGGCGGTCCTGGCCCGGCGGTGGCGCGCGGCGCTGCTGTGGGCGCTGCCGCTGGTACTGGTCAAGGAGGACCTCGGGGTGACGGTGGCGGCCATCGCCCTCGTCGTCGCCCTGCGGTGCCGCCGCGACTCCCGGCGCACTGTCCTGTACGCCCTCGCCGTGGCGGCCCTGGGCATCGCCGCCACCCTCGTCGTACTCGTCGTCGTCATCCCGGTCTTCAACACGACGGGCGGCTACGACTACTGGACCAAGGTCGACGGCGGCTCGCCCCTCCTGGACGGTACGGGCACCAAACTCCGCACCCTCGCCTGGCTGTTGGTGCCGACCACCGGGCTGCTGGCGCTGCGCTCCCCGCTGTCCGTCGTCGCGCTGCCCACGCTCGGGTGGCGGTTCCTCTCCTCCGACGACCACTACTGGGGGACCGACTGGCACTACAGCGCGGTCCTCATGCCCGTCGTCGCACTCGCCCTGGTCGACGCCCTCGCCGGTGCCCGGTACAGCCCGCGCCCCTGGCTGCGTACGTACGCGCACCATCTGCCCGCGGCCGTCGCCGCGGCCGCGCTCTCGCTGACGACCACGCTCCCGATGGCCGTGCTGGCCGAGCCCGCCGCCTACCGCAAACCCGCGCGCGTCACCGCGGTCGAGCGTCTCCTGGACCGGATTCCGGACGGCGCGACCGTGGAGGCCGACATCCGCCCCAGCAGCCGCCTCACCTCACGCTGCCGGGTCCTGTGGGTGGGCGACACCCGTGGAATCACCCCCGACTACATCGCCCTGCACAACCCCGACGACCGGATCCGCGACATCGAGGCACGCGCGCGGCAACTCCACCCCCGCGCCGGTTACTCGCTCGTCGGCACCGCCGAGGGATACGTCGTCCTCAGGCTCGACTCCTGAGCCGGACGTCAGCGGAGGATCTTCACCCGGCGCGTCTCCGACACCTGGTCGATGTCCGACGTACGGATGGTGACCTTCATCGTCCAGGTGCCCGGGATGGGGAGGTTGAGGGACGACGTGCCCCAGTAGCCGCCCTTGTTGGTGAGGCCGGCGTCGATCGGGCCGATCTTCTGGGACGCGAGGGTGAAGGAGAGGCGGATCTCGGGGACCGTGGCGATGCCTCCGTCGGGGCCGATGATGACCGCCTCGACCGTGTTCTCGCCCACACGGCCCGGTTCCAGGACGATCTGGACCTTGCCCTGGCCGCCCGGGGTGCCGACGTCGAAGGGGATCAGCGTCGTTGACGCGGTTCGCTGACCGACCGCCGCGGTCTCCTCGGCCGCCGCCGTCTCGATCTCGGCGCGCCCCGGCTGCGTACCGGTGAGAACCGTCGTGATGACCAGCACGACCACACCCACGACGACCTCGGCCAGGACCGAACGGCGCAGGGCACCGCGACGGGCCCCGGGTGCAGCAGTCGGCCCGGACTCGCTTTCGGGCTCCTCCTCGGAACCGTCTCCGGTAGCCGACGTGGACTCCCCGGCAACCCGGCCCGAGCCGCCGGCCCCGGCGTCGGAGTCCGCACCCCCGCCCACGCGCGCTCCCACCGTCTCCAGCACCGGGACCCGCAACGGCTCCTCCGCGTCCGTCAGCCGGCCCGTCCAGCGGCGCGAGAAACCCGCCGCCGCCAGCAGCAGGACCACCGCGCACGCCTTGGCGACCAGGATCTGGCCGTACGACGTGTCGAACAACGCGTCCCACGAGCCGAGCCCCCGCCAGGACTGGTAGACGCCGGTCACCACGAGGACCGCGACCGAGGCGAACGCGAGGCGCGAGAAGCGGGCCACAGAGGCCGCCGAGAGCAGCGCCTCCGAGCGGTGGAGCGTGGTGAGGAGCGCCGCGAGACCGCCCAGCCAGACCGCCATCGCCAGCAGGTGCAGTACGGAGGAGGTCATCGCCAGGGGGACCTGGATCCCGGCGGACGCATGCTCGGCGGCGGCCCAGGTGCCCGCCAGACCGACGGCGAGAAGCCCACCAACCACGAGCACGACCGGCGTCGGCCGCTCCTGTTCCTTCTTCGGGCCCTCCTTCTCCGGACCCTTCGTCTCCGGACCCTTCGTCTCCGGGCCCTCCGTCTCCGGGCCCTCCGTCTCCGCTGCCGCGCCCCGACCGAGCCGTACGAGGAAGACCGCCGCCCCCGCAAGCAGCGCGAGCCGGGCCAACAGGGCCCAACCCGGCCTGCTGGTCAGGGTGTTCTCGATGAGTTCGGGGTCGAGGAGAGTGGCGGGGCCGGTGCCGCGCTCGTACGGGCCGCGGAAGAGCAGGAGCGCGGCCGTCGTGGCGACGAGGACCCACCAGCCGGCCCGGACGAGTCCGCGCAGCGGCTCGGCGGAGGGCGGGCGGCAGACCAGGACGAAGGTGACCGCGCCGATCAGCAGGGCGACGGCGGCGTACGCGGCATAGCGGGCGATGTCGTAGAGGGCGCCCGAGGCGGGGTTGACGGCCGGCTCGGCGGAGACGGACGCAGTGGTCTCGGACGGTTTGCCGATGGAGAAGGTGAAGGCGCCGGAGATGGGGTGGCTGTCCGCCGAGACAACCCGCCACGCCACGGTGTACGTACCGTCGGCCAGGCCGTTGTCGAGCGGCACCCGGACGGTGTCGGACCGGCCGGACGCGTGCTCGGTGTCGCCCGCGTTCACCCGGCGGTTCTCGGGGCTGAGGACGCGCAGCGAGTCGTCGGTGATGCCGACCGACTCGGTGAAGGTCATGGTGACCTGCTTCGGCGCGGACTTGAGGACGGTTCCCTCGCCGGGAGTCGTCTCGCGCACGGCCGAGTGGGCGGACGCCGGGCCCGCACCGCCCAGCAGGAACAGCGTGCCCAGCAGGACGACGAGGGCCAGTGCCCGGCGTGGCGCCGACACCCGTAGTACCCGTAGCACTCGGTGTATGCGGCGCCCTCGGCCCACGTCGCCTCTCCCTACTGCTTGTCCTGCACGTTCATATACGCGCAGTCGCACATGCGTCCACGTCCGTTGCTGCGGCCTAGGTGAGAGTACGGATGTACGCGACACCTTGTTCAACCCGGCCCGCGCTCACCACGTCGGCCGCGCCGACACCCCGCCGTCCACGACCAGGTCGTGCCCGGTGATCCAGGAGGCCATCGGCGAGGCGAGGAACACGCAGGCGTCGCCCACGTCCTCGGGACGCCCCAGCCTCCCGGTGGGGACGGCCTGTTGCCAGCGCCGTACACCGCGCGGGCCACGCCTCGGCGAGGCCCGCGCGGTCGATCAGCCCCGGCGAGACGGTGTTCACGCGGATTCCGTAGGGACCGTACTCCAGGGCCGCCGAGCGCGCGTGCGCGACGACGGCCGCCTTGGACGCGGAGTAGTGGGCGTGCAGGGGAGCGGGGTGTGTGGCCTCGATGGACGCGATGTGCGTGATGCTGCCCACAGGCCCGCCGGACGAGCCCCGCCGGTCACTCGGATCGCCCTGCTCCCTCCCTTCGCGCATCACCTCCACCGCCGCCTGCGTACACGCGAACACGCTCGACACGTTGGCGTCGACCACCGCCCGCCAGTCCCCCGCCGTCATCCCGGGCAGCTCCTGGACCGGCTGTACGCCCGCGTTGTTGACCAGGGCCGTCAGCCGGCCGCCGAACCGGTCGGCCGCCTCGCGCACCAGGCGGTGGCACTCGTCCTCGACGGTCAGATCGGCCCGCAGGGCGACCGCACGTCCGCCCGAGTCCTCGATGAGGCCGACGACTTCACGGGCGGCCTCCGCGTTCGTACGGAAGTGGACGGCCACGGCCGCCCCCGCCGCGGCGAACCGCAGCGCGATGCCGCGGCCGATGCCGCCCGACGCGCCGGTGACCAGGGCGACCTGCCCGTCGAGAAGTCCGGGGCGGTATCCGTCGTGGTGTCCGTCCTCCGGGCCGCTCACGGGCGGCTCAGCGCGGCGATCCGCGCGGCCCGGTCCGGGTAGCGGGCGGTGAGTTCCGCCGCGTCCCCGTGCTCGTACCCCTCGTAGGTGAAACCGGGCGCCATCGTGCACCCGAAGAAGGACCAGCCGGTGGCGGTCGCGACCCGCGCGCCCATCCAGGTGCGGGCGGGCACGGTGTACTGGAGGTGCTGGCCGCCGAGGACGTCGGGGCCGAGCAGGACCGTACGGGACGTGCCGTCGGGGGAGAGGAGCAGCATCTCCAGCGGATCCCCCAGGTAGAAGTGCCAGGTCTCGTCGGCGGGGAGCCGGTGGAGCGCCGAGAAGTCATCGGGTTCCGCGGTCAGGAGGACCACTATCGCGGACCCCTCGGGGCGGCCGTCGGGCCGTTCGGGGCCCGCCCAGGTACGGGCGAAGAGACCGCCCTCCTCGGGGATGGGCTCCAGTCGGTAATGGGCGACAAGGGCTTCGGGAGTGATGTCATGGACCACCTACCGACCATGCCCCAAAGGGAGTTGGCGATGCGCCAACCGGACCGCGACGCGCGGAACAGCGAGCGCCGCCCCGGGGCGGTCGTCGCTCCCTTCGTCCCTAAAAACCCGCGGCTTCCCTTGTCAGGAACGCCAGTTGGGCCTTCTTCTCCGGCAGGTGCACCTCCGGCAGGTCAATCTCCGGGAGCACGACCGGTGGACCGAGTACGAAGCCCTGGCGGGTCAGGCGGGCGATCGCCTTCTCGTTGCGGGTGTCGGGCTCGACCACGACCCGGCGCCTGCCGAGGACGCCCAGCACGTACACGGTGAACGCGGTCAGCAGCGCCGAGCTGTACCCCGGCCGCTCGTCGCCCTCGCCGGCGGGCGCGATCAGCAGATGGACGCCGATGTCGCCGGGCTCCACCTCGTAGCACTCGCTGACCCGGTCGGCCTCCGGCTCGTACGTCTGGAAGAGCGCGGCCGGCCTGCCGTCCAGGACGGCCAGGAAGGCGTGGTGGGTGTCGAGGGAGTCGAGATGCCGGTACGTCTCCAGCACCTGCTCCCTGCCGAAGCCGCCCATGCCCCAGAACCGGGCGCGTTCGGCCGTCACCCAGGTGTGGAGCACGTCCAGGTCGGCGTCCGGGTCCACGCGCAGGACGCGGACCGTGCCGAGACCTTCGACGACCTGCTCGTGAAGGGCCTCACGGCTCGCTGCGTACGGCGCGGTTGTCATCGTTCTGTCCTTCGTCAGCTTGGTCCAGTCGGTCACGACGGGGGCGAGATCTCCCCTGACCCACAAGGGGAGTTGATCGCGGTGGTGGGGTGAGTCCGGGTCGCCCGAGGCACCGAACGGCACCACCCAGAGGCTGTTCTCGCGCCTGGCGACATCCCACACATAGCGGGCGGCGGGGCCGCGCGCGGCCCGGTCGGTGAGCCCCGGCACGGCGGAGGTGCACAGCACGCAGTCGTGGTCGCCGGAGAGCCCGGGTTCCCTCTCGTCGTACGAGGGGTCCGGCAACGCCCGCCAGGGAGCGAGGCGATGGGTGTCGCCCCAGGTGCCCTTCGGCGGGTCTCCGGCGACCTCCTCCACGGCCGCCCTGACGACCTCGGCACGGTCGATCCCGTACAACTCCTCGGCCCTGAGCAGGCTTTCGAGGGCGAAGGCGACTCGGGGGACGAGTGCGAGCCAGGGGCGGAAGACCTCGGGGTACAGCGGGGGTTCGGTGAGGCGGGCCAGGGCGGGGTGGGCCGCGAGGCGGCGTACGACCGCGCTCCGGACCGCCGCGTAGGTGGCCGCCTCCGTGCTGTCGGCGGTCATGTGGCGGTCCCAGTGGAGGAGCCGGTCGCGCAGGGAGACGGCCTCGGGGGTGAGGGCATCGAGGGCGGCGAGGTGGTCCAACAGCGGTGCTGCGGAGGCGAGATGGGTGTCCATGTGGAGGGCGGCCATGTCGCCGGCGGACCAGTCCCGCCGGGTGTCGAGGAGTGCGCGCAGCCGGGTGGCCCGGTGCGGCGGGGCGAACTCGACGCCGAGCGGGGTTGCCGGGCCGCGCTGGTTCGCCATCACCGCGATGCCGTCGTCGACCGTGCCGCGCGGCATGGGGGCGTACCAGCCGCGCCAATCGTGCCCGGGCTCCCAGGCGTTGACGATCCGTGTGCGGTTGTCCTCGCTCCGGACCGGGACCCTGCCCGCGACCCGGTGCAGCAGGCCGCCCTCGGTGTCGGCGGCCTGGACGACGTTGACGGGTTCGGCCCAGTCGTCGAACGCGCGGTCCACGTCGGCGACCCGGCGGGCGCGGAGGAGGGGGAGGAGCGAGGAGAAGCCGAGGTCTTCGGTGACGCGGGGCGGGTGGCGGAGGCTGAGAGGAGCGGTCGAGGCGTCGCCGCCGCGGTCCGTGTCGCCGCCACCGTCCAGGTCTCCGTCGCCGTACGGGTCGGTGTCGCCGTTGATGACCACCGGGCCGCGGTCGGTCTCGATCACCTCGACCTCGACGGGGTCGCCGTCGGCCACCTCGATGATCTCGATGTGGCGGGAGGCGGGGTGCCACGCCCCGTCCGGGCCGAGGGCCTCCACCCGGTCGCCGCCACCAACGCCGTCTCCACGGCCGTCTCCGGCTCCGGTCCGGCGGAGACGCTCGCGGTACAGGTCCTGGTAGTCGGCCATCGCGTTGGTGATCGCCCAGGCGACCGTGCCGGTGTGGCCGAAGTGGGCGATGCCCGGGACGCCCGGTACGGCGAGGCCGATGACGTCGAACTCCGGGCAGGACAGGCGGATCTGCTGGTAGACGCCGGGGGCCTCGATATAGCGGTGGGGGTCGCCCGCGATGACCGGACCACCGGTGGCGGTGCGCTCGCCGGTGACCAGCCAGCCGTTGCTGCCGGAGGTGCCGGGCCCGTCGGTGGCGAAGAGGCCGACCGCGTCCGGACCGAGATGGCGTACGACCTCCTCGCGCCACAGCTTGGCCGGGAACCCGGCGAAGAGGATGTGCGTGGCGAGCCAGACGCCGAGCGGGGTCCAGGGCTCCCAGCGGCCGGGGGCGAGGCCGACGCTCGCGAACTCGGGGGCGCGGCGGGCGCCTTCGGGCAGGCCCTGGTTGACCCCGTCGACGTACGCCCGGACCCAGGCGGCCGTCTCGGGGTCCCGTCTCTCCAGGGCGGTGAAGCAGCGTCTCGCCGTGTCGTCGAGCCGGGCCTGTCTCGCGAAGCGGTCCCAGCCGAGCGCGTCCGGGCCGAGGAACGCGGCCGAGGTGCCGCGCGCCCGGTGCCGTTCGACCTCCAGCTGCCAGGCGCGGTCGTGGGCGGTGGCCAGGCCCTGGGCGTGGGCGAGTTCGCGGGCGTCGTCGGCGCGCAGATGTGGGACACCCCAGGCATCTCGGTAGATCTCGACAGTCACCCTGTGTCTCCCATGTGGTTTAGGTTAGGCTCACCTAAGTGAGGTGCGCCGGAATCGTACGTGAAGGGTGAAGAAGTCATGGGGCAGGGTCACGGCTGGGAGGGCGCGGTCCTCAAACTGTTCCGGGGCAAGGACTTCGTGTTCACGGTCACGGGCGCGGAGGACGTCACCGAGCACTACCGCCGGGTGCGCCTCACCGACGGCGGCATGCTCGCGGCGACCGGGGTGCACCCGACGATGTGGGTGCGGCTGTGGTTCGACAACGCGGGCAAGCCGCACCAGCGGGCGTACACACTCGTGGATCCCGATCCGGCCGCGGGGACCTTCAGCCTGGAGTTCGCGCTGCACGAGGGGTGCGCGAGCGACTGGGCGCGGGCGGCGAAGCCGGGGGACACCATCGAGGCGACGGTCCAGGGCACGGGCTTCACCGACCCGGACCCGGCCCCGTCCCACGTGCTGGCGATCGGCGACACGGCCTCCCTCCCCGCCCTCAACTCCCTCCTGGGCGCAGTGGGTTCGGCGCCCACGACGATCTGGTTCGAGTCGGCGGAGGGGCTGGACGGCCTGCCGCTCCAGACGGATCCCGACCGCCACGACGTCCGTACGGTCCCCCGGCTCGACAAGGGCGCGCACCTGGTGGCCCAGGTGAAGGAGGCTGTGCCGGACCTTCTGAAGGACGCGGCCGACCCGTACGTCTGGATCGCCTGCGACACGGCGACGACCCGGGCGCTGGCCGCCTACTTCCGCAAGGAGCTGGCGCTGCCGAAACAGCGGGTGAACGCGCTGGGGTACTGGCGCGCGGCCTGAGCGGCCACTTGGCACCCCCTTGCGATGACGCGCGGCCCCGAGCACTCACTTGCGATGACGCGCGGTCCGAGCGCTCACTTGCGATGATCGGAGCATGGACGCCACGCTTCATCTAGCCCAGCAGCCCGAGGCCGACGCACTGCTCGGCCGCAGCCCGCTCGCCGCGCTCGTCGGCATGCTCCTCGACCAGCAGGTTCCGATGGAGTGGGCCTTCGCGGGCCCGTACACGATCGCGCAGCGCCTGGGCGCGGACGATCTCGACGCGCACGAGATCGCGGCGCACGACCCCGAGGCCTTCGCGGCGCTGCTGTCCGAGAAGCCGGCCGTGCACCGCTATCCGGGCTCGATGGCCAAGCGGATCCAGCAGCTGTGCCAGTACCTCGTGGAGCACTACGAAGGGGACGCGGCGAAGGTCTGGGAGGGCGTGAAATCCGGCGAGGAACTCCTGCGCCGTCTCAAGGAGCTGCCCGGCTTCGGCGCCCAGAAGGCGCAGATCTTCCTCGCCCTGCTGGGCAAGCAGCTCGGCGTGCGCCCGAAGGGCTGGCGCGAGGCGGCCGGTGCGTACGGCGAGGACAAGTCCTTCCGCTCGGTCGCCGACATCACGGGACCGGAGTCGCTGGTGAAGGTACGGGCGCACAAGCAGGAGATGAAGGCGGCGGCCAAGGCGGCGAAGGCCTCCGGCAAGTAGGAAGGGGACGCCCCCCGCCCGGCCGGGGGAGGGGTCAGTCGGTCGGCCGTCCCGGGTGGCGGGGTGCCGGACGCCGGTCCGAGCATGGAGCATGGCCGAGGTACCGAGCGGAGCGCCCTGGGGGTCGGACGACGACCGGCGGGTCCACGCGGCCCGCGACCCGCACCGGCCGGAGAGGCCCGGCGGTCCCGGAGGGCTCAGCGGGCTCGGTGGACCCGGAGGGCCCGGCGGACTTGGTCGCCCCGGAGGACCCGAGCACCCCCTCTTCCTCCTCACGCGCGCCGCCTGGCAGGCCGTACTGGCCGCCGGGATCGCGACCTTGGCGCTCGGCGTCGTGATCCTGGTGTGGCCCGAGGCGACGCTGTTCGCGGCGGGGGTGCTCTTCGGGCTCTACCTGCTCCTCAGCGGCGTACTCCAACTGGTCTCCGCCTTCGGTACGCACGCGGCGACCTCTCTGCGGGTCATGGCCTTCATCAGCGGTGCGCTGTCGATCCTGCTCGGGCTGTTCTGCTTCCGCGGGGCGATGCAGTCGATCCTGCTGCTCGCGCTGTGGATCGGCATCGGCTGGCTGTTCCGGGGCGTGACACAGACCCTGGCCGCAGTGTCCGACCCGTCCGTCCCCGCCCGCGGCTGGCAGCTCCTCCTCGGCGTCCTCAGCTTCCTCGCCGGCGTCGTCCTGATCGTCTCCCCCTTCGAGTCGGTCGCCGTCCTCACGGCGGTCGGCGGCTGCTGGCTCCTCGCCCTCGGCCTCACGGAGATCATCACGGCGGTGCGGTTGCGTAGGGCCGGGCCCTCAGCGGTTCGTTGAACGGTGCGGGTGCGGTGGGGGCTGGTCGCGCAGTTCCCCGCGCCCCCAAAGACAAAAGCAGGGGCGCAGCCCCGCTTTCGGGGGCGCGGGGAACTGCGCGAGCAACCACGACGAGCCCGCAGCCAACGAACCACCCCCGAACAGTCCAGCCCGCCGCAGGCGACCACGTACGCCAAGAGGGCGGTTCTCGGGACGCGGCCGATGAACCACCCACCCGTCCCGGGGACATGACCACTCATGACCCCCGACCGGTTCCCCCCACGGCACGAGCGCCGGAACCGTCGGCCCACCTGGCCACGGTTCCTCATGGCACTCGCCGCGCTGCTGTGCGCGACATGCACGGTGAGTGCCGTGGGCGCCCACACCGGCCCCCGCACCGCACCACCCCCCGCCGTCTCCACCGAGTCCGGCCTGGAACACCCCCACGACCTCCTGGACACAGCCCTACGCGCACCCGCCCGCCAGGGCCACCGCCCCGTACCCCGGCGCCCCGCGCGCCCCCCGGCCCCCGCACACCCGCGCCCGCGCCCGCACACCCACCCCGTGCATCCTCCGTACGCCCCCACCCCGCGCACCCAGCGCTGCATGGTCCTCCGCTGCTGACGGTCCCGCTCCGGACCGCACACCCTCCCCCCAGCAGCACGAGAGGACCCTCATGTCGAAGGACCCGTACGCGATCCTGCGTGCCCTCGTACGCGCCGAATCCCTCCGCAACGCCCCGAAGCCGACACCGCCGCGTGACACCCACCAGGTCACCCCGGAACCCGCTCCGGAGCAGCAGTCCCCGCCGAAGGACCACGAGCGCGACTGAGCCGCCCGCCCGGGGAGGCGGACCTGCTGCCGCCTCCCCGTACCCTCCCCGTACCCTCCGCGCCGGCTACCGCCTGCGCCGAGCCGTTCCGAAGACCGACCGGGTGATCTCGCGGCCGATCTGCGTACCCAGACTGCGGGCCAGCGACTTGAAGACACCACTGCCGACGACCTGCTCGACGACGGAGGGGTCCTGTTCGTCGCCCTTCCGCCCACGGCCCCGCGAAGGAGCAGACGGAGCAGGACTTGAGGAAGCCGAGGAGGCCGCGGCCTCCCCCTCCCGCGCCGTCAGCTTCTCGTACGCCGACTCCCGGTCGACCGCCTCCGCGTACCGCCCGTACAGCGGTGACGCCTGGACCGCCCGGTCGAGTACGGCCGGATCGACAGGACCCATCAGGGACTCCGGCGCCCGCAGCCGTGTCGCCGCGACCGGCGTCGGCGCGCCCTTCTCGCTGAGGACGGTGACCACGGCCTCGCCGGTGCCGAGCGCGGTGAGGACCTCCTCCAGGTCGTACGGGGAGTTGGGGAAGGTCTTCACCGTGGCCCTGAGGGCCTTCTGGTCGTCGGGCGTGAAGGCGCGCAGCGCGTGCTGCACCCGGTTGCCGAGCTGGGCGAGGACATCCCCGGGCACGTCCTTGGGCGTCTGTGTGACGAAGAAGACGCCGACCCCTTTCGAGCGAATCAGCCGGACGGTCTGGGTGATGGCGTCCAGGAAGGCCTTCGACGCGTCGTTGAACAAGAGATGCGCCTCGTCGAAGAAGAAGACGAGCTTGGGCTTGTCCACGTCACCGACCTCCGGCAGGTCGTGGAAGAGGTCGGCCAGCAGCCACATCAGGAACGTGGAGAAGAGCTGCGGTTTGTCCTGCACGGCGGGCAGCTCCAGAACGGAGACCGTGCCCCGCCCGTCCCCCGCCACGCGCGACAGCTCGCTCGTGTCGAACTCCGGCTCCCCGAAGAACGGGCTCATCCCCTGCGCCTCGAACGCGGTCAGCGAGCGCAGGATCACCCCGGCCGTGGCCGTGGAGAGCCCCCCGATGCCCTTGAGCTCGGACTTCCCCTCGTCGGAGGTCAGGAAGGTCACCACGGCCCTCAGATCCTTCAGGTCGACCAGCTCCAGGCCCTTCTGGTCGGCGTAGTGGAAGATCAGGCCGAGCGACTGCTCCTGGGTCTGGTTGAGCTGGAGCACCTTGGACAGCAGGACCGGCCCGAAGCTGGTGACCGTCGCGCGTACGGGGATGCCGTGGCCCATGCCCCCGAGGGCGTAGAACTCGCACGGGAACCCGGCCGGCGTCCACTCCTGCCGGACCTCCCCGGCCCGCGCCCGCACCTTGTCGTTCTCCTGCCCCGGCGCCGAGATCCCGGAGACGTCACCCTTCACATCGGCGAGGAACACCGGCACGCCCTGCGCGGACAGCTGCTCCGCGACGAGCTGCAGGGTCTTCGTCTTGCCGGTACCGGTGGCCCCGGCGACCAGCCCGTGCCGGTTGAGCATCGGCAGCGGGATCCGGATCTGTACGTCCGGCAGGCACCGCCCGTCCCACAGCAGGGCGCCCAGATCCAGCGCGGGGCCCGTGAAGGCGTACCCGGAGGCGATTTCGAGGACCGGCTGCGGAAGCGCGGGAGCACCGCTCACGCCTTCGGGTGCCTTTGCCGGCGGCGCTTCGCTGTCAGTCATTTCAGACCCCTGTTCCCGGTTTGCCCAAGGCTGTCCTCGGCCCGCATCAGAACCGATCTTGAAAGGGTGATCTAGGAGAATTACCGGTTTGCCCCTATTTACGGCGTCATTTCCAGCGTCGCACTCCGCCACCATGGCTGCGCCCGGAAGCTCTTGACCGGTAGGCTTTCCGTGTGATCTTCAAGCGCATCGGAAACGGCCGGCCGTACCCCGACCACGGCCGGGAAAGCACCCGGCAGTGGGCGGACGTCGCGCCACGCCCGGTCCGCCTCGACCAACTGGTGACGACCAAGGGCCAGCTCGACCTGGAAACCCTGCTCGCCGAGGACTCCACGTTCTACGGCGACCTCTTCGCGCACGTCGTGAAGTGGCAGGGCGACCTCTACCTCGAAGACGGCCTCCACCGAGCCGTCCGAGCCGCCCTCCAACAACGCCAGGTCCTCCACGCCCGAGTCCTGGAACTGGACTGACCCGGGCCCCGTAAGGGGCGCGGGGAACTGCGCGCTCGGCCACGGACGGCCCGCACCGACCGTCCTACGGGTGCACCCACCCACCCAGGGGCGCGGGGAACTGCGCGACCAGCCCCCACCGCCCCGCAGCCAAAAACGCGCCCCCCGCGGAGCGAATTGGCCCTTTCGGGTTGGACTGACCCCCGGTCAATGATCATCTAGTAGGCATCACCGCCCAGGCGCACTACGCTGCGCCCATGAGCATGCTGACTCCCCCTGGCATGGGCGGCCAGTACAAGATCACGGGGGACAAGTACCCGCGGATGCGCAGAAACCGAGGGCGCCGCAGAATCGCGCTCGCGGTCACCGCCTCCGTCGCCGCGCTCGGACTGATCGGCTGGGGAACGCTGCAGCTCATCGACGTCTTCACAGGCGGCGGCGACGAGGCTTCCGCGGCAGGTCCCGCCGCCGACTGCACGGCATCCCCCACGCCCTCCGCAAGCCCGGTCAAAGCCCTCCCCAAGCCCGGCCAGATCACTGTGAACGTCTTCAACGCCACCCCCCGCGGCGGCCTCGCCAAGGACACCGCCGACGAGCTGAAGAAACGCGGCTTCAAGATCGGCGACGTCGGCAACGCGACGAAGACGTACGACAAGAAGGTCAAGGGCGCCGGAATAGTCCTCGGTGCCAAGGCGGCCTCCGAATCCGCGCTCCCCGTCCTGGCGACGCAGCTCACCGGCGCCGAGCTGAAGACCGACACCCGCGCCAAGCCCGCGGAGGTCGACCTGATCCTCGGCACGGCCTTCAAGTCCCTGACGAAGAAAGAGGACGCCGACAAGGCCCTGACCACATTGGCCAAGCCCGCACCGACGCCCTCGGCGACGAAGAAGAGCTGCTAGCAGGCCTCGTACGGGCCCGTGCCCTGCATGAGCCCGGGCCCGGCCCTGACCCCTGCCCGCTACTCGGCCGCGCCGTACATCCGGTCGCCCGCGTCGCCCAGGCCCGGGACGATGTAGCCGTGCTCGTTCAGGCGCTCGTCGATCGACGCGGTCACGACCGTGACGGGCGTGCCGGCCAGCTCGCGCTCCATGACCTCGACGCCCTCGGGGGCGGCGAGGAGGACCACGGCCGTCACATCGTCGGCGCCGCGCTTCATGAGCTCCTGGATCGCCGCGACCAGCGTGCCGCCGGTGGCGAGCATCGGGTCGAGGACGTACACCTGGCGGCCGGAGAGATCCTCCGGCATCCGGGTCGCGTACGTGGACGCCTGGAGCGTCTCCTCGTCGCGGATCATGCCCAGGAAGCCCACCTCGGCGGTCGGCAGCAGCCGCACCATGCCGTCGAGCATGCCGAGGCCGGCCCGCAGGATCGGTACGACGAGGGGGCGCGGGTGGGACAACTTGACGCCCGTGGTCGGGGACACCGGGGTCACGATGTCGACCTGCTCGGTGCGCACGTCCCGGGTGGCCTCGTAGGCGAGCAGGGTGACCAGCTCGTCGGCGAGCCGCCGGAAGGTCGGGGAATCGGTGCGACGGTCGCGCAGCGTGGTGAGCTTGTGAGCGACCAGAGGGTGGTCGACGACGTGAAGACGCATGCCCACAAGGGTATCCGGGCGCCCGCCGCCCGCCCCTCGCCCGCCACCGACTCGTCCGAGACCCCCTCGTGCCGTTAAACCCCGGCTGGCATCAAACCGCCCGTCGGAGGGAAAGTGGGAAGGACCGACTGGGGGTGTTGCCCATGTCCGACCCGGAGCAGCCAAGCCGTGAGGTCCGCGAGGACCCGGTGAGCGAAGCCGCGCGACGAAGGCGCCGCGCCCAGTTCCTGCGGGAGCTCACGGAGGCGCGCGAGCTGCGCGACCGGGTGCAGCCCCGGCGGGCCAAGACGGCCCGGCTGCGCCACGCCATGCGTATGCGCACATTCCGCTGGTAGGCCACGGGCGGCCACGCCCGCGCAGGTCCCGCCGCGGCGCGGGCGGAGCGCCCGCCCCCGGGACCGCCCGCCGGCGACCCGCCCGGCGATCACTCGGGAAGCCGCGTGCGAAGCGGAGGCCGTGTCGGCGTACGATCCCGCTGTCGGTGGGTGCTGGGCGCCCAGGTGAGGCCGTACGGCGGCGTGACGCACGCGACATGGGAACGGGCGCTGAGACGCGACCGGGACACAGCGAGCCGAAGACCTCTCCTGAACGCTCTGTTTCTGCCACGATTCCGAGTGGGCGGGGCTCGGCACACGCGCTCCCCGCCCACAGCCTCCGCCGGGGGGACCCCCAACCGGCACGCCTATGACCAGTGGGAGAGTCACGGTGTACTTCGCCGCACTGCTCGCGCGCACCGAAGACGGGTGGGAAGCGAGCGACACAGAGCTCGACGATGTGGAGACCCTGTCGGATCTGACCGACCTGGCCCGCGAAGCCTCGGTCGACGACGACACGGTGCTCGTCTTCATCGAGCAGGAGGACGCGTGGTTCGGAGTCGTCCGCGTGGACGGCGAGGAGGACCCTCGCATCTACGTCTCGGACGCCGCGGCCGCTGCCCGCAGTTCGTACGGCGAGATCCTGCTCACGGACGAACTGCTCGGAAGGGATCCCGGCGACGACGATGTCGCCGACCTGGACTCCCTCGACCTCGACGGCACGGAGGACGGTGAACCCGACAGCGAGGCCGACGACGACGATGAGGACGACGTCGGCACGACCGCCAAGGGTGAGGCCGTGCCGTCCGGACCCATCGGAGACCGCGAGGTCCTCACGGACCTCGGCGTGAACGAGAAGGAGCTGCTGGCCCTGGACAGCACCGACGCGCTCGGTGAGATCGCCGAGGTGCTCGGCGCGGCGGAGGTCCTGGAGACCGTCCGCTGACTCCGCCGAGCGCTCAGAACGAACAGGACCCCGTACGCGACCGCTGGCGGACGGCGATGCGGCTCGCCCTGGACGAGGCCGGGTCGGCCGTCCGGGGCGGGGACGTCCCCGTCGGCGCCGTCGTGCTGTCCCCGGACGGCACGACGGTCCTCGCCGCCGGCCACAACGAACGTGAGGCGACCGGCGATCCGACCGCCCACGCCGAGGTGCTCGCGATCCGGCGGGCCGCCGCGAAGCTCGGAGAGTGGCGGCTCACCGGCTGCACGCTCGTCGTGACCCTCGAACCCTGCACGATGTGCGCGGGCGCGCTCGTGCAGTCCCGCGTGGACCGCGTGGTCTACGGCGCCCGCGACGAGAAGGCGGGCGCGGCCGGCTCCCTCTGGGACGTCGTACGCGACCGGCGGCTCAACCACCGGCCCGAAGTGATCGCCGGCGTGCTCGACGAGGAGTGCGCCCGGCTGCTCACCGACTTCTTCCGCGACCGCTGATCCGGGCGCCCGCCCAGCTGCCCGGCCGGCGGTCGAATACCGATTTCGGAGCACGGCCCAACGTGGGCTAGGATCTCTCTCGGTAGCGTGTCCGAGCGGCCGAAGGAGCTCGCCTCGAAAGCGAGTGTGGCGCAAGTCACCGAGGGTTCAAATCCCTCCGCTACCGCTTCTGAAGGGCCCCGTCGAAAGACGGGGCCCTTCGTGCGTTCCGGACTCGCACAACACTCGGCATGGTTTGAAAGATCGTCATATCAACTGTCCGGGTTACACTCACCGCCGGCACCAGGGGTCCCAACAGGCGCAGCCGACAACACAGCAGGCAGCAGGCACACGGGGAGGCCGCGATGGCGGTGAATTCGAAGAAGATCGCCGTCTACGTCCTCATCGTCTTCGCGCTGTACGTGATCATCACCGACCCCGCCAAGGCCGCCGACTACGTCCAGATAGGGTTCGAGGGCATTTCGAATGCCGCTCAGGCCGTCGGGGACTTCATGACGTGGATCGCCGACGGGGCCAAGAACTAGGAGTGCCCGTGATCCGCCACCTGGTCCTGCTCAAGCTCAACGAAGGTGTCGAGCGCGACGACCCGCGCGTCGTCGCGGGCGTCACCGCCTTCCGCGCTCTCGGCGGGCAGATCCCCGAACTGAAGTTCTGGGAGTGCGAGTGGAACATCACCGACCGGCCGATCGCGTACGACTTCGCGATCAACTCGGCGGTCGAGGACACGGACGCGCTCAAGCGGTACATCGAGCACCCGGCGCACCAGGCGGGCGTCGCGCTGTGGCGGGAGTTCGCCACGTGGGTGATCGCCGACTACGAGTTCTGAAGCGCGCCCGGCGCACGCCCCCGGCCCCTCGCCTGAACGGCGGGGGGCCGTTTCGCGTCCCCGGCCCCGCTCGGGAACCCGCCGGACACCCTCCCCGGGCCCCAACTGACGCTCAACACGGAGTTATGCGGTGCTTGCACACAGTGCACATGTCTTGTGATGCTATGACCGCTTTTGACGGATGAGTTGACGGATGTTGACCGACCCAGAGGTGGAGTTGACCGTGCCGGCCAGTACTGCGCCTCAAGCACCGCCCCATGAGCCCCCGGCTCCACCCTCGGCCCCAGCCCAGGAGCGCCTTCCCGACACCCCGGAGGAAGGCCCGCAGCGCCGCCGCGGGGCCGACACCCGGGCCCTGACCCAGGTGCTCTTCGGCGAGCTCAAGAACCTTGAGCCGGGCACCTCCGAACACGGCCGGGTGCGGGCCGCGCTGATCGAGGCGAACCTCCCGCTGGTGCGGTACGCCGCCGCCCGGTTCCGGTCGCGCAACGAGCCCATGGAGGACGTCGTCCAGGTCGGCACCATCGGCCTGATCAACGCCATCGACCGCTTCGACCCCGACCGGGGCGTGCAGTTCCCGACCTTCGCGATGCCCACCGTGGTCGGCGAGATCAAGCGGTACTTCCGCGACAACGTCCGCACGGTCCACGTACCGCGCCGGCTGCACGAGCTGTGGGTCCAGGTGAACAGCGCGACCGAGGACCTCACGACGGCCTTCGGGCGCACGCCCACGACCGGCGAGATCGCCGAGCGGCTGCGGATCACCGAGGACGAGGTCCTGGCCTGCATCGAGGCCGGACGCTCGTACCACGCGACCTCGCTGGAGGCCGCCCAGGAGGGCGACGGGCTGCCGGGGCTCCTGGACCGGCTCGGCTACGAGGACCCCGCGCTCGACGGCGTCGAACACCGCGACCTCGTACGGCACCTGCTCGTCCAGCTCCCCGAGCGGGAGCAGCGGATCCTTCTCCTGCGCTACTACAGCAATCTGACCCAGTCACAGATCAGTGCCGAGCTGGGCGTTTCGCAGATGCATGTGTCAAGACTGCTCGCCCGCAGCTTTGCCAGACTGCGATCCGCAAACAGGATCGAGGCGTAACCCGCAGGAGCGAATCGCCCTCAAGGCCTTTTCGCGACTTTTCTGCGTCGAAAAACCACCAGACCCCCCTTTTCCAGGGCCTATTCACCCCTCCTGTGTCGACATGTCACTACAGCGTGTTGCCGACATGTGACATTCTTCCGCTGACGCGTTTGCCGCAGCCCCACCTCCGGTATTCAGGTGGAGGCTGCGTTCCTTCGACGGGAGCGTCCGCCGCGACCGTCCGCGACCCAAAGGGGGTGGCATGTCCGCAGACCAGGGCAGCTCGAAGGTGCTCACGCTCACGAAGAGCGAACCCGCGCCCGACGCGCTTCACAGTGTCGTTGCCGATGTTCCGGCCGTCCCGGCCGTGGAAGCCCCGGCCTTTCCCCCGACCTCGGAAGCCATCGACACCCGCACCCTGTCCCGCTCCCTGTTCCTGCGGCTCGCCGCACTCGACGAGAACAGCCCCGAGCGTGCCTACGTACGGGACACGCTCATCGAGCTCAACCTCCCGCTGGTGCGTTACGCCGCCGCCCGTTTCCGGTCGCGCAACGAGCCGATGGAGGACATCGTCCAGGTCGGCACGATCGGCCTGATCAAGGCGATCGACCGCTTCGACTGCGAACGCGGGGTCGAGTTCCCGACGTTCGCGATGCCGACGGTCGTGGGCGAGATCAAGCGGTTCTTCCGGGACACCTCGTGGTCGGTGCGGGTGCCGCGCCGCCTCCAGGAGCTGCGGCTGGCCCTCACCAAGGCCAGTGACGAGCTCTCCCAGAAGCTGGACCGCTCGCCGACCGTGGCCGAACTCGCCACCGTCCTCGGCGTGTCCGAGGAGGACGTGGTCGACGGCCTCGCGGTCGGCAACGCGTACACCGCGTCGTCGCTCGACTCGCCGGCCCCCGAGGACGACGGCGGCGAAGGCTCCCTCGCGGACCGCCTCGGCTACGAGGACACGGCGCTGGAGGGCGTCGAGTACCGCGAGTCCCTGAAGCCCCTGCTCGCCAAACTCCCGCCCCGCGAGCGGCGGATCATCATGCTCCGCTTCTTCGCGAACATGACGCAGTCGCAGATCGGCGAGGAGGTCGGCATCTCGCAGATGCACGTCTCCCGACTGCTCACGCGGACGCTGTCACAGCTGCGGGAAGGCCTGATCTCCGACTGAGGGCCGGGCGGTGGGGTCTCCGACTGACGCCGGGGCCGGGGCCGGGGCCGAGAGGTCTCCGACCAGGATCCCCACCGAGGGTTCATAATTGACGACCCGTCAGCCACACTGGCGCGATGCGCCGACGGATGGGTCACGAGTCGATTCGCGGTCGCCGAGGTGCCCTTGGGGGCGCCTCGGCGATTGTCGTCTGCCTGGGTACGGTCCTCGCCGCCTGCGGGACCGGCGGCGGCAGCGAGGGGTACGTCGCCGTGCAGCGCCCCGCGTCGTCCGGCGAGGCGGTGGGGCCCACCGGGGATGTGGAGTTGGTGCCGTTGGAGGGGGCCGGGGTGTCCGAAGGGGCGATGGGCAACGGTAGTTCGGAGTCTCCGGGCAGCGAGAGCGCGGACGCTGGCGGCTCGGCCGCGTCCGGGCCGGTCTCCGCGTCGGGGTCCGGCGGCGGCGGTCGTGCGACTCCGTCGTCGGGTGGGGGCGACTCGGGTTCCGGCTCCGGCTCCGACTCCGGTTCCGCGGGCGGGAGTTCCGGTACGGGAGCACCGAGCGGCGGGGGCGCGGAGAGTCCCGCGAGCCCGTCGAATCCCGCGAAGCCCGGGCCCGCCGTGCTCTACATCGGCGCCCCCGAGCGGGAGCCCGCCGACAAGCGCTGGTGCGAGAAGGTCACCGTCGGGTTCCACAACACCGGGGGCACCGCGGTGCGTTCGGGCACGGTGACCTTCGGGACGCACATCATCGGGGCGCTCGGGATCGACTGGGCGACCGTCGAGTCGGCCGAGAAGCTTCCCGCGCCGATCGCTCCGGGCGCGCGGGAAGAGAAGACCTGGACGGTGTGCGTCGACGCGTGGCGCGTACCGCTGGGTATGCACGTCGAGACGCGGGACGTGTCCGTCCGGTGGGAGTAGGGCGCCTTGCGGCGCCGTCGCCTACTTGAGCGCGAGCCAGGCGACGACGGCCACGACCGCGACGGCCACGATCACGCCGACGATCAGGCCGATGCGGGGGCCGGCGGGGGCCGCCTGCTGCTGGCTGCTCTGCGGGTCGTCGACGAACGCTCGGAACATCTGGGTGCTACCCGCGGGGTCGTAGTTGCCCTCGGGGCCCTGGGTGTTTGCCATGGGCCTGGACTCTAGGTGGCACCTCGGGTGAACGTCCACCCGGGTCCCCCCGGGGGCTGCCCGCCGCCGTCCTCTGCGGGCCCACTGTGGCTGGTCGCGCAGTTCCCCGCGCCCCTGGGTGGGTGGGGGTGGTTCGTTGACCGCGGGCCGGTGGGGGCTGGTCGCGCAGTTCCCCGCGCCCCTAAAAGCATCGGTGGCTGAGGAGCGTTCGCCACGTGCCGGACCGTCGTGGTTGCTCGCGCCGTTCCCCGCGCCCCTAAAAGCACCGGTGGCCGAGGACCGTTCGCCACGTGCCCGTCCGTCGTGGTTGCTCGCGCCGTTCCCCGCGCCCCTAAAAAGACTGCGCCGGTCCCCGCGCCCCTTGCGGGGACCGGATGGTCTCCCTCCCGGAGGGGTCGTGGCGGGATGTGTGGCCGCAGCTTACGAGGACAACCGTTTGCGGTCACCGTGCCGCGGCTGTGGTTCACGGCGGCCGCTGCGGACGCGCATCCCGGCGCGGCCCCGCACCCCGCAGACGAGCCGGAACCCCCACCCACCCAGGGGCGCGGGGAACTGCGCGACCAGCCCCCACCCACCCGCAGACAAACACGAACCCCCCAAGCCACCCCACCTGCAAGTTTACGTTCGCCAATACTTGCCTTTGCCAAGGTTTTAGGCCACCAGCCCCCATTTCATTTGCCTGCAGCAACCAACGGTTCTTATGGTTGCCTGAAGCAACAAACCAGGGAGGTGCGATGGCTGCTCGACGTCAGTACGAGGAGCTGGCCCGGCAACTCAGTGCCATCGGCGCTGTGAAGCGCGGCCTCGGCCGAGTCCTCCCGCACGAGTGCCCCGCCGGCTCCGCCGCCGTACTCACCCTGCTGGACCGGCACGGCGAGATGCGGATGAGCCGCCTCGCGGAGCTGCTCGCCATCGACATGTCGGTGACGAGCCGCCACGTGGCACACGTGGCGGACCGCGGCTGGATCGACCGATCCCCCGACCCCGCCGACAAACGCTCACGCATCCTGCGGCTCACCCCCGCCGGGCAGGACATGCTCGCCGAACTCTCCGAGCGCTATATGAACGCGCTCGTCCACTACCTGGCGGACTGGTCGGACGACGAGGTCGACCAGCTCAACACCCTGCTCGCCCGCCTGCGCACCAGCTTCGGCGACTGCAGGCCCGTACCGGCGGTACCCCCCGTACCACCCCCACCAACCCCCCTCGTCGAGCAGACAACCCGTACACCCGTATGACGCATCACAAGAAAAGGAAGCCCATGGCAACGACCACACCAACCGGTGTGCGGGGCTCACACGCCAAGCACGGAGGTGCCACAGGCGCCGCCGACGGCGCTCCGATGACGCACCGGCAGATCATGGAGGCCCTCTCCGGACTGCTGCTCGGCATGTTCGTCGCGATCCTGTCGTCGACGATCGTCACCAACGCCCTGCCCGAGATCATCGGCGACCTGGGCGGCGGCCAGTCCGCCTACACCTGGGTCGTCACCGCCGCCCTGCTGTCGATGACCGCCGCGACACCCCTGTGGGGCAAGCTCGCCGACCTGTACAGCAAGAAGGCGCTCGTCCAGATAGCCCTCGTCATCTACGTCCTGGGATCGGCCGCCGCGGGCCTGTCGCAGAACCCCGGCATGCTGATCGCCTGCCGCGTGGTGCAGGGCATCGGCGTGGGCGGTCTGTCCGCCCTCGCGCAGATCGTGATGGCGGCGATGATCTCCCCGCGCGAGCGCGGCCGGTACTCCGGCTACCTCGGCGCCACGTTCGCAGTCGCGACCGTCGGCGGCCCGCTGCTCGGCGGTGTCATCACCGACACCAGCTGGCTCGGCTGGCGCTGGTGCTTCTACGTCGGTGTGCCGTTCGCGGTCATCGCGTTGATCGTGCTGCAGAAGACTCTGCACCTGCCCGTCGTGAAGCGGGACGTGAAGGTCGACTGGGGCGGCGCGTTCCTGATCTCCGCCGCGGTCTCGCTGCTGCTGGTCTGGGTCACCTTCGCGGGTGACAAGTACGAGTGGGTGTCGTGGCAGACGTACGCGATGGTCGGTGGTGCCGTCGCCCTGGGGCTGCTGTTCGTGCTCGTCGAGTCGAAGGCCAAGGAGCCGATCATCCCGCTGCGGCTCTTCCGCAACCGGACCATCACCCTCTCCTCTCTCGCCTCGCTCTTCGTGGGCGTCGCGATGTTCTCCGGCACGGTCTTCTTCAGCCAGTACTTCCAGCTGGCGCGGGACAAGTCCCCGACCATGTCGGGTGTCATGACGATCCCCATGATCGGTGGCCTGTTCATCTCCTCCACCGTCTCCGGGCAGATCATCACCAAGACGGGCAAGTGGAAGGTCTGGCTGGTCAGCGGCGGTGTCCTGATCACCGCGGGGCTCGGTCTGCTGGGAACCATCCGGTACGACACGGACTACTGGCGGGTGGCCGTCTTCATGGCACTGCTGGGTCTCGGCATCGGCATGATGATGCAGAACCTGGTGCTGTCCACGCAGAACCAGGTGGCGCCGCAGGACCTCGGCTCGGCCAGCTCCACGGTGACCTTCTTCCGCTCCCTCGGCGGCGCGATCGGCGTCTCCGCGCTGGGTGCGGTGATGGCCAACCGGATCACCGACTACGTCAAGGACGGCCTGGCCGGCCTCGACCCGAAGGACGCGGCCGCGGCGGCCGGTTCGAGCACCGGCGGCAGCATCCCGGACATGGACGCACTGCCCGCGCCGCTGCGCACGGTCATGGAGAGCGCGTACGGGCACGGCATCGCGGACGTCTTCCTGATCGCGGGCGCGCTGGCGCTGCTCGCCTTCCTCGTCACCCTGTTCATCAAGGAGGTCCCGCTGCGTACGTCGGGTGCTCTGGCCCAGGCCGCCGAGGCCCAGCCGGACGTCACGGCCGTAGCCGAAGCCACCCCCGCCACCCCCACCGCGACCGCCATCCCCGCCGCGACCGTCTCGACCGAATCCGACGAGCGCGTCCCGAGCTGGGCCGTCGCGGACACCGGAACCGGTAACGGAACCGACAACGGAACCGGCGCCGAGTCAGGGGCCGGACCCCAGGGCGCCCAGCGCCTCGCGGCCGTCGCCACCGTGGCGGCCGGGGCCGGCGGCGCCTCCGGCAACGGCTCGGGCGGGGTCGCGGTGCGCGGATACGTCCGCGGTGCCGAGAGCGCGCCCGTCCCCCGGGCCGCCGTCACGCTGATCTCCCTCGCGGGCCGTCAGCTGGGCCGCTCGGTCGCGCAGGCCGACGGCGCCTACGCGGTGGACGCGCCCGGCACGGGTTCGTACGTGCTGATCGCCTCCGCGGACGGGTTCCAGCCGCAGGCCTCGACGGTCGTCGTGAACGGTGAGCCGCTCGCGTACGACATCCTGCTGAGCGGTACGAGCGGGCTGTCCGGCACGGTGAAGGCCGCCGAGGGCGGGCAGCCGGTCGTGGGCGCGATGGTCATCGTGACCGATGTGCGCGGCGATGTGCTGGCCACCGGGACCACCGGTGAGCAGGGCGAGTTCGCCTTCGCCGAGCTGGTGCCGGGCGCCGTGACCGTCGCGGTGAACGCCGCCGGGCACCGGCCGCGGGCCCTGCCCGTCGAGGTCGGCGGCACCGGGGTCACCCGGATCGAGGTCGCGCTCACCTCGGGCGCACAGCTCCAGGGCGTCGTGCGGGCACCCGGCGGACCGCTGGGCGACGCCCGGGTCACGCTCGTCGACGCGGCGGGCAACGTGGTCGGCACCGCCACCACCGGGGCCGACGGGGCGTACGCCTTCGCCGACCTGGACAGCGGCGAGTACACGGTCATCGCGACCGGCTACCCGCCGGTGGCCACGGCGCTGACCGTGAACGGCGGCGGCGTGGACGGCCACGACATCGAACTCGCCCACCCCGGCGAGTAGTCGAGAACCGGCTGCGAACCAGTTGAGGACCAGTTGAGGACCCCGGCCCGTGGCGCGTGCTCCAAGCGGAGGCACGTCCCACGGGCCGGTTTCATTACGAGAGGTTGCTTGCCATGGGACTGACCGCGCGGATCCGTACGAGGGACGGCTGGGCCGTGTCGCACGCGGTCGTCACGGTGACCGACGGGACGGGCACGCAGGTGGTGCGCGCCGAGGCGGACGAGGAGGGCGGCGTACGGGATGCGACCGAGCTCGCGCCGGGGGCGTACACCGTGATCGTCACGGCCGTCGGGTACGCGCCCGCCGCGTCCAGCGCGATCGTGACGGCGAGCGGCCGGGCCGCGATCGGCACCGTGACGCTGGCCCGGCAGGGCGGCACCGAACTGCCGCCGCCCGGCCCCTGGACCGTCGATCCGGCCCACTCCTCCGTGGGCGCGGTCGCCCAGCACCTGGGGATCTCCAGCGTGCACGGGCGGTTCAGGGAGTTCGCGGGCTCGATCGACATCGCGCCGGACGAGGTGGCCAAGTCCCGGGTGGAGGCGGTGATCTCCGCAGCCTCCATCGACACGGGCAACGCCCTGCGCGACGGTCACCTGAAGTCCCCGGACTTCCTCGACGTCGAGCGCCACCCACGGATCACGTACGTCTCGACGGGCCTGACCCCGGCCACCGGGACCGACCGCTGGACGGTCCACGGCGAGCTGACCATGCACGGGGTCGTACGGCCGGTCGACCTGGACCTGGCCTACCTGGGCACGGGCGCCGACCCCTGGGGCGGCACGCGCGCGGCCTTCCGCGCCACCACCGAACTGCGCCGCGAGGACTTCGCGATGAACTACAACCAGGTGCTCCAGGCGGGCATCGCGGCGGTCGGTACGACGCTGAAGGTGGAGCTGGACATCCAGGCGGTGCAGGGCGGGACGCTACCGTCGCTGTGACGCCCGGCGGCCCGGGGCACCGCCGTTCCCCTGCGACGCTCCGCCCGAAGCCCCGTCCGTGGTCCGTGCCACCAAGTCGCCGCACAGGTCACGGAGTTTGATGTTCGCGTCCTGGGAGACGCGGCGCAGGGTGTCGAGTGCCGTCTGGGCGGTGCAGCGCTCCTGGGCCATGAGGATGCCGATCGCCTGGTCGATCACGCTGCGCGAGAGCAGCGCCGTACGGACGTCTCCCGCCGACGCCCGCTCGCGCTCGATGCGCAGGGCGGCGTTGATCGCGCCCGAGGCGTTCGCCGCGAAGGCCCTGGCCTCCTCCCGGCTCCCGTGGAAGGCGCCCTCCGTCGGGGCGTAGAGATTGAGGGCGGCATCGGCCTCGCCGTCGACCGCGAGCGGCACGGCCAGCACCGAGCGGACTCCTTTGGAGAGGGCGTACGCGGCGTACGTGGGCCAGCGGTCCTCCTCGGACAGGTCGGGCGCGTGCTGCTCCGCGTCCCAGTCCGCCGCCCGGACGCAGGGCCCGTCGCCGTTCTCGTACTGGCGCTGGTCGAGCCCGCTGGGCAGTCCGCCGGTGCCCGCCACCGTCAGCAGCCGCCCGTCGCGGCGCACGGTGATGCTGCACGCCTCGGCGCCCGCCACGGCGAGCACCGCACGGTCCGTGAGATCGCGCAGGAGTGTGTCGAGGCCACCGGTGCCGGCCAGCGCCTGGTGCAGCGTGGCGGACTCGGGGGCGGTGGCACGCGGCTGCCGCTCGTCGTGCTGGTCGGGATCATCACGATGGTCGGGATCATCACGATGATCACGATGGTCGGGATCGGCGGGGAATCTCATGCGGATCGGGTATCCCGTCGGTGCCCGGTCACTCGCTGCTCCTGGCGTCGACGATCCGTCTGGCCAGGTCACGGAGCTTCACGTTCTCCCGCTGGGAGGTCCGTACGAGGCTGTCGAAGGCCTCCGCCGCGTCGATGTCGAGGCGTTCCATGAGGATGCCGGTGGCCTGGCCGATCAGGTCCCGGGTGCGCATGGCCTCGGTGAGCTGTTCGCGGGCGGTCGCCGAGTCGAACGCGATGCTGACGTGCGCGGTGAACAGCCGGCCGATCCGGGTGGCCGAGTCGTCGAAGGCCCGCGGCTTGGTCCCGTACAGCGTGAGGACGGTGAGCCGCTGGCGTTCGGCGCGCAGCCGGAGCGAGAGGACCGAGCGCAGTCCGAGGTCGGAGAGGGCGGGTTCGCCGTCGTCGCCGGACGCGCTGTCCTCGATACGGGCGACCGGGGAGGTCCACAGCCGGGTCCAGTGCTGATGGTCCTCGCCCGAGGCCAGGGCCTCGGCGGAGCGGACGATCTCGTCGGTCCAGGCGAGGGTCTGGCGGTGGGCCTTGCGCTCGATGACGGAGATACCGGCGTGCTCGGCGCCGGGGAGGATGTGCACGGCGAGCCGGACGGCGGTGCGCAGGGTGCTGCGGGGACTGGACGTCTCGTGCAGTTGCTGAGCCGCGACCGTCAGTGTCTCGGCCAGCTCAAGACCCCCGGGAAAACGGGGCAATTCGGAAAACTCAGACGCAGCCACCACGAACCTCTTCGGCATGCACGGCGCCGGATCCCGTCGTCGGATCGACGACAGACCCCGGCGCTGTGCGCAGGAGAGCTCCGCAGCACATTCCCGACTGCGAGCACAGGACGAAGAGCCACTTTAGCTGCTCTGTTGGGGTGAGGGCGCGGCTCTTCGTACGTACTTCCGATCTCGCCCGCACGCGTGGTGCAATGGGCGGGCGGGTCAGGAAGCGGCCTCATCGGAATCCGGACGAACGTCTGCCAGGTGA
The DNA here is from genome assembly GCF_042715345.1 of Streptomyces sp. NPDC058697. Lineage (NCBI taxonomy): Bacteria > Bacillati > Actinomycetota > Actinomycetes > Kitasatosporales > Streptomycetaceae > Streptomyces > Streptomyces sp. NPDC058697. The sequence continues at coordinate 112,438 of NZ_JBHXSU010000009.1, forward strand.
GTGCGATGACCTTCTTCCCGAACCCCTATGACCTGCCTGAATGCACACTGCTCGGGTTTCCTTCGGAGATCGACCTGAGCAACGCCGATGTCGTCCTCGTCGGCGCCCTCGACGTCGTGGACGCCAGGACGGACCGGCTGCGGCTGCTGGTCCTGGACCTGACCCATACACACTTCATGGATTCCCAGGGCGTCCGCGTGATCGCGGGCCTCCGCGTCCGGCTGCCCCGGCCCGCCCAGCTGCGCGTGGCGGCACGGGCGGACGGGGTGGCGAGCCGCGTCCTGGAGCTGACGGGAATGCGCCGGGACGTGCCGGTGTACGACAACCTCGCGGAGGCGATCGGGTCCTAGGCCGGGTCCTGGGTCGCGTCCTGAACCGCGTCCCGGGCCTGGCGAGTTCTAGGCTGGGGGCATGGCATCGAACATCGCGACGAACACGTCCGTCTCCCTCGACGATCTGCTGGACTTCGTACGCCCCCGCCACCGCGCCATCCTGCTGACGCGCAGGTCGGACGGCGGTCCCCAGGGTTCCCCGTTGACCTGCGGGGTGGACGACTCGGGCCGCATCGTCGTCTCGACCTACCCGGAGCGCGCCAAGACCCGCAACGCCAAGCGCGACGACCGCGTCAGCCTCATCGTCCTGAGCGACGAGTGGAACGGCCCCTGGGTCCAGATCGACGGCACGGCCGAGGTGATCGACTCCCCCGACTCCGTCGAGCCCCTCGTCGAGTACTACCGCAACATCGCGGGCGAACACCCCGACTGGAACGAGTACCGAGAGGCCATGCTCAAGCAGGCCAAGTCCATCATCAGGATCACCCCGGAAAGGTGGAGCCCAGTAGCAACGGGAGGCTTCCCGGCAAGGCTGGCTCCGCAGGAGTAGGGACCTGGCGGGGGCGCACCCCTTCTTCTTTCAGGGGCGCGGGGAACGGCGCTGTCTTCAGGGGCGCGGGGAACTGCGCAATCTTTGGGGGCACGTAGAACTGCGGCACCTTTCGGGCAGGGGGCACCGCACGCTTCCTAGGGGCGCGGGGAACTGCGCAATCTTTTAGGGGCGCGGGGAACTGCGCGACCAGCCCCCACCGGACCCGCACCCACCCACAACCCGCATCCCACCACCCGCACCCACGAACGACCCGCCCCACTCACACCCCCCGCCCTTCCCCCCGCACCACCGACTCGATCCCCGTGATCACCAGATCAAGCGCGAAGTGAAAGTCCCGCTCGTACATCTCCTCGACCGTGCTGCCCCCACGAGCCCGCATGATCTCCTTGGACTCCTGGAGAACGTCGTCGAGTTCAGGAGCCTGCCGGATCGTGCTCAGGGCCTGCTGGAAGTACTCGTCCGGACTCAGCCCCGCAGCAGCGGACCGCAGTGTGAAATGCCCCTCGATCGTGCCGAAGCCGTACACGAACTGGAAGACGGCGGAGATGGCCCCGGTCAGCCGGTGCGTGGGCAGCCCGGTCCTGCGGATCACCTGCTGCACGGTCCGCGAGAAGGCGACCGACCTGGGCCCGATGTTGAGGAACGTCCCGGCGAGCGGCGACACCCACGGATGCCGGACGAGCAGCGCCCGGTACCCGACAGCCAGCGCCCGGAGCTGGTCGCGCCAGTCCTCGCCCGACTCCGGGTCCGGCAGCTCCAGTTCGCCGAACACCGCGTCGAGGGCGAGCTCGAGAAGATCGTCCTTGGTGTCCACGTACCAGTAGACGGACATCGCGGTCACGTTCAGCTCGGCGGCCAGCCGGCGCATGGAGAACTTGGCGAGCCCCTCCGCGTCGAGCAGCCGTACCGTGACCTCGGTGATCCGGTCCCGGTCGAGCGACGACGGCTGCCCGCCCCGGGCACCGCCGCCCCGCGGAGCCTTGCCCTCCAGCCAGACGCTGGTCCGCGCCGGACGCTTGGCCCGGTCGGCTGCCCTCACCATGGCGCACCTTCCTCGGAACTCTTACGGAGGGGCGCCCCGGAATACCGAGGTCCGCCCCCTCTCTCTGATGCTAAGCGGGCGTCAGGCCGCCATCGTCACCGCGGAGTCCGAGTCTGCCCGCTCCGCCCGCCGGAGCAACGCCGCGGCCAGCAGCCCACCGAGGAGCACGGCGACCGCGCCCACCAACTGGCTCGTCTCCAGACCTGAGGAGAACGCGTCCGTGATCCGCGCTCGCTCGTCCGCCGACTCCGCGGAGGCCAGCGCCGCCGGCAACGAGGCCGCCGCGACCGAAACCAGCGCGGCGAAGCGGGAGTTGAGAACCGCACCGAGCACCGCCACGCCGAGGCCGACGCCGAATTCGGCGAGCGTGCCGTTGACGCCCGCGCCCACGCCCGCCTTCTCCGGGGGAATCGCACTCATGATGGCGTTGGCCATGGCGGGCATGGCGACCGCGATGCCCGCGCCCATGACGACCAGGCCCAGCAGCATGCCGCCGTAGCCGCCCTCCGTGCCGCCGCCGAACAGGGCTATGGCGGCCAGGCCCGCCGACAGCATCGTCATACCGAGGGCGATGGTGGCCGGCGTACCCAGCTTGGCGACGATCCGGGCGCCCACACCGGTGAGGTTGAGGGCCACCACGGACAGAGCCATCGGGGCGATGCGCAGGCCCGCCTCCAACGGCTCGTAGCCGAGGACGAACTGGAGGTGCTGGGTGAGCAGGAAGAGTGAACCGCCCATGCCGAAGGCGACCAGGATCGCGCCGGCGACGGCACCGATGAAGCGCTGGTTGCGGAAGAAGTGCATGTCCAGCATGGGGTGCTCGATGCTCAGCTCCCATCGGACGAAGGCCGCGAGGACGGCGACGCCGACCGCACCCGACCCCAGGACCTGGAGAGACGTCCAGCCGTGCTCGGGGCCGGAGATGATCGCGTAGACGACCGCGGCCATGCCGATCGTGGAGAGCACCGCGCCGAGGAGGTCCGGGCGGTCTCCCTGCGGGTTCTTGGACTCGGGGACCAGCTTGAGCACGGCCACCAGGGCGAGGGCGGCCACGGGGATGTTGATCAGGAAGATCGCGCCCCACCAGAAGTGTTCGAGCATGACGCCGCCGAGCAGCGGGCCCGCCGCGAAGCCGAGCGAGTTGACCGTCGACCAGAGGCCGATCGCCTTGACCCGTTCGGTGTCGTCGAAGATCTGCACGACGACGGCGAGGGTCGTGGTCATGAGCAGCGCGCCGCCGACGCCCATGCCCGCGCGGGCCGCGATGAGCTGGGTCGAGCTCTGGGCGAGCCCCGCGGTGAGCGACCCGACGCCGAAGAGGACGAGGCCGGTGGCGAGCATCTTCTTGCGGCCGTAGCGGTCGGCCGCGCTGCCGGCGGTGAGCAGCAGGCCCGACTGGACCAGGGAGTACGCGTTGATCATCCACTGGATGTCCGCCGTGGACGCGTCCAACTCCTCGGTGAGGGAGGGGATCGCGACGTTGAGGACGGTGTTGTCGAGCAGCACGGTGAGCGTGGCGAGCAGGATCACACCGAGGATCAGCCAGCGCTGGGGATGGGCTTGGCTTTGGCTCAGGCTTTGACTCAGGCCTTGGCTTGGGCTCTCGCCCTGCGAGGTTGACATGCCATACACCGTAGAACAACTCCCATACGCCGTACAACACAAAAAGAGAGGGGTGGGGGGGGGGGGGGCGGGGGCGCCCCCCCCCCCCCCCACCCCCCCCCCCCCCACCCCCCCCCACCGGACCGAGACGTCCACCGCCTGCTGGAGCAGGAGGGGGAAGTCAACAACC
>NZ_JBHXSU010000009.1:116166-143401 GCF_042715345.1 Streptomyces sp. NPDC058697
GTGTCTTTGACGACTACCACCTCCCCTTAATATCCTTAGGCGTGGTGGGGCGCGCCGCCGCGGCCCCCCCCCCCCCCCCACCCCTCTGCTCCCGCCCCTCTACCGCCGTCCTTCGGACTAGCTCGTCGGCTGCGTCAGGTCGTAGAAGGTGGACGAACCCACCGTCACCTCCTTGAAGTTCTCCTGCACCCACTCGCTGATCTGGGTCCCGGTGCCGGAGCTGCTGCCGCCGCCACCGCCGCCCATGGAGCCGGAGGAGATGAAGTAGTGGATCTTCCCGTCCTCCACGTACTTCTTGAACTGGGCCAGCGTCGGCGACGGGTCGCTGCCGTTGAAGCCGCCGATCGCCATGACCGGGTCACCCGTGGAGAGCTGGTAGCTCGCCGCGTTCTGGGCGCCGATGGCCGCCGCGACCCAGGTGTAGTCGCCGGAGTTCTTCTCCAGGAGGGCCTTGGCCTCGGAGCTGACGGTCGCGCCGTTGAGCAGACCGCCCATACCGCCACCGCCGCCCATACCGCCGCCGTCGCCGGTGCCGCCACCGCGCTGGGTCTGACCGTTCTGGCCGGTCTGACCGTTGCCCGTCTGGCCGTTGCCGTTCTGCTGGCCCTGGCCGTTCTGGCCGCCGCCCGGCATTCCGCCGGTCGGGGGCTGGCCCATGCCGCCGCCCTGCTGGTTCTGGCCGGTGCCGCCCTGCTGGTTCTGGCCCGGCATACCGCCGCCGCCACCGGGGCCGCCGCCCATGCCGCCACCGCCGCCGGGTCCGCCCCTGCCGCCCGAGACCGCCGGACCGGCCGTCACGATCGAACCGGTGTGACCCTCGTTCAGCGTGGTGAGGGTGTACGCCGTCGGACCCGCCAGGGCCGCGACGAAGCTCAGCCCGACGACCCCGAGGGCCAGTCGGCGCCCGAGCCGCGAGACGAAGACCAGGCCGAGCGCGGCGACCAGGCCGCCCACCAGGACCAGCCACTTGAGCCACGGCAGGTAGTCGGAGGAGCGGTTCAGGAGGACGTACCCCCAGACCGCGGTGGCCGTCACCCCGGCCGCCATGGTGAGCGAGACCCACATTTTGCCGCGCTCTTCCCACAGCACGCTCGCGCCCATGCCGATCACGGCGGCGACGTACGGGGCGAGGGCCACGGTGTAGTACTCGTGGAAGATGCCCTGCATGAAGCTGAAGATCACCATGGTGATCAGCAGCGAGCCGCCCCAGGCGAGGAACGCGGCGCGGGCCGTGTCGGTCCGCCTGGCCTTCCAGGTGAGGGCGATGCCCGCGGCGAGCACGATCAGCGCGGCCGGGATCAGCCAGGAGATCTGGCCGCCGATGGAGGAGCTGAACATCCGGTCCCAGCCGGTCTCGCCCCAGGAGCCACCCCCACCCCCGCCGCCGCCTCCGACGCTGCCGGTCTCCTCGCCGTTGATACGGCCGAGTCCGTTGTATCCGAAGGTCAGTTCAAGGAAGGAGTTGTTCTGCGAGCCGCCGATGTACGGGCGGGAGGACGCGGGCCACAGTTCGACGATGGCCACCCACCAGCCGCCCGCGACGATCATCGACAGGCCCGCGAGGAGCACCTGGCCGATGCGCCTGCGCAGGTTCGTCGGCGCGAAGACCACGTAGATCAGGGCCAGCGGAGGCAGGATCAGGAAGGCCTGGAGGGTCTTCACCAGGAAGGCGAGACCGACGGCCGCACCCGCCCACACCAGCCACTTCGTCTGGGCCTTCTCCATGGCGCGCAGCACGCAGTAGACCGTGACGGCCATCAGCAGCGCGAGGGCCGCGTCCGGGTTGTTGAAGCGGAACATCAGCGCGGCGACGGGCGTGAGCGCGAAGACCGCCATGGTGACGAACCCGGCCGCCGCGCTGAACCGGCGGCGCACCGCCCCGTACAGCACTCCGGCCGTGGCGACGGCCATCAGCACCTGCGGGAACAGAATCGCGAAGGAGTTCAGGCCGAACAGCCGCACCGACAGGGCCATCGGCCACAGGGAGGCCGGGGGCTTGTCGACGGTGATGGCGTTGGCCGAGTCGAGCGAGCCGAAGAAGAAGGCCTTCCAGGACTGGCGGCCGGCCTGGACGGCCGCGGAGTAGAAGGAGTTGGCGTACCCGGAGGCCGTGAGGTTCCAGGTGTAGAGCGCGCCGATCAGCAGCAGTGTGCCGAGGAACGCGGGACGCGTCCAGCGGTGGTCCTCGGGCCGCCCGCGCCACAGACGGCGTACGAAGGGCTGCTTGGGGCTGCCGTCCTCGGGGGCGGCCGGCGGAGCAACCACGGGCTCCTGTACGGCGGTTGCCCCGGTCGGGCCCGGCGGTCCCCAGTCGGGGCTCGCGCCCCCGGAGGGGCCGACGCCCCCCTGATAGGTCGTATCGGGCTGAGTCGTCGTCATCGTGCGTCCCTCGGATCGTGATCGTTCGGACGCACCGGCTGAAGCTGCATGGTCGCGTCCCCCCAGGTCTGGTGGTCGTGCGGAGAGTGGGTCGTGCCGTACGCGGTCGTGCCATACGCGTTCGTCCCGTACGAGGTCGTCTCGTGAGGCGCGGGAGCCGATCCGTACGGGGACTGCGGCGCCGTCGCGTAGACGGGCGACGCGGGTCCGACCGGCACGGCGGGTGTGTGCGAGGCGACGACGGTCGACGGTGACTCGTCGCGCCGGTCCGGGAACACCCAGGCCCTGAAGAGCAGGAACCGCAGCACGGTGGCCGCGAGGTTGGCGGCGATCAGCACCGCCAGTTCGGTGGAGTGCGCGGGGTCGGTCGTCGCCGCGTTCAGGGCGGCGAGCGAACCGCTGGTCAGGGCGAGCCCGATGCCGAAGACGACCAGGCCCTGCGCCTGGTGCTTCACGGCGCCGCCCCGGCCGCGCACCCCGAAGGTGAGACGCCGGTTGGCCGCGGTGTTGGCGACCGCCGAGACGAGCAGGGCGAGCGCGTTGGCGACCTGCGACCCCGAGAACGTACGGAAGCCGCTGTAGAGCAGCAGATAGAACAGCGTGGACAGACCGCCCACGACACAGAACCCGACGAGCTGGCGGGCGAGACCCTTCGGTACGCCGCTGATCTCGCGGTCGCGCGGATCGTCGCCGAAGGGACGGGCGAGCCGGTCGAGCGCCAGCGAACCGGTGGCCAGGGCGCGGCCGACCCGCCACACACCCTTCAGGTCGTCGGTCGCGGTCTTCACGATGTGCACGGTCGAGTCCGGGTCGTCGACCCAGTCGACCGGCACCTCGTGGATCCGCAGCCCGGCCCGCTCGGCGAGGACCAGCATCTCGGTGTCGAAGAACCATCCGGTGTCCTCGACGAGCGGCAGCAGCACCTGCGCGACATCGCGCCGGATCGCCTTGAAACCGCACTGGGCGTCGGAGAAGCGGGCCTGCAACGAGCCCCGCAGGATCAGGTTGTACGTACGGGAGATGAACTCCCGCTTGGCGCCCCGCACCACCCGCGAGCTGCGGGCGAGCCGCGAGCCGATCGCCAGGTCCGAGTGACCGGAGATCAGCGGGGCGACCAGCGGGAGAAGCGCGTTGAGGTCGGTGGAGAGGTCGACGTCCATATAGGCGAGGACCGGGGCGTCCGAGGCGGACCAGACGGTGCGCAGTGCTCTGCCGCGCCCCTTCTGCTCCAGCCGGAACGCCCTGACCTCGGGTATCTCCGCCTCCAGCCGCGCCGCCACCAGGGGAGTGGTGTCCGTGGACGCGTTGTCCGCGATGGTGATGCGGAACGCGTACGGGAAGGTGCGGGCAAGGTGCTCATGCAGTCTGAGCACACACGGCTGGAGGTCCTTCTCCTCGTTGTAGACGGGGATCACTACGTCCAGGACAGGCGTACCGGCATTTCCGGCCGGGAGGTGCTCCCGCGCCGGCAGGTTGCCGGGAGAAGGTTCGGTTCGCATGACGATGACTCTCGTCAAGCGCCCTGTTGCACCCATGTGGTCGTGCTGTGCTGTGCCTGTGAGTACGATTGCGAATTCGATGAGGAAATGAAGGCCTCATGAGAATGCGAGGCTTCGGGCGCCAGCGCGGGCAGATGCACGGTAAAGACGGTGCGTCCCGGCACGCTGTCGACCGTCACCGCACCGCCGTGCGCGGCCGCGACGGCCTGCACGATGGCGAGCCCGAGTCCGGTGGACCCGGAGGCACGTGACCGGGACGAGTCACCTCTGGCGAACCGCTCGAAGACATGCGGGAGCAGGTCCGGCGGAATGCCCTGGCCGTCGTCCTGGACGTCCACGCACACCCAGGCCCCCTGACGGCGCACGCGTGCGGTCACCGTCGTGCCCGGAGGTGTGTGCGTTCGCGCATTCGCAAACAGATTCACCATGACCTGCTGGACGCGGGCGGCGTCCGCCAGCACGAGCGCGGGTTCGTCGGGCAGCTCCAGGCGCCAGTTGTGTTCGCGACCGGCCGCGCGGGCGTCGCTCACGGCGTCCACGACCAGCGGGGAGAGGTCGGTGTGCTCGTAGCTGAGCGGCCGTCCGGCGTCCAGGCGCGCGAGCAGCAGCAGGTCCTCGACGAGCCCGGTCATCCGCCCGGCCTCGGACTCGATCCGGCCGAGCGCGTGTCTGGTGTCGGGCCCGGTCTCTTCCCGTCCGCGTCTGGTCAGTTCGGCGTAACCGCGGATGGACGCCAGGGGTGTACGCAGCTCATGGCTCGCGTCCGCGACGAACTGCCGTACGCGCGTCTCGCTCTCCTGGCGCGCGTGCAGGGCTCCGTGGACGTGGTCCAGCATGCGGTTGAGCGCGGCACCGACCTGTCCGACCTCCGTGTGGGGGTCGGTCTCGGACTCGGGCACCCGCTCGTTGAGCGTCACCTCGCCGCTGTGGAGGGGGAGTTCGGAGACGCGGGTCGCTGTGGAGGCGACCTTGCGGAGGGGGCGGAGCGCGACCGTGACGAGCACGGACCCGGCGATTCCGGCGGCGACGAGACCGGCCACCGTGACGCTCACCTCGACGAGGATGAGGGTGTTGATGGTGCTGGTTACTGACTCGGTGGGGAGGGCGACGTAGTAACCGCCTCTGTTGCCCTCGACGTACTTGACGCGGTACTCACCGAGCCTGGGGATCTCCACGGTGTGGACTCCGGTCTTCGACACGGAGCCGACCGCGGACTTCTGCGCCGCGGTGAGCGAGTCGGTGACCATGCCCTCGAAGCCCTCGCTGTCGGAGTTCTTCTCCTTGGCGACGACCGCGTTGCTGATTCCTCCGTCGTCACTCACCTGGGCGACAACGGTGTTCTCCTCCGTGCCGCCCTTGGTGACGAAACCGAACGGCCCCCCGGGAGGCGTGTCCTTCGGATCCGACGGACTGTCCGGCCTCACCGGGCCACCCGTGGCCCGGTCGCCGACCTCGCTCAGCGAGGTGTCCAGCTGCTGGTACAGATGCTGCCCCAGCGCGATCGTCGTCACCGTACCGATCACCGCACACACCACCGCGATGAGCGCGACCGCCGAGACGACGAGCCGCGTCCGCAGCGTCCGAGGCTGTCGGCGCCGCTGCTTCCGCAGCTGTCGTCGCCCGCTCATGACACCGCGGGCTTGATCAGATACCCCGCACCACGGCGGGTGTGGATCATCGGCTCACGACCGGCGTCTATCTTGCGGCGCAGGTAGGAGATGTAAAGCTCGACGACGTTGGCCTGACCGCCGAAGTCGTACGACCACACGCGGTCGAGGATCTGCGCCTTGCTGAGCACCCGGCGCGGGTTACGCATCAGGAAGCGCAGCAGCTCGAACTCGGTCGCGGTGAGGTGGATGCCCTCGCCGGCCCGCGACACCTCGTGGCTGTCCTCGTCGAGGGTGAGGTCGCCGACGACGAGCACGGAGTCGGAGCGGCGGTCGGCGGCACCGGAACGGCGGATGAGCCCGCGCAGGCGTGCCACGACCTCTTCGAGGCTGAAGGGCTTGGTGACGTAGTCGTCGCCGCCGGCCGTCAGGCCCGCGATCCGGTCCTCGACCGCGTCCTTGGCGGTCAGGAAGAGAACGGGCACGTCGGGCAGCTCGCGCCGCAGCCGGCCGAGGACGGCGAGACCGTCCATGTCGGGCAGCATCATGTCGAGCACCACGGCGTCGGGCCGGAACTCGCGCGCGGTCTGCACCGCACCGGTCCCGTCACCCGCGCTGCGGATCTGCCAGCCTTCGTAGCGAAGGGCCATGGACAACAGCTCGGTGATCGACAGCTCGTCGTCCACCACAAGCACTCGGACGGGGCTCCCGTCCGGCCTCAGCAGTTCGGTGCGCCCCTGGGGCGAGGTCGTGGTCATAGCGCACACATTGCTGCGCTCCTCTGAGAGCACGCTTTCTGGAACCTGTGAATTGCCTGAGAAACGCACAGCCACCTCTCAGGCAACGCTCCGGGAACTCCTTGCCTCCGCGGACAGCGGTGGGGGAGCACCCGCCGGCCGCCGGTCATGGTGACCAGGGGGTGGCATGCGGGGGGGCTGTTGTGGCTGGTGGGGACGGCCCTGTGCGTCTGCCGGGACAGCCGGATCCCGTGGGCATGCGCGACAACCCGCTGGTCGGCGTCCTGCAGACCGCGGACGACCGGTCTCCCGTCCGGCTGCTCGACGTGGACCGCGAGGGAGTCCGGCCGGGCCCCGGACTCGCCGCGAAGGTCTGGAATCCGGCCGCCTCGGACGACGGCATCGTGCTGTCCTCCGCCGATCCGGAGAACCCGGACGCCGATCACAACACCGCCCTGGACGCCTACGACGCCCTGGACGGACACCGCGCCTGGCGGTTGCGGGCGCCGTCCGGCAGCCGGCTCGGCTCCGCGCGGATCGCCGACGGCCGGGTGTACGTCGTACGCCACCCGATCCACACCGACGCGGACCGGGGCCGCCGGGTCCGCCGGGTCCGCGGCGAACTCCTCGTCCTGGACGCTGACACCGGCCGCCTGCTCCACACCCTGCGGCTGCCGTCGACGACCGTGCCCGAGTCCGGCGACTCGGCCATCCTCGACGTAGGCGACGCCACCGACGGCACCGACGGCACGGTCACGGTCCGGTGGCGCGACGAGGGCCCGGACCTGCTGATCATCACAGACTGAGCCGCGTACGTCCTTCCCGCGTTTCCTTCCTTCTTCCTCCCCCTTCCCTTCCTCCGCCTTCCCTTCCTCCCTCACAGCCCGAACAGCCGCGCCCCGTTGTCATGGCAGACCGCCCGGAGCCACTCGTCCCCCAGCCCGAGCCCCTCCAGCGCGCGCAACTGATGGACGTACGGATAGGGGATGTTGGGGAAGTCGGTCCCGAGCAGGATCCGGTCACCGAGATCGGCGAGCCGGGGGAGCGCCCGCCGGGGGAACGGGGCGAACTGCTCGCTGAAGTCCGTGAACGCCATCGTCGTGTCGAGCCGCACCTCGCCGAACCGCTCGGCGAGGCCGAGAAAGTCCTCGTACTCCGGCATCCCCATGTGCGCGAACACCAGCCGCAGCCGCGGGTGCCGCGCGAGCACCCGTCCGATCGGATCGGGCCCGGTGTGCTTGCCGGGCGAGGGCCCCGAACCGCAGTGGATCACGACGGGCATCCCGGCCTCGGCGAGCAACCCCCAGGCGGGATCCAGGAGTTCGTCGGCGGGGTCGTACGCCCCCACCTGGACGTGCGCCTTGAAGACCCGCGCGCCCTCGTCCACCGCCCTCTGGACGTACGCCGCCACGCCCGGCTCCGGGAAGAGGGTCGCCGTGTGCAGACAGTCGGGGGTCCGGCCGGCGAACTCGACAGCCCACTGGTTCAGCCACTCGGCCATGCCCGGCTTGTGCGGGTAGAGCATGGCGGTGAACGCCTGCACCCCGAACTCCCGGAGCAGCCCGACCCGTTCGCGCTCCTCGGCCCGGTAGGTGATGGGCCACTCGACACCACCGGTCAGCGGCCCGAGCGCGTCGAAGTACTCCCAGACCTTCTTCAGGACCCGCTCGGGCATGAAGTGGGTATGGACGTCGACGAGCCCGGGAAGCCCGAGCCCTTCCCAGAACCGCCGCACCTCACGGGCCTCGTCCGGCCCGTCCGCCATGGCCGTCCCCTGCACCAGGTCCCTCCCGTCGCCGCCCCGGTCCGTCCCGTCCACCCCACCCAGCCCACCCACCCCGTCAGCCGTGCTCACGCTCGAACCCATGGCTTCGCTCGACCTTGGCGACATGCAGGCTGTAGCGCTCGTACCACTCGGCACGCCCGCGCTTCTGGGCCGCCCGGTGCTCGGCATTGGTCCGCCACTCCTCGACGGCGTCCGCGTCGCGGAAGTAGCCGACGGTGATGGACAGCCCACCGGGGGAGCCCGCGTAGTCCATCCCGAGGTATCCCGGGATCTTCTCCACCAGCTCCTCCATCCGCTCGTTGGTCTCGCCGTACCCCCCGGCCACTCCGTCCCGCGCGCCCTCCTCCGTCTTCACCGAGGTGAACACGACGGCGTAGTACGGCGGTTCGTACGCGGCGACGGGCACGGCGGCGGCAGGAGAGGGCGCAGGGGCAGGAGCAGAGGCAGGAGCGGAGGCAGGGTCAGGGGTGACAGGAACAGGCGTGGCGGGGGCATCGGTAACAGAGGCGCCGTCGGCGACTGAGGCACCGTCAGCGACTGAGGCACCGTCGACGACAGGCGCAATGGAGTGATCGCTCATGTCACTCACTCTCGGCCCCGCCGTCGCGCCCCGTCCAGGGCCTTTGCCGAAGGGGATCCCCGAGGGATCGATCTCTTGACCATTCCTCCCCGCCTCCACCCCTCCCTCAGAAGAGCCCGCCCTGAACACCACCGAACTCCCTTACAGGCACGGTGACTTCACCTCGCGGATCCCGCGCATCCCGCGCGCCACGCTCAGCCCCGCCGGTCCCGGTCAGTTCCCAGCCGGTCATGAGCCGCGTGTCGAGCACGACGACCCCACGCCCGGTCCGCAGATGCAGATCGGGCCCGGCGGCGGCGACGAGTTCCCCGCTCACGACACCGCCCGCCACGAGCTCACCGACGACACCGGCGGCGGGCGGCAAGCCTCCGAGCCCGAAGACCTCCGCATGATCGACGGCCACGAACGGCATCCGCTCCAACGCCTCGGGCCACCCGCCCAGCCCCACGGCTTGGGCATGCAGCTCCCGGACCTCCGCCGCCCTCACCCCCGCGTCCGGCAACTCGCTCCGCACGGCCCGCTTGGCGTCGTACGGAATCCGGTCCGGCACCCCCAGCGCCGTACGCAGCAACTCCTCACTCCGCCTGGCGGCCATCAGCGGTCCCCGCCCGAGCCAGGTGAAGACGACGGCGCCCTGCTCCAGCAGCCGGGCGGACCCGCGCTCGACGGCGGTGATCCCGACCTTGACCAACCCGGGGCCGAACCACGCCAGATAGACGGAGTAGGGCCGTGGATCGTCGGCGATGGTGTCCGCGGCCACCGAGTGGGCGCGGTCCAGCCGCCCGCACTCCTCGCACCGGGCCCCGACACTCCGCCCGGACACCCCGGCCCGCGAGGGACAACTGTTCCCCCGCGCGCCCACACACGTCCGCCCGCCCTCACCAGCAACGGCGAACGCAACCTGCTTCCCCCACGGCAACGCACTTCGACGCCCCCCGTCCCACGTCAGCACGGGCCCTTCTCCGCCCCACCGAAGCCCCGTGCATCTCCACACCTGTGCCATCACTCACGAGCGTAGAGGGCACCACTGACAACGCGACGCGACATCCGTGGGGCAACACGACGGCCCCGGGGCAACGCGACGTCCGTCAAACCACGGACTCAGAGGAAGCAGCCCCAGAGGGATCCAATCCCGAGGGAGCCGGTCCCGAGGCGGCACCCGGCCGCTGTGTCCCTCGCACCCCCTGCACCACCCCCGTCACCCCTTGGGCGGAAGCAGCCACGCCGGTGCTCACCGAACGCCCCCGCCCGGCCAGCCGGCACCCCACACACGCGGGATGCCCGGCCCTCGCGACCCGGTCCCGCACCCGCACACCCCGCTCCGCCACCGGCCGGATCCCGGGCGGTTTGCCCCACCCCGCCAGATGAAGCCCCCAGGTCACCAGCACACCGAGCCCCACGACGCCGAGACCCAGCCAGATCCCGGCCGCGGACCCCAGACACATCCCGACCCCGGCCACAGACGTGCCCACGACGGCTACAGCGCAACCGGCCCACCCGGCGACGGTGTGCCCCTCATCATGGTGATGCCCGCTCATGCACGTACCTCCTGACCGACTGGCTTACCGACGGACGGCCGACGGACCCACTGGCCGACGGGCGACCAGCATCGCCCGATCCTCTTAGCAAGTAAGAAATTTACCTTACGAACTAAGAGATCTTCCAGAGGCCAGGCAGGGAGAGAATGAGGAGCGAGAGAAGAAGAAGGAGAAGCGGGTGAGTGAGAAGAGGGCGAGCGAGAGTGGCTCGGGCCCAGGTCGGCGCCCGTCGGCCACCCCGGCGGAGACCCTCTCGGCGATGGACCACGTCATCGCCACGAGCATGGTGGCCCAGCACGAGATGGCCCAGCGCCTGGGCATGAACGCCTCGGACCTGACCTGCTTCGGCTTCATCCTGGAAGCGGGCGAGCATCTGCTCACGGCAGGCGACCTGGCCGCGCGCGCCCACGTCACCACCGGCGCGGTCACGGGCATCGTCAACCGCCTGGAACGCGCGGGCTACGTGACCCGCCGGCCCGACCCGTCCGACCGCCGCCGCGTACGCATCGCCGCGGTCCCGACCGCGGTCGACCGCGTCACCGCCCTCTACGGCCCGTATTACGCCCGCCTGAACGAACAGTTCGACGACTACTCCCCCGCCGAAATCGCCGTCCTGAACGACTGGTTCACCCGAACCGGCAAGCTGATGAGCGACTATCTCGAACAGATCCGCGGAACCTGACCACCACGCTTCTCCGCCACACACCCCAACAGCCGCCCACCCCAACGCAAGAGACCCCGGACTCGACGTCCGGGGCCTCTTACCTATGTGCACTCGGCAGGATTCGAACCTGCAACCTTCTGATCCGTAGTCAGATGCTCTATCCGTTAAGCTACGAGTGCTTGTGTGTTCTGTTGTGTTCGCTCTTCCTTCCGGGCTTTTCTTCCCGGTCGGCGTTGCGGGAACAACATTACATGACTGGCGGCGTGAGGCGAAATCCGTTTGTCGGACCTGGTCTGACCTGCGTAAACGACCCCGAAGCGGCCCCCGGCGAGGCCCACGGGACGCCCCTGAACGATCAAGGAACGACCGAAGCCCCGGTCAGTGATGACCGGGGCTTTCGGGATCTTCGGCGGAGGCGGAGGGATTTGAACCCTCGATGGGATTGAAGTCCCAAACCGCATTAGCAGTGCGGCGCCATAGACCGGACTAGGCGACGCCTCCAGCACAACCGTCCGCGCGAGCGCGAATGGTGCGTGCAGATGATGACACAGCCGAGCGGGCTGTCACCAATCGCCCCCCACGGTACTAGGCGGAAAGGCCGGAGGGCAAAGCCCATCCCGTGGCGCAACGTCACGGCACGGACGGCGTTAGAGGAGTGGGGCGCACGCCCTCCCCGGACGACGAGACATAACCAGACAGACCTAGATAGAACCAGGCAGACCCAGACAGGCCAAACAGAGCACGACAGGCGAGACGGACGGGACAGACGAGGCGCCGGAGCCGACTACGGGCGTCGTCCCTCAGGTTCCGCCGACAGGTCCCCGCCTATCCGCCTCACCCAATGGAGCCCTCATGCTGCGCCGCCTCGCCCTCACCGCCGCCACCTCCGCCGCGGCGTCCCTCGCCGCGCTGTCCGCGGCGCCGCCTGCCGCGTACGCCGCGCCGCTTCCCGTCATGCCGCCGCCGGTGAGCGGCGCGGACGACGCCGACCGGCTCACCGTGACCGTGAGCAAGGCGGGCGGCGGCAAGGACGGGACGTTCGAACTGGACTGTCATCCGGTGGGCGGCAGCCACCCCGACGCCCGGGCCGCCTGCGATCAGTTGGACCGGAGGACCACCTGGGGCAAGAACCCGTTCGCGCCGGCCGCGCCGGGCGGGATGTGCACGATGCAGTACGGCGGTCCGGCCACCGCGCACGTCACGGGGACCTGGGCCGGGCGGCCCGTCGACGCGACGTACGCGCGCTCCGACGGGTGCGAGATCGCGCGCTGGGACGCCCTCGTGCCGGTACTTCCGGGGTTCGGATCGTAGGACTGCCCGTCTTTGTCCGAGGAATGCCCGGCTTTGAGGGCTTCGGTGCGTGGGGAACGAAAGGCCGAGCAGACAGGAATCGCACAGCGGGCTCATGAGCCGAGGGGGCGAAACTCACGGTCACAGGTTCTCCGTGTCTTCTGCGTCCGTTCTGCGTCCCCTCTACGTGCGACCTCCCTCTCATCCGGCGCCGCGAGCGCAACCACTGCCCGTAGACTCCCTCGCGTGACACGTCGCGGACCGGTTGGCAAGATGGCACCCGCGGTCGGCAAGGTGCGGTAACAGGGAGGAAGCGTCTCGTGAGCAGCAGGCCATCCCGAGGCGCTGCTCGCCTCGCAGCCATACTCGACGCGCTTCCCGATGCGTTGGTGCTGGTCAACGCCAATGGAACGGTCGTCAACGCCAACACCATCGCCCTGGAGGCCTTCGAGGCCCCGGGCACGGCGCTGGTCGGTCGCGGACTGCTGGATCTGCTGCCGCAGTTCGACTCCCGGCTCATCCCCGGCACCATGCGGCGGCCCGACACCGTCGACGAGAGCGGCCGCACCAGGCCCACCCGGATGATCGCCCGCCGCACCGACGGCAGCGAGTTCCCGGTCGAGGTCACCAGCGCGAACCTGGAGAACGGTCAGCAGGCGTACGACGGTTACGGCTACACCAGCGATGAGCTGCTGATGCTCGTCGTACGCGATCTCTCCGGCACCGTCGACACCGAGGCGGAGCTCGCCCGTTCGCAGCGGCAGACGGAGATGATCCTGCGGGCCGCCGCCGAGGGTGTCGTGGGAACGGACACCGAGGGACGCGTCGTTCTCGTCAATCCGGCCGCCGCTCAGATACTGGGTTTCCGGGCCAGCGACCTGGGCGGGCAGGAACTGCACCCGCTGATGCTGCACTCGCGCGCCGACGGGGAGCCCTTCCCGTACGAGGAGTCGCCGCTCGCCGACACCCTGCGTTCCGGGCGCAAGCACCGGGTGCGCGGGCAGGTCCTGTGGTCCAAGAGCGGTGACAAGGTGCCCGTCGACCTGACCACCGCGCCCGTACGGGACGGTGACCAGCTCGTCGGGGCCGTGATGACCTTCACGGACCGCCGGCCGTACGACTCGCTCGCCGAGGAGAAGGACGCCGAGGCCCAGCGGCATCAGGAAGAACTCGAACGGGCCGCCGAGGAGCACGCGAAGGAACTGGCGGCGCTCCGGGAGGAGCACGGCACTCAGCTCGCCGAGCTGAGTGAGCGGCACGGGGAGGAGCTGGCCGCGGGCGACGACCGGTACGCGGCACTCGCCGAGCGCGAGAAGGACCGGTACGAGGCGCTGGCCGCGCGGCACGAGCAGCTGCTCGCCGTGCTCGGGCGTTCCCTGCGCGGACCGCTGGACCAGCTGCGGACCGAGCTGTCGGTCCTCGCCGCGGACGACGCCGGGCAGTTGTGGCCCGAGGCCAACCAGGTGCTGCACCACCTCTCGGCCGGCTATTCGCGCATCACCACGCTCGTCGACAACGTGCTCGCCTACCAGCGCCTCGACTCCGGTACCGAAGAGGTCACCCGTACGAAAGTGATGCTGGACGCCGTCGTCGCGGCCGGTGTCGACGGTGCGGTCGAGCTGATCGGGCCCGGACGGGTGCAGTTCGCCGTGCACGCGCCGCCCATCGAGGCCGAGGTCGACCCGCAGCGGCTCGCGACCGCGCTCGCGCATCTCGTCGCGGACGTCGCGGGCGTCGACTCCACGGGCAACGCGCCGGTCTCGGCCGGCGGCTACATGGACAACACGGTCGTCGTGGCGGCCGCGCAGCGCGGCGAGGTCGTACGGATCGAGGTGCGCGGGCCGTACACCGGGGGAGACCCGGTGCACGAGCCGATCGTGCGGGGCATCGTGCGCGCGCACGGCGGGGTGCTGCAGACGCACGAGGTTCCCGGGATGAGCGGCAGCGCGTTCGTGCTGGAGGTGCCGATCGGGGGCGGGGCCGGGTCGGTTCCGGCTCCCGGTGCGGACGCCGGTACGGCCGTGGCCGTGAGTACGGGTACGGGTACGGACGCTGGTGTGGATCCGGGCTCCGCTCCGGGCGGTGGCGGCGTCGGTTCCGCGGTCGCGCTGCCCGAGCAGGCCTCGCCGCAGGGCGGGGGGCGACGGCGGGCCCGGCGGGCTTCCGTCGACGCCTTCCTGGAGAGCGAGGTCGGGCCCCCGACGGAGACGGCCGTGCCCACCGGGCGGCGCAGGCGCGCTGCCGGGGACAGTGGCGGGGGCGGGGCTCAGCTCGCGCTTCCCGCTCAGGTCTCGGCCGACGAGGGCGGCACCGAGGGTTCCGGCGGGACCGGGCGGCGGCGAGGGCGGCCCAGTCCGGCCGAGGGTGACGGCGTCTCCGAGGGCGCGGTCGTGACCGCCGCCGAGCATGCGGCCGGTGCCGCTGCCACGGGGCTGGGGCAGACCGTGCCTCCGCAGGGCGTGCCCGTGCCCGCCGGTGGACGGCGAGCGCGACGGGACGGCGAACGGCAGGCGCTGCCGGCGGCATTGCCCGCGGCGCCTTCGCCCGCCCCGGACTCGGGTGCGGTCGCGGACGCCAGTGGTGGCGCGCCTCAGCCGACGGGGCGGCGTCGGCGTGCGCTGGCCGCCGCGGCCGAGCGTGCGGCGGCGCAGGAGGCGGGGCCGCGCGCGGTGTTCGCGCTCCCGCCGGCCGAGGCGGACCGCTCTCCCGAGTACGCCGCCCAGCAGGCCGAGGCCCACGGCCAGCACGGCCAGGCAGCCCTCGCCCAAGCACCCGTCGGTCAGCCGGCTCTCAGTCAGGCTGCGCTCGGACACGCTCCCGCCCAGGCCGACGACGGGCGCCACGACGTGGCGTCGCACAACGCGGCCGACGATCACACCCCGCCCCAGCCTCATCCGTTGCAGGCGCCCAGCGGGCGTCGACGGGCTCGGCAGGCGGCGGGCGAGCTCGAAGCGGTCACCGCCACTGGGGCGCCGGGAGTTCCCGGGCAGATGGCCCCGGCACAGGGTGCTCCCCAGGCCCAGCCCCAGGCCCCGGGTGTGCAGGGTGCGCCCGCCGCGCCGGGGCAGGCCGTGGCGGTCCCGGGTCAGGGGGTTCCTGGGCAGCCAGTTCCTGTACAGGGGACTCCTGGACAAGCAGCTCCTGGGCAGGGGATGCCCGCGCAACTGGGCCCCGTACAGGGCGTTCCCGGGCAGGCACTGCCGTTGCCCGGACAGCTGCCTCAGGCGCAGGGCGTACCCGGTGAGGGCATGGCGCCGCAGGCTGCTTCCGGGCAGCCCCTGCCCGTCGCCGTGCCCGCCCAGGGAATCCAGGGAAGCCCCGGTCAGGGCGCCCCCGCCCAGGCCGTTCCCGGCGGTCCCGTTCCCGGGCAGGCCGTTCCTCCGCAGGGCATGCCTCAACCGGGTGCCCCGGGGCAGGCGCTCCCCCTCCCGCCGCAGGCCGTCCCGGGCCAGGCCGCTCCGGCCGGTGCGGCGGGCCCCGCGGGAGCCATCGGCCCCGGTGGAGTCCCGGCCGCCGCTGCGTCAGCCCAGAGCGCCCAGGCCCCCGCACAGAACGCCCAGCAGCAGCCGTCTCAGACCCCCGCGGACGGGGGTGGGGCTGCGGCCGCGGCACAGCAGCCTTGGCCCGGTGCGGCCGACACCTCCGGCGCCGGGGTCCCCGTACAGCAGGAGGCCGGTGCGGCGGGTCAGCCCTGGCCGGGTACGGCCGACGGACCGGCGGACCCGGAGCCCGCGCCTGCCCCGGAGCAGCCCCGTGCCGCCCAGCCGCTCCCCGCCGAGGCCGCGGCGCCTCCTGTCGACCCCAACTCGACTCAGGGCCGCGCCTTCAGCGTCCGTACGCTCGGGCAGGGCGTCCCGTTCGGGCGCCGTATGACGGACGCGCAGCAGCCCCGGCCGAGCCGGCCCTCGTCCCAGACGCCCCAGCCGATTCCTCAGGCCCAGTCGCAGGCACAGTCGCAGGCACAATCGCAGGCTCAAGCTCAGGTCCAAGCCCAGCCGCAGGCCCAAGCCGCTCCGCAGCCCCAGGCGCCCACGCCTCCCCCGCACGCGACCAACGGCTCCGGGCGGCGTCGTAAGCTCGGCACCCGCCCCGATCCCGTCGCCGACGCCGCCGAGCAGACGGACCCGGCGGCCCGCCCGCACCCGCAGGGTGGGGGATCACAGTCACGGCTGGCCAACACGACCGAGGGCACCGGCCGTTCGTACGCCATAGGAGCTCCCGACCAGAACGCCGACGAGGGTCCAGAGCCGCTCGACGGCCCCGGCGGTGCGGTCGAGGTCGCGAACCAGCCGCATCCGCAGCCGATGGACGACGAGCTGCCCCCGGAGCCGCTCGACAACCCGCGCCGGCTGCTGGTCTGGCCCGCGCCGGACATCACCACCCAGCAGGCGCTGAGCGACCGTGGCTACCGGCCCGTCATCGTGCACTCGCGCGAGGAGGTCGACGCGCAGATCGCCGCCTTCCCAGCCGCGCTCTTCGTGGACCCGCTCACCGGTCCGATCACGCGCACGGCGCTCCAGTCGCTGCGCCAGGCCGCCGTCGCCGCCGAGGTCCCGGTCCTGGTGACGGCGGGCCTCGGCCAGGCGACGCGTGAGGCGGCGTACGGCGCGGACCCGGCCGTACTCCTCAAGGCCCTCGCCCCGCGTGACAGCGAGCAGCACCCGCCGCGCGTCCTGCTCATCGAGGAGCACGCGGAGATCGCGCTGGCGCTGACCTCGACGCTGGAGCGGCGCGGAATGCAGGTCGCACGCGCCTCGTCGGACGAGGACGCCGTCACGCTGGCCACGCAGATGCGGCCGAACCTGGTCGTGATGGACCTGATGCAGGTACGTCGCCGACGTGCCGGAATCGTCGACTGGCTGCGTGCGAACGGCCAGCTCAACCGCACCCCGCTCGTCGTCTACACGGCCGCCGTCGACCCGACCGAACTGCCGCGCCTCGCGGCGGGGGAGACGGTGCTGTTCCTCGCGGAGCGGTCGACGAGTACCGAGGTGCAGGGCCGGATCGTGGACCTGCTGGCGCGCATCGGCACAAACTGAGCGTCCGCCCTGCCCGCAGCGGTGGTTCCGTGAGAAGTGCACGTGCTCATACGTGAGTTGGGGCGTTGTTTCACGTGAAACAACGCCCCAACTCACGTACCGACCTAAATGCGAACAGAAGGCTATCGCTCGCCGCCCTTGATGACCGTCAGATCTGGGTCACGTCCAACTCGCCCGCCGCGTACTGCCTGCGCAGCACCTTCTTGTCGAACTTGCCCACGCTCGTCTTCGGTACCGACTCGATGATCGTCCAGCGCTCGGGAAGCTGCCACTTGGCGATCTTGCCCTCGCCCGCGAGGAACGACCGCAGGGACTCGAAGTCGGCGCCGGCGCCTTCCTTCAACACGACGGTGGCGAGCGGACGTTCACCCCACTTGTCGTCCGGGACGGCGACGACAGCGGCCTCGGTGACGTCCGGGTGGGCCATGAGCGCGTTCTCCAGGTCCACCGAGGAGATCCACTCTCCGCCGGACTTGATGACGTCCTTGGCGCGGTCGGTGAGGGTCAGGAATCCATCGGTGCTGATCGTGCCGACGTCGCCGGTCTTGAGCCAGCCGTCCTCGCTGAACTTGTCGGCGGGGCGCAGGACTTCGGCGCCCTGGCCGCCGTAGTACGCGCCCGCGATCCAGGGGCCGCGCACCTCCAGCTCGCCCGCCGACTCGCCGTCCCACGGCAGCCGCTCGCCGCCGGGGCCGGTCAGCCGGGCTTCGACGCTCGCCGGGAAACGGCCCTGCGTGAGGCGGTACGCGAACTCCTCGTCCGTGCCCACCACTTGGGCCGGAGGGCGCGCGATCGTGCCGAGCGGGGAGGTCTCCGTCATGCCCCAGGCGTGGCAGACGCGCATGCCGAGCTCATCGAAGGCCTTCATCAGGGCCGGGGGACAGGCGGAGCCGCCGATGGTGACCTGGGTCAGCGAACTCACGTCACGGGGCTTGGCCCTGAGCTCCGCGAGCAGGCCCTGCCAGATGGTCGGGACGGCGGCCGCATGCGTCGGGCGCTGGCTCTCGATCATCTCGGCGAGCGGGGCGGGCTGGAGGAAACGGTCCGGCATCAGCACGTTCACGCCGGTCATGAACATCGCGTGCGGCAGCCCCCAGGCGTTCACATGGAACTGCGGAACGACGACGAGGGAGGTGTCCGCGTCGGTCAGGCCCATGGACTGCGCCATGTTGACCTGCATCGAGTGCAGGTAGATCGACCGGTGGGAGTAGATGACACCCTTCGGGTCGCCGGTCGTGCCGGAGGTGTAGCACATGGCCGCGGCCTGGCGCTCGTCCAGCTCGGGCCAGTCGTAGCTCTCCGGCTTGCCGGCGATCAGGTCCTCGTACTCGTGCACCTGGACCGTCGCCCCGTCCAGCAGCGAACGGTCGCCGGGGCCGGAGACCACCACGTGCTCGATGGTCTTGAGGTGGGGCAGCAGCGGCGCGAGCAGCGGAAGCAGCGAACCGTTGGCGACGACCACGCGGTCGGCGGCGTGGTTGACGATCCAGACGAGCTGCTCGGGCGGCAGCCGAAGGTTGAGCGTGTGGAGGATCGCGCCCATGGCGGGGATCGCGTAGTACGCCTCGACGTGCTCGGCGTTGTTCCACATCAGCGTCGCGACCCGGTCGTCGTCCCGGACTCCGAGGTCGTCACGCAGCGCGTGCGCCAGCCGTGCCGCCCGCCCTCCGATCTCAGCGAACGAGCGCCTCTGCGGCTCGCCCTCACCGGTCCAGGTGATCACCTGAGATGAACCGTGGATCGTCGACCCGTGGGTCAGGATCCTCGAGATCAGCAGCGGTACGTCCTGCATCGTGCTCAGCACGGCGTCCTCCCGGGGGCGACATTGCCTACGCGGTAGTAAGGGTTGGGCTGATTCTGCTCACATACCGCGCGGTATGTCACTACTCCGGGATGATCGATCACGTCACGGCGGGATTCCTTGCCCCGACGTGAGCAGTGTGCTTGCCCCGCACTGCTCGGCTGCACCGATCAGCGCACGGGACCCAGCTCAGGGTCCTCGCGAAGCTTGCCCAGCGCACGCGACACGGCCGACTTGACCGTACCGATCGACACTCCCAGTACGTCCGCCGTCTGCGCCTCGCTCAGGTCCTCGTAGTACCTCAGGACGACCATCGCCCTCTGCCGCGCAGGCAGCTTCATGATCGCGCGCCACATCGCGTCGTGCAGCGCCTGCTGTTCCGCCGGGTCCCCGGCCGGCGGAGCCTCCGGCTCCGGCAGCTCGTCGCACGCGAACTCGTCGACCTTCCGCTTCCGCCACTGCGACGTCCGCGTGTTCAGCAACGCGCGCCGTACATAGCCGTCGAGGGCCCGGTGGTCCTCGATCCGCTCCCACGCGACATACGTCTTCGTGAGTGCGGTCTGCAGCAGGTCCTCCGCGTCGCTCGGGTTCGCGGTCAGCGAGCGAGCGGTGCGCAGCAGCACTGGTTGGCGGGCCTTGACGTACGAGGAGAACGACGGGTACGCAAGGGTCCGCGTCGCCGCATTCGAAGCGCTGGTGCAGACGGTTGTGGTCATGGCTCCACGCTAGGAGCGCCCCCTACTCCAGCGGATCGGCCGCAGGTCCCGAAGCCGTGTCCGCCTCAGGTTGTAGGAGGGGGGCTGGCCCCACCTACTGAAGGTGGACGCCGGGCCCCGGCCCCCTGAGGGTTCACCCCTGAGAGACGGCTCCGCCGGCAGTAGCCCGGACCCCGGAATGATGCGGGAGTAGTACGACCGCACTCCACCAGCGCTCCCGGAGGGTACGCCGGAGCACTCGCCGAGCGCGAAAGCAAGCGCCTTGGGCTGCGCCGGGACCCGGCCGAGGCCGCGCTGACACCGCCGACACCGCCGGCACTGCCAGTACCGCCAGCACCGCGCTGAGACCGGGCCGACGCATACGGGGAGTCGCGTACGGCGGGTCGCAACGGTGGGTGACTCAAGTGACGAACGACGGCCCCGCTCCGGCCGCACGGCCTGGACATACACCCCGCTCGGCCCGGGCACGCACCACGGTCACCCGCTTCGCCCGACCCGGACAAGCGCCCCGGCCATCCGCACCGCCCCAGCATCAGCCCCGATCGTCCGAGCCCAGGATCAACCCCGATGTGGGGACGCCCGTCCCCGCCGTCACCAGTACGCGGCGGGCCCCCGGTATCTGGTTCACGGACGTGCCCCGGAGCTGTCGTACGCCTTCCGCCACACCGTTCATCCCGTGCAGGTACGCCTCCCCGAGCTGCCCCCCGTGCGTGTTCAACGGCAGCCGCTCCTCGGCGACGAAGTCCGCGGCCTCGCCCGGCTTGCAGAACCCGAACTCCTCCAGCTGCGTCAGCACGAACGGTGTGAAGTGGTCGTACAGGATCCCCACGTCTATTCCGGCCGGCGTCAGCCCGGACGTGCGCCAGAGCTGCCGTGCCACCACGCCCATCTCCGGCAGCCCCGTCAGGTCGTCCCGGTAGAAGCTGGTCATCTGTTCCTGAGCGCGTCCCGCGCCCTGGGCGGCCGCGGTGATCACGGCGGGCGGATGCGGCAGGTCACGCGCCCGCTCCACCGAGGTGACGACCAGGGCCTGACCGCCGTCGGTCTCCTGACAGCAGTCCAGCAGCCGCAGCGGCTCGACGATCCACCGCGACGCGGCATGGTCGGCGAGGGTGATCGGTTTGCCGTGGAAGTACGCCGCCGGGTTGGTCGCCGCGTACTTCCGGTCGACGACCGCGACCTGCCCGAACGCCTCGGGCGTCAGTCCGTACGTGTGCAGATAGCGCTGAGCCGCCATCGCCACCCAGGACGCGGGCGTGAGCAGTCCGAAAGGCAGCGACCAGCCGAGCGCCGCGCCCTCGGCCGACGGCTCGCGCCGCTGCACCCCCGAACCGAATCTCCGTCCCGACCGCTCATTGAACGCCCGGTAGCAGACCACCACCTCGGCCACGCCCGTGGCCACGGCCAGAGCCGCCTGCTGGACGGTCGCGCAGGCCGCGCCTCCGCCGTAGTGGATCCGCGAGAAGAAGGACAGCTCGCCCATGCCGGCCGCCTGGGCGACGGTGATCTCCGGGCTAGTGTCCATCGTGAACGTCACCATCCCGTCCACGTCGGCCGGTGTGAGCCCCGCGTCGTCGAGCGCGGCCCGCACCGCCTCGACGGCCAGCCGCAGCTCGCTGCGCCCCGAATCCTTGGAGAACTCGGTGGCCCCGATCCCGACGATCGCCGCCCGCCCGCCGAGCGCGTCCCTCGTCCGTACGCTCATGGCCGACTCCCCGCCTCGTGGACCACGGCGCTCTCGGCTCCCTCAAAGCCCTCAGCTCCACGGGCCCCATCGGCCCCACCGGCCCCATCAGCACCATCGGCTCCGGGGACAGTGACCGTGACGGTCCCTGTGACATGTCTGCCGATGCCGTTGGCCCCCACCACCCTGACCGTCGCCGTGTCGCCCTCGACCTCCTCCACCGTGCCGGTCAACACCATCGTGTCGCCGGGGTAGTTGGGCGCACCCAGCCTGATCGCGACCCTCCGCAGCACGGACCGGGGTCCGAACCGGTCCGTGATGTAGCGCCCGACCAGCCCGTTGGTCGTCAGGATGTTCATGAAGATGTCCGGCGAACCCTTCTGCCGCGCGAGCTCCGCGTCGTGGTGCACGTCCTGGTAGTCCCGCGACGCGATCGCCCCGGCGACGATGAGCGTGCGGGTGATCTCGATCTCCAGCGGCGGCAGGGCGTCCCCCACCCGCACCGGCCCGGCCTCGGTGTTCACGCGCCTCCCTCTCCGTGCACGATCAACTCCCCCAGTTCCTGGAGCACTTCGCTCCCGCATCCCAGATACGCGTCCAACTGCCGCCCCCACAGGAAGTGCCGGTGCACGGGATGGTCGAGGTCGGCCCCCGTACCGCCGTGCAGATGCTGGCCCGCGTGCACCACTCGGGACCCCGCCTCCGACGCCCACCAGGCCGCGGTCAACGCGTGCGTGGCGTAGTCCAGCCCCTCGTCCCGCCGCCAGGCCGCTTCGTAGGCCGTGACCCGTATCGCCTCGGTGTCCATGTACGCGTCGGCCGCCCGGAGTTGTACCCCCTGCTTGGTCGCGAGCGGTCTCCCGAACTGCTCGCGGGTGTTGGTGTGATCGACCGCCCGGGCCACCGAGCCCGCGCACACCCCGGCCTGCAGCCCCGCGAAGGCGGTGCGCGCGGTGGCCAGTACGTCGTCGTACGCCCCCTGGCCCGCCACGCCGGCGTCGGAACCACCCAGCCGCCCGCCCACCCGCTCGCGCCCGCCCAGCGGCTCGCCCGGTGTCCCGTCCAGCGTCAGCCGTCCCGCCGACCAGGGCGCTGTCAGCTCGACGGGCTCGCACCGCGCGTCGACGGTCCGTACGAGCCACAGGCCGTGCTCGTCGTCGGCGACGAGGACGTGCGTGGCATCGCGGAGCCACGGCACCACGGGGACCACACCGCTCAACTCCCCGGATCCGCCCGCCCGTACGGCAGCTTCGGGCAGGGCGCCGGTGACGACCACCGTCCCGTCCCCGATCGCGGGCAGCAGCCGCTCCCGCTGCTCCGCCGAGCCATGGGCCGACACCGCCAGCAGCCCGTACACACAACTCGCCGCGAAGGGCACCTGGGCCGTGGCCCGCCCCTGTTCCTCCAGCAGGAGCACCAGGCCGAGGAGCCCTATGTCCTCGACGGCGGCCGGCAGCCCGGCCTCGCACAGCGCCTTCCACAGCTCGGCGTCGCTGCCGGTGCCCGCGGCTGTCAGCCGCTCGTGGGTGGACAGGTCGCCGAAGATCCGCGCAGCCAGCTCGCGGGCCGCCGCCTGCTCCTCCGTGGGCGTGAAGTCCATGTCAGCCCCCGCTCCTCTCGACGGCCCGGAAGACCGGCAGCTCCAACTCCTCGTCCACCTGCTCGAACTCCAGCCGGACCGGCATCCCGATCCGCACCCGGTCGTGCGGCACTCCCACCACGTTGCTGATCATCCGCACGCCCTCGGCGAGCTCGATCAGCCCCACCGCATACGGAGGGTCGAAGGCCGGGAAGGGCGGATGGTGCATCACCACGTACGAGTAGACGGTCCCCTCGCCGCCCGCCTCGACCGTGTCCCAGTCCGGGCAGCCACACGCGTTGCACCCCGGCAGCCAGGGGAAACGCAGCGTCCCGCATCCGTCGCAGCGCTGTATGAGCAGCTGGTGCCGGGACACGCCCTCCCAGAAGCCGGCGTTGTCCCGATTGACGACAGGGCGGGGCCGCTTGGGCGGTGGGACCTCGGCAGCCACCGCTGTCTTCGAAACCGCAGCCGCCCCCTCCGCCTTCGGTGCACTCCTTCTCCGGACCGCGGGCACGTACTTCAGGATCCGGAACCGGTGTGTCCCCACTGTCCGGCCACCCACGCGGACATCCATCCGAGTCGTGACGAAGTACCCCGTGCCCAGCTTGGTCGTCTTGCGCTCGGAGACCGACTCGATCACCGCGTCGAAGGTGATCGCGTCCCCGGGCCGCAGCGGCCGCAGATACTCCTGCTCGCAGTCGGTGGCGACCACCGAGGTGTACCCGGCGTCGTCGAGCAGCCCGAGCAGTTCGTAGTACGCCTCGGAACGCCCCGCGTGCCCGGAGAGGCCCCCCATCGTCCACGCCTGGAGCATGGTGGGCGGCGCTGTGGCGTCCGCCCCCGCGTACGCCGGGTTCGTGTCTCCCATCGCCTCGCACCAGTGCCGGATCATCGGCTCGTTGACCAGGTCCTTGCCCACACCCCCGACTGCCGCCGCCTGGCCCTCGTACGCCTTCGCCCGCGCGAACACGTCCTCGTACTCGCCGCCCCCGCCCAGAGCCGTCGCCCCCTCCGCGCCCTGAACCTCCCGCTCGCTCATCGCCGCCCCCTGGTCATCCCGAGCCGCATGGTCGCCACGATCTCCCGCTGCACCTCGCTCACCCCGCCCCCGAACGTGTTGACCTGAGCCGCTCTGTTCATCCGCTCCAGCTCGCCGTCCCCGAACACACCCGGCGATCCGGAACGGACCAGCGCGTCCGATCCGACGACTTCCTGACACATTCGGTACACCGCGACCGCCGATTCGGTTCCCACCACTTTCACGCCGCTCGCATCGCCGGGTGCCAGCCGGCCCGCCCCCACATCACCCACCAAACGCCAGTTGAGCAGGCGTGTTGCCGTCAGCCGGGCATGCACTTCGGCCAGCCTCGACCGCACCCACGGCTCGTCAACCCTGCGCCGACCGGTCACTGGATCGGGTGTGCGGGCGGCAGCCAGTGCGGCCGCGTAGAAGTCCTCGGCCTGCATGCCGATCGCCGCGAGCGCGACCCGTTCGTGATTGAGCTGATTGGTGATGAGCCCCCAGCCGCCGTTCTCCTCACCGACGAGGTTGGCCGCCGGGACCCGGATACCGTCGTAGTAAGTGGCTGTCGTGGTGAGCCCGCCCACCGTCGCGATCGGCGTCCACGAGAACCCGGGGGCGTCGGTGGGCACGAGCAGGATCGAGATCCCCTTGTGCTTCGGCGCGTCGGGGTCCGTACGGCAGGCGAGCCAGATCCAGTCGGCCTGCTGGGCGTTGGAGGTGAACACCTTCTGCCCGTCGACGAGCCAGTCAGCGCCGCCACGCGGAGTCGGCCACCCTCCACGCCCGGCACCGCCGGGGCTCTGCTCGCCCGCAGGGCTGCTCTCGCCCTCCACCCGCACGGCCCGGGTCCGCAGCGACGCCAGGTCCGTCCCCGCGGACGGCTCGCTGTACCCGATCGCGAACACGAGTTCCCCGCGCAGGATCCGCGGCAGGAAGTAGTCCTTCTGTTCCTCGGTCCCGTACTTCATGAGCGTCGGCCCGACCGTGTTGAGCGTGACCATGGAGACCGGAGCGCCGGCCCGGTAAGCCTCGTCGAAGAAGACGAACTGCTCGTCGGCGCCGCGTCCCTGACCCCCGTAGGCGACGGGCCAGCCGAGCCCCAGCCACCCGTCGGCACCGATCCGGCGCAACAGCGCCCGCTGCCGGTCCGAGGCACCCGGCGCAACAGGGTCCCCAGGCACCGGCGGTCCGTCCGGCATCAGGTCCCGGAAGTACGTACGGAGTTCGGCGCGCAGTCGTCGCTGGCGCTCGGTGGGGGCGAGATGCACGACGACGGCCCTCCCGGACCTCGTACGAACAAGGGTTTCTGACTGTCCGTCAGATGAGTGGGACTGTCAAGGTCACGGACCTCGACCGCCGGGGTCACGATCGCCCGCCCGGCATACATGCGGAAACGTCTGCGCGGCGGCACCCAAGTGCCGCCGCGCAGACGTGTTACCACCCCACAAAGCACCCCACTGAGGAGGCGTACGACCGCCGGGGGTCTCCAGTCCCCGGCAGCCGCCGGCTCACCAGAGCTCGGTGAAGTTGACGGCGATGTTCTCGTTCGACTGGTCGATGGCCGTGAACGCGGAACCGTTCACCTGGGCCGTGTTGCTCTGGTTCGAGGCACCGGAGCCGACGGCCTGCTGCTGAGTCGTGGACGAGGTCCCGTAGTTGTCGCCACCGACACCGCTGCCGACGACGTTCGCCACGGCCGCGTTCGATCCGTTGTCCGCGAAGGCGCCGTTGTCGGCCGCCGCAACGCCCGTGAAGAGGGCGGCGGCGAGCGGCAGGGCTGCCGCGGCGGCGAGAAGGCGGGCGGTACGGATGCTTGCCATGTCTTTTCCTCCAGAAGCGGAAGTTCGCACCGGCCAGGACCGGCTGAGTACGGCTTGTTCCAAGGCAGTTGGCCGACCGCCTCGGTGTCTGTCACAACGTCGCGAGATCAGAATTGCCCACCGAATCCCCGGCGAACCACCCCGGAAGGCACTATTCGCTCGCAAGCGTGAGGACATGTCGATAAACCCCCTTCACGCGACCAAAACCGCAGATCAGGGCGGCGCGGGCGACTCAATCCCATACGCCGCAAGGGACGAAGCGTTCCGGCACCTTTTCAGCCAATCCCACGGGGCCGGTTTCCACCCCTCCCGGCCCGGCCCTCCTTCACCCCACCCCCGGAGCACCTCTTCCCTTTTTCGAACACTCGTACGAACATGGAGTCATGGCCACCATCGACCGGCAGGCCACGACGCTGGCCCTCGCACACGCCCTGTCAGCCGCCGAACGCGGACTGGCCGTCATCCCGCTGTCCCGAACCAAACTTCCGGCACTGCGCTCCCCGCACCGCGACGACCCCACGGCCCCGCTCTGCCACGGCGAGTGCGGCCGCTTCGGACACGGGGTGTACGACGCCTCGATCGACCCCATACGCATCCGAGAGCTCTTCGCCGCCGCTCCCTGGGCCACCGGCTACGGCATCGCCTGCGGGCTGGACCCGCATCGCCTGATCGGCATCGACCTCGACACCAAATCGGGTACGGACTCGTCCGCGGCGCTCCGGGAACTGGCCCTGCGCCACCTGTTCACGATCCCCGAGACGGTCGTCGTGCTGACCCCCAGCGGCGGCCGCCATGTCTGGCTGAGTGGCCCGCCCGACGTCGTCGTCCCCAACTCGGCGGGCCGCCTGGCACCCGGAATCGACATCCGCGGCGCCGGCGGCTACCTCGTGGGCCCCGGCTCACGCACCGAACACGGCGCCTACAGCACGGCCCCGGGCACCGCCCACCTGGCACCCGCCGCCTGCCCGCCGTCCCTTCTGCAGCTCCTCCTGCCGCCGCCGCGCACCGGCCGCCACGCCGCCGGCCCCGCCTCGGCGGGCCAACACGGCCAGGGCCTCGTCCAGTTCGTCCTCGCCGCCCACGAAGGCCAGCGCAACACCCGCCTCTTCTGGGCCGCCTGCCGCGCCTACGAGAACGGCCTCGGCCCGGACCTCACCGAAGCCCTGGTCGACGCCGCCGTCCGCACCGGTCTCACCGAACGCGAGGCCCGCTCCACCATCACCTCGGCATCCCGCATGACAAGGCACCGCCCGTAGCCCTGCGGCAACCGAAAACGGCCCTCCCTAGGAGCCCAGAAAACCGAGGAGAACCGCAAAACAACCACTCACGCGCGCGTGCACCCCAAAAACACCTACGCACCGCCAACAGCAAGACAGGGGCGCCCGGGGCCCGGCGGGGGGCGGGGGCCCCGGGGCCCCGGCGGGCGGGGGGGTGGGGGTTTTTCACACCGGCACAAACCGGGGGCGGCGGGTTTGATTTAGATTATGGG